>CAJQOL010000125.1 GCA_905479925.1 uncultured Kangiellaceae bacterium | reverse complement strand
ATATCGCAGAATATGTGGCTGCAAGAGCTAATAACCGATATAACCCGGGTCGTCCCGAAGATAAATTTGAGCCGCGTATTGGCGAAGCAACTCTCAGCTGGATAGAAAAGGTTCTACACTCACAATCCCTATAAACACCCCCAGCCATCGGCAATACCAGTAACTTAAACACAAGCGCACGAACTATGTGCTTGTGTTTAAGAGAAATTCAGGAAAATCCATTGAATCGCTTTCTGAACCCCAAACATAACCACCTATTTTCCGACCACCAAGAACTCGCGTGGCACTATTTTTTCGAGAGTATTGATAGAAGTAACTTGAATAAAATAGTAACGCTTCTCGAGCCCAAGGGTTTCTCTTGTTGTGCTATATATACCCTGGAAAACCCGACAAAGTATATTCTTCAACTTAAAAAAATTGAAATACACTGCAAAATAACACTTAAAACACGCAATCGTCTATTTACCAAGCTGGCGATTCAATTAGATCTAACACAGTACCTTGGGGTTGATGTTTATCCCTTAAAGAAAACTAACGCAGTCCTTAGCTATTTAGGTCGCCTTTTAGGTACGCGCTAAACCGTAAGCGATCTTGTTCTTGCTCTAGTTCTTGTTCTTGTTCTTGTTCTTGTTCTTATGCTTCTAGTGCTCTCTTTGAAAGTCGTTAATTCTAACCTGAAATATAATTGACAAATAGTTGTCAAACAACGGTCACAAACGGTGTTTATCATCTGTTCACAAATTAACCAACGTTGACTACTTATAGCCTTACACGCAACATTTTTTGGACTGAAGTAGCCAACAAGATACACCGAGTTCAAAATGGTAGGAATTGACTAATGTATGACTTAAACAGTGACAACCGCGTACTTGAAGAAGTTTTTGTAAATACCAATAGCTTTAGAGAAAAGACACTTAAGTCGTCTTCTCGAAAATACTATTGGAGACGAATTGAAATTTTGAAGGAAAAAATGAAGTTACAAAAGGAGCTCAATGAGTACAGAAACTATGTCTAGCAATAATAGTGAGCCTAGCCATGCAAAGCTAGTAAACAGCACAGGAAATGGTGTTTTTGACGCAACATTTAAAAAGCGGTTAAAGCAAAAACACCGACAAAAATACAAATTAGCAGGCTGGATTAAGAAACGCTAACGTTACTTTTTTACTGACTAAACCATTAGTTTTACTGCTATTTTTTGCTCCATGTACATTCCTTTTGTAACGCGCTAGTTGCTTTTCCAAGTAAATTCATCAGCCCAAGCCACAGCACTTAACTAGGTTATTTGACTAAACTAAGTATCGGATAAGATTCTTTCGGTGATGCCATTTTGGTGCAGGGTTTAACAGGTAAACTGTAACAAAGCGCTTAGCTGGTGCGGTAATTACACACCAAAAAGCCCCTTACACAACTCTTAGACAACAACTTAACTTATTGTATTTATTAAATAAAATAGATAAAGCGGTTCTCTCATGGGCAATTGGCACGATTTTTCCTATAGAAAGATGTCACCTATCATTTAAAGCAACAAAGGATTAAACGTTATGACAATGCTAGATAGTTTAAAGACCAGAGCAGTTAATGCCGTTACTCAAGACAACCGATTAATCGCTGATGTTTCACTCGAATTTGGCATCTCTCGCCGAAAGTTGTTCGCTTGGCTGAAAGAGAGTGATAAAAAGAGCATTAATAAAGTCGTTAGCCGTCAAAACAAATCGACTTCACCGGCGTTACTGAAATCCCAAATTAAAACCTTACAAACTGAGGTTACCTTGTTAAAAGATGAGCTCAAACAATATCAAATAACCGAAAGGCTTATTGACGGCAGAATCATCTTAGACTTTAACAAAAACAAAGGTTCTAATCAGCCTCTTCAAAAAGCTGGATAGTAGGAAAAATCAATAGGCGTTAGCGCCGCCGGCTTGCCATTGCAAGGCGCAGCCGTTTTAGTATCGCCGACGATTGAATTCGAATGGTGTTCGCGGATTCTGAATTTAATCCGTTGGCACCGATTTTCCATTAGCGTCATAGCGACGTCCAAGGAAAACAGCAACGCCGCCCCAAATAGCGGCGATAAAGGCTCCAATCGCCGATATGGCTGCGAGTCCTAATCCAAGACCTTCACTCAGTAACGCGAACAAGCTTGAACTTACTGCATCACCACCGCGATAAACGACAATATCGATCACAGGCTTGGCTTTAAACCTTTCATCAGCGGTGACATCAGTAAATAGCATTTCTCTTGCTGGTCGTGTAACGGCATAATTTCCGGCCCGCCTGGCTACTTGAATTCCTAGCACAATGACAAGTAGTGGTGCGAATGCCAAGATAAACATGCCCAACATAATAAGTACTGGCAGAAGACCAAGCGTTGCCGCCATGCCCATTTTAGTTACCATTCTACCAGTAACAAAAAACGCTAAGAAAAAAGTTAATGAATTTACCAACCAGTCAATGCTTGCCAAAATCTCCGCTCTTTCTGGTCGCGTATAATCAGCCAGCAGATTTTTTTGCTCAAAATAAACGAATGACCCTATAAAAACATACAGCAAAATAAATAGGCTGATGGCCATCAAAGTCTTATTTGTGACAACCGCTTTGAAGCCACTCCACCATTGTGAGTTCAACGTCGCCGAAGACAAATCCGCAGTAACATCCTCGTTGTGAAGTTGTTTAGACTTGAGTCGATACATAAAAAGAACCAGCGGAACAACGGTTAACAACCCGAGTGATGCGATTAACATTAATGAGTCAATGCCTATAGACTCTGCAAACAACGCAGGAATAAGAGGGCCAACTATCGCTCCAGCACTTGCTCCCGAACCAATAATCGAAAATAAACGTTTACTTTGCTCTTTATTAAAAGTATCTGACATAAAACTCCAAAACACAGACAGGTGAAAGAGGCTAAATGCGCTAACCCAAATATAGAAGGTTTTTTCTATCAGTGTTGGATCAGTAAAGGTGGGAGCCAAGAAATAAAACAGCATAAAGCTTAAGGCAAAACAGGTATAAACCAATGGCACCACATTTTTAAACTTAATCTTGGAAATAATAAGACCATACAGTGAAACAATACCGGCACTAACAAAGAACTGTAAATTCCACAGTTGGCTGACTTCTGTATCAGACCAATCACTCGCCATTGCATCTCGAACGGGTCGTAATACAAAGTAGCTTGCCATTAGAATAAAAACGATCGCAAATGAAACAAGGGTTGCGGTTAGCTCATTTGAGTGAACGTTCGCCAACTTATCAAATAGTTTTTTTATGCCTGTATTATTACTAATCACTCTTAACTAACTCCTCATCGAACGTGTTGTTGTGTTGCAAGCGTCTAACTGTAAAGGGTTGATATCAATTCACTAAACCGGCGATTGGCTGTTCTTGTGATGATGTGACTATAACTCAGTCATTGCTGTTATTGCAAAACCTACAACTTCCTTAAAATAGCGCTATAAGACTGTTCGATTTGAAATTATCGACCACTCAGCCATACCGAGCTTGTTAAAGCTTTCCTAAACAGCCCGCTGCGATTAATCAATTTTGGCAGGTAGTTCATTCTCTTCGTTGTTCCTACATATACACTTACAAATTTTAAACAACTTAACACTGCCATCTGCCGTCCTATTAATATTGAGTTTTTATAATGAGTCATAAGCGACTCTATTAAGCTCTGCAAAACAATGAGGACAATTTATGTCGGATAATAACAAACCCGAGAATAAGCCGGTTATGGCGGTAAACAACGAGTTTGATAAAAAACATCGCAAGGACAGCTTATTATTCAAGATTTTCGCTTTTCTCTCACTGACCGATTACCAAGTACTACGAGAGTGCAGTAAGTACGACCGTACCCTAGTTTACGCCATGGTATTTCGACAACTAGTAACGTTTGCATTCACTTGTTTGTTATTTACCTACGGTGTTTCTCTGTTTTTAGGATTTGAAGCTGCTATTGCGGTTGGTATTATATTTTCTCTCACCCTATTTTTTCTTGATCAAGCCATTATTGGTTCCGACTGGGCACTAAGAAATCCATTCAAAAAGGGTTTACCATTTCGTGCTCTATTAGGCCTTGTTCCTCGTATTGTTTACTCGCTTATTATTGCAGTTGGGCTAGCAACCTTGGCCGAAATCAGTCTGCAGGCAAACGCAATCGATGAGCAGATCCAGCAGGAATCAAATGAAAAAAATCGTGAGTACTTTGAAAAACTGGAGAAATATGAAAAAGAGCTGGAAACCGGCATTACTGTAGACCGAAATAAAGTTGAAGATATACAACTCAGTATTCAGCAGTTGAACGAACAAAATAGTCGTTATGAACAGGCTACTAACGCTAATAATTCCGACACATTGAATAATACACTGGCATTAAAACAACTAAACTCTACCGAGCTACAACGGTCTCAACAGGTTCTTTATACCAAGTTAGCTTCAATTAATGAACAACTCGCAAAAGCTCGTGAAGACTATAACTTTTGGTTTAACGAAGCGCTTCTTGAACGTACAGGAAAAGATGGTCGCGCACCAACCGAAGGCCCAAAGTATAAAAGAGCGGTTGCCACCTATACGGACCTGAATAACCAAATAGCGTTGTTAGAAAAAGACCTAAATGAAACTCAGCAAGCGATTGACTCATTAAAACCTGATATTGACGCAGCTTTAACAGGCCTTAATCAAGTTCAAAAAGAAGTTAATGACTTTCAAATGACAGAAGCTAACTACGAACAAAACAAACAAACAATTGTCAATCTCGAAGATTCCCTATTAATCGCTAAGTCTGTTTTAAACGAATCTATCGATGATAAGCTGAAAAAAATGGATGTTTATCGAGAAAAGTTAGAAAAGGATGGTTTATTCTATGCCGTAAAAACAGGTATGTTACGCCGTTATTTAGCACTAAAGAACATCCACAAAGATCCTGAAATTGGCGAAGCGGCCTTTCTATTTAGCTGGCTACTAAAAATATTTTTTATAGCTATTGAGCTAATGCCGGTAATCATTAAACTATTTTTCTCTCCCTTTAGTTTCTACTCGTTAAAAATGCACCGAAAAATGCAGATTGCTCTTTTGGAAGAAGAGGAGAAGCTAAGAGTCGCGAGAGAAAAATATGGAAAACCAATAAACATGGAGGAACGGGAAACGGCTTAAATAGGTGGCAAGAAATATCTACCTATACTATTGATAAAAAATGAGAGAGTTCTAACAAGCTCTCTCATTTTTAGTTTAGAATTTTTTGTTAATCGTTTGCCTTCATGTAACCTACTTTTATAAAACTGTGTTTCAATTAGATATTTTAGAGTGTACTTATATGGTTATATGGTTATATGGTTATATGGTTATACGGTTATACGGTTATAAATAATGGCTCAAGAGATTTGCAGGAATCGGCATTAACACTTAGTTAATCAATGATGTGAAATTAGTAGGTCTTTAGTCGCGTCTTTTTGTTTGTCAGTGGCATAGGAAACTATTACCAGAAAATAGAAGAACCGAAAAGTGTACCAAAGAGGTGTCACTCCTCATCTTTTGTTGCTAGCTTAATTAGTATAAATACCGTTAAAAAAAAGTATAGTAAACATCCAAGTAAAAGTATTGTACTCATTGTCTATCCTCATTTTTTTTGTGCATGTATTCAATAAACGAACCAGACAACTAACTATTCCACTGAAATCGCAATTTCCTTACTCCGAACAGCTATTTTCCAGAAATCATTTCCCCGAACCGCTGCTACTGGTCCATATCTCCCTATAGCCATTTTTTGATCGCTGCTAATAAGTAATGCCAAGGCGTCAATGAAGCTATGAAAAAATTTTGAACCGCCAACCGAATTGATACGACTCATAGAGTGACACTTACTTATTAGCCTTAGGAGGCAACATGAAAAACTTATCATTATTCAAAAAAATGGGTTTCTTAGTACTAGCGTTCGGGATCACCGGCGTCTTTTCACCGGTAGCATCGGCTTATACTGTTTACCAATTGAAACAAAACTACTATGCCATTGTATGCGCTGACGGACAGATATTTTCCTACTCAGGTAGCGCTAGCGGAATTGGAATAGTCGCTCCATCTTTATGCGAAGGACATGGCGGAATCGCGGGTGGCTCTGGAGGCAGACCAACTGCTACTAAAGCGACAAAGATGATCCTAAATGCAGCAAGAAGTTGTAAAGCAGGCAAAAAAATAACTGCAAATACGGTGCAATGCCCCACTCGTATAAAAGTCAACCGTATTGAAATGGCAAGAAGTAAAAGCGCTTCAGGGCTGAGACCCTAAGCGTGCGATTATCTAAGACGTTCGAGAGATCCCAGGCATCCTGCCGCAAAGATAGCTAGAGCTTCAACAGCTGAAGCTCTAGGATATTGACGGTTAGCTATTTAGAATAGCTAATAGAACTCAGCGATTTTTTTATTAGATTTTTTCGCACAATACATAGCTTTGTCCGCACATTGGATTACCCTATCGATAGTATTCCCATCTTTTGGATAAAGACTAATACCAACACTGGCGGATACCGCAAACTTTAACGATTGATTCTCGCTTATGTATTGATAGCCGCTCAATAGTTTATTAGCAATCGAATAAAGCTCCTCCCTATCCGATATTCCTTCAACCAATAGAACAAACTCATCACCACCGAAACGAGCTAAAGTATCCTCCTTACGGATGCGCTCTGTCATATGCTCAGAAATTGACTCAAGTATTTTATCCCCTAGCTCATGACCATATTCATCGTTAACTTGCTTAAAGCGATCAAGGTCGATAAAGAAAATGGCAATCTCTTTATTACTTCGATCGGCTCTTGCCTTAGCTTGCTCCGCACGCATATTAAAAAGCATTCTATTAGGTAACTGGGTCAACGGATCGAGATAGGCAGCTTTTTTCATAGCCAAATCGTCGCGCTCTCTCATTAGAATCAGACTAGCCAACGATGCACAAATTTGCAGCAGTAACTGCTGGAATTTACTTGGCTTTCGCTTTTCAAAACTCGAAACAGCAAATGAACCAATAACAGCATTTCTGGTATTGATGATTGGCATCGACCAACAAGCTTGAATATTAAATTCCTCGGCAAACACCCTAAAATTCACCCAACGCTTGTCAACCGATGTATCACTGATATATTGAGGTTGCTGCTTAAATACCGCGGTTCCACAAGACCCCGCATTTTCACCGGGGACTAAACCTGAAAGCTGATCAGCAGCCAGTGAAGAGATATTGGGTGCGGCACGCACATCTAGATGAGTCTTGTCTGGGTTATAAAGCATTATCGAAGTCGCCGAATTCGAGACTATGCTTTCAGCGGCTCGACACAAAGCATTTAAGGTAGATTGGTAATCACTGCTAGTAATAACAAGCTCAAGAATGTCCTTTTGAATCACCAGCAATTGGTTCAGCTGTTCCGTTGATAGCTGAGCGGTATCAAGGGGTGTATCAGCAATAATATGTAGTTCTCTCGACATCTTTTTCTTCAAACCGTTTAACTAGAAACTTCAATTTTTTCTTCTTTGATCGTTCCCCAAGAGTATAATATTGTTCGGCTAGCGGCGTCTTTACTTTGAATCACATATGCAATTTTATTTCTAAAATTAGTGGTTTTAATAACACTAAGACATCAAAAACGTCGATTTAAGTAGATTAACGGGTTGTTAGTGGCAAAGAAATTCATAACCCTAGTGAAGCTCAAACAGCAACCGCTAAGCCGTTATGAACATCGCAGCTACTTTTAGGCACAAAAATCTTAAAATTTTAACCCTAACAAAGCATACCGGCTACGAAAAGAAAGTACCGAGGTTCGATTTATCAAACGCTAGAAGTTTTCAATTACGGCAGCTTTTTGGGGGCAGGACTAAACAAGGTAGCGTTGATTATTATCAAAGTCTGTGAATAGGAAAATAAGCTAGAACTGGGGGCGTATAGCTAAGGCGCTGCGTAATAAACGAACAACACGAACTGCGCTTTGAAGGCCCTAAAGCGATTATTAATGAAATTGAGATTTATACACAACTAACCTCTAAATCCAAAATATCTATTCTTAATAATTTCTTCAGCGACGCCTTCAGGCAGCGATTGTTGCCAATTATCTTTGCCCATATCAATTTGCTTCAAGACCTCTCTCGAGTAAATATCGAATAGCTTAGGATCGCTACAGTCAATTCCCTGGATAAAACCGTTATCCAAAAGATGAAGATATAGGTGACGTAAATTGTCCGGTACGCGTACGTTGGTCAAATCGTTAAGCTCACCCTCTTTATCGATTTCGGGATAAACAAAAAGACGAGTATGGTCCGGAAATAACTTCCCAAAACCTTCTAAGATACCACCTTCCAAACTTTGATAAAAATTCTCATTAAAGATCTGATGAATATTTATCATGCCAACGACAATTCCAATTTGTAGCTCTGTAAACTGTCGGAAATAAGCGCGTAATGAAAAGTACCGCGTATAGTCCGAGACAATGACGTTGTAACCGAGCAAGTTGAGCAACTTTACTCGTTCTAATAAATCTTCTTCCGACACGTTGGCATCATTGCCATGGGCATCATTAATTGATATTTCAGCAATTAGCACTGAATTATCGTTACTCACGTGCTCCATTTTTAAAAATGCACTTTTACCTTGCTCAATCATATCAACGTTGAGCTTGGTTACTGGCTTAAACGAGCCTCTGGTAGTTAAAACATTTTTCTTATAGAGAAGTTCGGCCGGAATGGCGACGCTTCCATCCGGTGTAAACATTACTGCTCGAGTTTTCCAGCTGCGGATCAAATGAATGTTTTTAGCCCGATTATCGACATCTTCAAAATAAGGCCCGCGAAATTCAATTGAGTCAATTTCAATTCTGTCGGCTTTCATATTATCGGTTAAAGAATCTATAATCTGCTTTGGGTCCTCAAAGTAGTAATAACCCGCGTATATTAAATTGACACCTAAGATACCTAAAGCCTGCTGCTGTGCCTCAGCGTTGTCATCAAACATGCGCACATGAACTACAATGTCAGATGGCGCTGCGCCAGGATACATCTGAACTCTAATACCACACCACGCATGGCATTCGTTATCCCTATTGAAACTCTTGGCAGCTACTGTTGCCGCATAAGTGAAAAAGCGAGATGATTTAGAACGAACATCCCCAACTCGCTCAAGCACTAAGTCAAATTCCTGCTCCATCATTGCTATTACTCTAGCCTTACTGACATAACGCCCGTCTTTTTGAACGCCGTATATTGCATTGGAGAATTTCATGTCGTAAGCAGATATCGTCTTCGCTACAGTGCCCGCGGCGGCTCCAGCTACAAAAAAATTCCTTGCAACCTCCTGCCCTGCGCCTATCTCAGCAATCGTTCCATATTTTTTTTCATCTAAATTAAGGCGCAATGCCTTATCCCTATTACTACGAGAACTAATTTGTTTATCCATGCGGTCTCCACTAACAACAATAAGCGATAGTAAGCTATTTAAAGCTAATTAAAACAACTTTATACACTAAGCATAGTCGGAAAAACCTGGATTTGGGTTTGAAAAAGCAATAACTCAGCAACAGTCATTACTGGCACGCGTTGAATTTGGGTGATGATGGCTGCTAAATGAAGCATGTTAAGCCAATCGGTAATCTTGATAAACGGCACTAGCTTAAACAGAACCCAGCTAGTGAACTTTTATCGCTGTTTTTCTATTCGTATCCATCAAACCGCTGTAAGTGAGTATTTAAGCTTATCTTTTTCGCCTATATCCGATTACACCATAAACAAAAAATACTAAGGAGCAAAGATATAGAATGCCTTTAAATAACCACGGATAATGGCTATAGAAGCTACCTTGCGCTGTATTCGAATAGGGTACTTTTGTCACATAACCACCAGCTTGTTGAAAATCCGTACTGAAAAGAACTTTTCCACTGGGCGAGACGACGATAGACGGCCCGTTGTTAGCCACATGGACTAGCGGCAACCGATTCTCAACCGCTCGTAATACCGAACCCATAATATGCTGGTAGGGCTGATGGGTAGAACCAAACCAACCGTCATTTGAGAGTCCGACAAGGATCAATCCATTTGCGTCTTCCTTATTTTTTTCTTGCCTGTCATTAGCTGTTTTATGAACAGCATTAGCCACAAACTCTGAGAAAGTCGTTTCATAACATATCAAAGGAATAATGTTGGCTTGGGGGTGAGTAAATCGTTGATGTTGCTCCCCTGCGACATAATGATTCAAGAAATTACCCAAAACGTCCTCCACCCAACTATTTAAACGGGAACCGTCAGCTAGCAACGGAATATATTCACCAAAAGGAATACGTTTAATTTTATGGTACAAACCAACTTGCCGCCCCTCGGAGTTCAACATAATCGCAGAATTATGGTGTTGTTGCCTGCCTTCATCAGAAATATCGAGCCTACTGATATCCTGAAAAAGCAATGCTGTACCTAAGTCTTTAACCGTTTTTTGATAGGCATTTCTAATTTGCAAATTATCCCTATAGAGTTTCGGGTTTGCTTCTGGCCATATAACAAGCTTTACGTCGAGGGATGCTAAACGTTCGGTCATTTCCATTTCCGGAGGGTGGCTATTACTGTATCCAGGGTACGGCTTCTTTTTAGTCAATTGAGGGATCTCATTTGGCTGGACAATACCTATATCCATCGTTGACCAACTATTAACCTTTTTCTCCCACTGCCAGTACGCACTAAATCCGTAGATAAACCATAGAGAGATCAGCGAACAACCGAACAACCATGGCAACTTTGAAGAACTTGCAGAATCAATTTGCGCTGTTGGCTGGTTTAATAGAGAGCGGGCTTGCATTTGAGAACCTTCCTTAAATCTATTATTGCGATCAATAGAACGGCTAACAAAATAGCTTCGAAGCTTAACCAACAAGTAATACCCCATAATATTAACTAGCGCTATCAGAGCATCCAGCGCATAACTTCCAAGAAGTTCCGTTGCCTGTATAGCACTATAAAAATTGACCTGAGAATCCGCGAGTCGCATAGTAAATAGCATTGGATAAGCTACGGTAAAGGAAGCTAGTAGAACCGGAAACAGAATAAAATCGTGAATATTAGTGTTTTTTCTTAACCAGTTAAAAGCCGTCAATAGTAGTGCTAACATTTGTGAGCAATACAACCAGTATAAAAATGCTAACCAATAATTGGTACCGCTATCGCTGCCCTTAGCTAGAGTAATAAAATCGACTATCCAATATTTACCACTGGCAAATGCAGCAATACCAGCGAGCGTCCCCAAGCAATAAGTACGTGAAAGCGTTGCTCCTTCGATGGCAAAAAATAGCGGCACAAACGCCAGCCACGCTAAATAGAAGCGCTGCATATCTAAAAACGCAACGGATATTATTACGCTAAATAACAGAATTAAAGATAGCTGTTTGACCAATTTGCCGACAACTCTGTTAACCGATAAAACAGTGTCGTTACGTCTATTTATAGATAACATATAGTTCAATGACTTATCTTCTTTAAACTAATGAGTCGAAACTAATCTTGCTTTAGCCGGATATCTTGTTTTATCCGAATGGTTTTCAATTGAGCGGAATAGCGTTTCTTTAACAGCTCCAATTGATAAACCTTAGCTTCTAAATCTAAAGAGCGGTCCATTTGAATAAGTCCCCTTTGATTGAAATAATTCGCGGTTAAATTTTTTCGATAGAAAAGTTTTTTAGCTAACTCTGAACCAAAGTGTTTGGCTTGTAATTGTTGTTTGGTACTTTGCATTTGTTTTAGCAATAAGAAACGCTCTTCTTCTTTAGCAAATCTTAGATTTTCTAGATTGCTTTGGTAATCTCTTAAGTAATCCTTTTGATAGCTAACATACTTTTTGAGTAAATCAGAAAACTCATTAGCGAATTTCGGTGACGTCCCCTTACTTAGAAGAAAACGAAAACGACCAATTTTATCTTCTGTTAAATCCTTTCCTATCTCGGCAGCGGCTATATTTATTAGCTCTAGCGCGTCCGAGTCAGTACTCCAGCTTTCTAACCCGACATATTTCGATAACCATAACCTCCGCTCAAACAGCGAAAAATCAAAAGACCAGTATTTATTGCTTAGGGGGTCAGGGAATTGACTATCAAGAGCAAGAGGCTGCACCCACTGCTTATCATCGAAGACTCGCTTTTGCGGGCTCGCGTTTTCAGGTAGTTGCAAACGAACAATAGCCATAAAGCCAAACAGGCCAAATAGCGGGCCATATACTAGTATAAGAAACAATCGGTTTGAAAGGCGCCACGTCAGCCTATTCTCATTGCTATCCTTTGCTTGATTCCTCATTAGGTGTGTACCTTCTGTCATAAACCGATAGTGTTATGAATTGCATTTTTTGTCATAGCTTTTTATGGATTTCACTAGGTTTTGATTAAAGCCTTACTTAGTATTTTGATAAATTTTTGCTTCTATCTTTACCTAAATTTTTATTTTAATTTTTACGTTAATCTTCATTTAACGTTTGACGAACCTTATTCATTTTGACGTTAGGGAACTATTATGCTGCGATATTAATCTAGCTCTGCCTCTAACTCTAACTCAGGCGCTTCCACTTTGAAGAAGTTTTAGCGACTAACCATTTGTTCACAACCGCCCTAAACCTAGGTGAGCCAATTGTTCTAGCTCTTTAATAGTAAAGGTCGCTTCAAGTAATTTTTTCAGTTTGGCCTTCTTTTTCTCAACGGTTAATTCGGAGTCAAGGATCATTTTTTTGCTCGTTTTAAACTGTTGATAACGAACCGGCCAGTCCCTGATATTGATCGATTGACTAATATGCTGCTCTTGAATTTCTAGTCGCATCTGTTGCTTTTGTTCGACACTCAATTCCTGATTACTTTCCAACTTCATACTATCGAACATGTATTTCGCATGGGCGTCTGAGATTCGAAAGAGCTTATTGGTTGAACCGCTGCCTAAATGAACCTTTCTTAACTCTTGCAGCTCTTTATAGAGTAACTCATTAGCTTGAATAGAATCCGCGGTCATATCATTATTACTATCCGCCATAGCTTCATTTATTTGACTAAATTCATTTTTGGCGACTAAGAACTGATAATAGTCGCCAACCAGCTTTGCCGTTTGCTCCCCCGCTTGTCCAGGCAACGCATCTTTTATTAATTGCTGCAATACGATTAAAGACTCACTGTCTAGTTTTCCATAGATTCTTTCTAGCGCCTCATCAAGCGATAACAACGCGTCATGGTCGAGGATAACATTGCCGTTAGCGTCGAGTTTTACTGCCTGTAGAGCCCTAAACACTGATTTAGACGTAAATGGAAATAGCCTTGTCGAGTCATTATAACTATCGGTTCTATTTTCGTTTTTTGACCATAACCATTCGGTCGCTATTGTTGCAGAATGTGCATTTGATGTATCTGTATGATTATCATTATTGGCGGGCGAACCGCTTTTGTGTAAAGAATTTGGTTTTAATACCCATACGGCTATAACTACAAAAGTAATTACCAATAAGGATAATATGGCGTATTTGATTTTTGGTTCCATTTGTCGTTTCATCGCTTCTTTTTTATTGTTTGTTTAATATTCTGAAAGTTTCTCATTATCTGCTTTTACCACGTTAACGTAGTTTTTTAAAACTAAAAGCAGAGAAGATTGCAACCCTTCTCTGCTTTGTATCTATGCCGAATTGATGGCTGTACAAAATTAGCTATCGTGTTAATAAAATCTCCACACTTTCGGTTTAGATGCCTTTCCTTTTCACTTAGTAGTTACAGTTATCTCGGTACTCTGAAATGTTGCTGTTCGCTTCGTGATTTGGACCACACAGGAAGGGTTCAAAACGATTATCTTTATCTAAGAATCGTTTCATCCAAGAAAGTCCATAGGTCGATATGGTCGGTTGGTAAGCAACACTTTGACCGGTTGCGCAGTTATGAGGTCCACTTTCAAGCTCTAGATAGGCTTTATCGGTACTCCCCGGTATCGTGTTATAGAATGGACTAGCATGAGAATTAACCGACGCAGTACCATCGTTTTCGCAAGCCATTATCATGGTCGGAACACCAATTTGATCAAAGTCATTGCCACCACTATTCCATGGCGCAAGAGGTACCGAAGCACTTAATCTATTACGTGATGCACTTCGCAACGCTCCGCCGCCCCCCATAGAAAATCCCATGGTTGCAAGTCGGTTTTCGTCGACTAAACCGGCAATAGGGCTACTTGAAATATTCGCTTGGTCTATCAAATAGTTCAACGCACTATCTAACTGCCTGCTGCGACTTTCGGGCTGATCAAATCGAGAATTAGTATTGATGGTTATCACAACAAAACCATGTGAGGCTAAAATAGGTCCCCACCAAGAAACGGCGCTTTGGGTATTGGTAAAACCAGGGGCTATTGAGATGGTAGCCATTTGTTCGGAAATGCTCGTTGGGTAATAGATGGTTCCACCACCAAAACCGTCAACCGAGCTAGATACTGATGTTGTCGTATACGACTGTGGCCCTATCGATGCTTCAAGAAAACTTAAATCTGGGTCGGGTCCTGTTTCGTATCCACAATTAGATGTACAGCTATCAGGTAGTGGTAAATCGTCATCATCTCCTCCGCCGCCACCGCCGCCCGAGCTTAATGCTGGGAAAGCGATAAAAAACGAAAGGGATAAGAGTACTATCGGTTTTAGAAATCTGTTTTTAATGAGCTGTGTTTTTAATTCCTTATTTTTCATTGGGTTAAACCTCGTTTCTGTCATTGTTTGTTATTAGGTCCACCTACAAACAGCGTGCTTCGCTTAAAAGCTTATGGAGAGTGGTCGGACGTCTTGACAAGCCCGACCAGTGTAGCAACGGAGATTTAGAAATTGTTCAAAAAAACATCAATTTATTATATGTAACTTGTAAAGATTACTTTTTATTACTAAATGCAGATAATTTTAAAGGGTAGGAATGAAAATTTAGTCAAATTAACAATCGTTTTTTCCATCAGGTAAAGAAAATGAAACAATTGTCTGTCAAAACATATGAGGAGGCACTCAAAGTAACGCTCACTTTTTCGTTGAATTCACACATATTAATAGAAGTCCTAGCAACAGGTTAAACAAAATATTCTATTTAAAATTTGTCTAAGCCAAATTCACTCTCGGAATTTTGCGTCCCTTTTTCATCATAAGTTCGCTCAACAAACTCAATTTCCCCGTTAACATTTTGCAGCAGAATACAACTTGAGCGAGTACCGTAATTTGGACTTTTAATAAAGATAGAAGAAAGCTTTTTTTCCCACTCCATTGGAATACCAGTATCTGGTAGTTCAGTATCATCAGCTTGGGTTTGGTCTTTTAAAATAGAAAAAAGTTCCTCTCTTTGCACCGCATCGTTTGACGAAACAAGTTTTTCAAGTTGCAGCTCTCCCTTCGCCATTTTGGGCCATACGTCATCTAACGCTCCGTTAGATATCGCATGAAAACCGTCGGATATTGGGGTTTGTGTTTTTTGTAAGCTGTTATAGCAACTCAATTTTCCTAATGAACCATAGGTTAAATTAAACGGGCTATATTCATCACTGTGTTTTTTCAACCACTCAAAATCAATAATAGAATTAGGCTGCAATGCCATCGTCACTAATTCGCCTCGTGACTTTTTGTTTGATGAGATTTGTTTGTTAATACGGATATTTGTTATTGCAGCAAAAGATCCGTAGGTATTAACCCCTAACCAGCTTCCACCAGCTTGTAAATCTTTACCGGCTAATAGATAGGGACTTTCCTGCCAAAACTGCGCATCACGTGTTGGTCGATTATGAAATTCATCACGATTCGCACAGACAATAAGTGGGTAGTCGCTATGTTGATTGACCGCTAAAAAAAGTATACACATTTCCCACTGCCTAGTCGTTGAGGGCCATTAATTCATGTTGATTCTAAGTGTTCGAAACTCAACTAGCAATCAAAGTCTTTAACCTTTGAACGATCGCTCAATCTAACCCTTGATGTAACATTTAGCTCATGAGAGCGGTCTATCTAAGTAATTACAGCTGTAACCGAATTTTTAGCCGCGTTGCAAGCTAACAGTCATTTAGCCTCAATTATTAGGATACTAAAATGGTAAAAATTCTTATCTATTTTTTAGCGGCAATATACTTTCTTTCTGGTGCAGCAAAACTGGCAGGGCTTGAGTTTGAAATAACGGCCTTCGAGCGATGGGGTTATCCATTATGGTTTATGTATTTTACTGGACTTGCTGAAGTTGCTGGTGGAATAGCGCTTGCGGCGAATCTATTACGAAAACTTGCAGCTCCAGCGTTGTCCGCTTTAATGATTGGCGCAATAGCCACCCATATAATGCATCAAGAATGGCCAATGACCATCATTGCCACAGTTATATTTTCACTAACCGTGTTGCTTACCGTCAAACTCTGGAAAAACGACGCAGAAGTTCAAGCGCAAAACTAAACTAGACCCAGCTTGTTCTGGTATACAAGCTTGTAAAGAAGCAGAATTCACCGTTAAACCATGCCCTTAGAACCAAAGAACATTAGATAGACCAATCTAGAGTTCTCTGGGCTATTTCCGAATGACTCGCCGGCGGTATGCCACAACCACGGTCTTAGCAAGATTAACCGGTTGTAACGCATTGGAATTCGAAGGGTCATTTCCCACTTTGAGTCATCGTTTGAATCCTTGGCGAGAATATCAGAAACCCATTGTTTAGCAGATGGAGCACCGAATTTTTGCATCGCTTCACGGTCATTATAGGGTGCACGTTCCGTCCCTGTCGCTTTATGCCGAAAGAACTCTGTTCCCCCTTTACAATCTTCTGGCCGCGATAAATATAAAATGCCAGACCAGTGTGAACTATCAACATGCACCTTAGCTGAGCCGGTGTCATTTGCTTGAGCCATTCTAAACTTTCCATGGGCTTGATTATGAGCCATAGCAACTAGCGGCTCGCCAACAAATCGAGAAACCGCGTCATTTAAACCTTCGAGATTTATACGTTGAGCAGAATTTCTACCCGGATACGGTCCTTGAACCTGAGGGTATTCAGCCGCTAGCGCCGCCTCGCGTAATTGTTCGGGATTATCTAGAAAATCATCGACGACCATAAATGATGTTGGCACTTTAAAATTCCTTAAATCAAGTTCTTTGGTTGGGCAGTATAATGGTTTATTCGTGAAGAGAAAAGACGCTAAAAATTCAAACGTTAGCGGTTAACTTAAAAAAAACCAGGTTCAATTGAAGTATCTACAAACTGAGAGCATTAACAAATTGCTTAACCTGTTGAATCACCTAAATCATCCCGTTCAATCAAAGTAAACAAATTAACTTTTCTGTTTCATTTGCTGTTCTATTCGCTGCAAAGTGTCACGAATCTCGCTAAGTAAAGTCAGCTGATCCGCTGAATCATTAGATGCAACATCAGTATTGCTGCTTTCGGATTTGACCAACATTTCTTCTCTTTGCTGTAAGACCATCGCCCTAAATGCTTTAGTGTCGATAATACCAGTCAAAGATACAAGTGCTCCTGGCCCTGATTGTCCAGCAGTTTCAACACTCAATTTGTAAAGCCCAAAAAAGCGCATTAAAGGTCCTTGAACAAGTCCCATGTCGGTAATTTTTTCTAAAGGAATTGTCTTCTCAACCCTAACCAACATTCCTTTTTTTACCTTAAGCGCTTTGTTAGTCAACAAGCACTCCATTCGGCTTAAATAATGGCGAGTCAATAATAATCCCAACGGTATCCAAAGCAACAATAACGGAATACCCGCCAAGGTCAAAACTAGTACCAAGGCCCCTTGCACTAGCCAATAAGAGCAAACCTTTTGAGTAAACTCCGCCTTTTTTATTAGTGTTTCTTCGCTCACTATTATCTCCTTAAACAGTCGGCTAATTTAATTGCTTGGTTGTATTTAGACGATAAAGCGTTTCAGCCTATTTCGATTGAGCAGCCTCTTTTACATTTGGTTGCTCTACAAAAGGTTTAATACCAAATTTTGGGTAGACCTCTGTTGGGTAATAGAAAGTACCACCTTTAGCAACCATCGATATTTTTTTGATTTCCTTAAAATCCTTGGTGGGATCGCCAGGAACTAAAAAGAAGTCCGCTAACTTGTTAACTTCGATGCTTCCCAATCGTTCGTGACCCAAATAGTTTGCCATATCACTACTACCAAGTTTAATAACTTCCGCAGGAGTCATTCCAAATATTTGGTAAATTTCAAGCTCGCGATGTAGCGTGAAACCGCCACCCAAGTCCGTACCAGGGATTAACTGAATGCCCCTTTCTTTCATCATTTTTACAGTTGCAATTATTTTCTGGTAAGCCTCACTATAATCTTTATGCTCTTTTTCCGTCTCAACTTTCAAAAGCGCTACTTTGTAGTTTCGTTTAACCCCCGGTGGCATGTGGTCAAAATAATCGATAACTCCAGCGCGAACTTCGCCGTTACGAGCGGTTAATCCATACTCATGAATAGCCATTGTTGGGTCAATAGCGACATTATTTTTGACCATTTTATTGATCGTATTCTGTACAGAGTCACTCGCCAAATCTAATGCCGTGAAGCGACTCATTCCAGTAATTCGAAACAAAGTTCTAGTGTCCTCATCTGGCTTTAAAACCCATCCCAACATAACTTGATTTATGTGAGTTAATTCATCATAACCAGCGTCAATCATGGCATTAGCATTTGAAAAAGCGGGGACATGTCCAGCGACTGACATATTTAGCTTGTGAGCCTCCTTAGCTATTGCCGGGGCCCACTCTCCCTTCATACTGTTGTATAGCTTTACCGCGGGAAATCCCTTTTTCGAGTAGCTTCTTACAGCTTCTATTGCCTGTTGTTGGGACTCGACCAGAATCCCGCCATTAGCACTAAATGAACTTTTTCCCTCAATAAACCCATAACGAGTAATTCTAGGACCCGCCAAAATTCCTTTATCGATTTTTTGAATCAAATTATCAAGAACATCATTAGCATTTCCCATATCCCGTACTGAAGTTACTCCAGCTAACACGTTTAATAACGCTTGCTGATCTCCCATATGGCCATGCATATCGTAAAGACCGGCCACCAGCGTTCCACCATTACCGTCAATTTCCGTTTCATTATCGCCGGTGGCTACCGTTAAAGGATCGATTGCTGAAATGGTATCACCCTTTACAACCACAGATACCGCTTCTGTCAGAGATAATGAATGTGGATCAAACAACTTTACGTTTCGAATTCTCACCGGAGTATGGTATCGATGCGCAACTTCCGACTGGATTTGCTCGTAACGCTGCGCTGAATATTTTTCCGCAAGTGCTCTAAATTCTGCTTCGTGCGTTTCAAAGCCTTTACGAATGGTGATAAAACTTGGGGTAATATAAGCAAACAAATGTCGCTGCTGATCGAGAATAAAATAAGAGGGATTTAAATTTGCCCCACTCAATGCAAAACTAGATAAAGAATATACTTGCTCGTCTTTATTAATCTCGACCACTTCCATCGGTTCTAATTTGATTTCCCCCGCCGGAAGCAACGGTAGTTGCTGGTCGTCATCAAGCAATAATACATTGGCAAGAACAAACGATTGGTAATCACCGCCGTACTGAGGGATATACAAGGTGGGCTCATTGACTTTCGCTGTTCCTGCCCCGGTAGCGTCAGTCCAGTTGGCTGTGTCTTCAATCAACGTATAGGACTCTTTTATACGATTCCCAAACACAGAATGACCATCGACCGTCCAATTAATTGGAAAACCATTGCTATCTAGCTGGATTGTTTCTTTGTAGCTTGCACCACGACCATTGTTGCTGTAACTATAGTCAACACTAATACTGTTTTGTTTGGTATTTTTATCTACCTCGGTTTCTACTTCCATGCTGCCTATGACAACACCATTAAGAATCGTCAAATAAGATTGGGTGGCAGCAACGGGTATAGTTTCCTGCAAGAGCGGTTTATTCGAAAGCTTTTCAGCAGTCAATGCTTCATGTTTTTCTGATGGTACTTCTAATGCATCTTGAGAGGTTTCTTGTTGATTAGAGTCAGATTGTTGGCAGCCAGAAAGAAGTACCGAGCAAGCGAAAAGCGTTAAGGTAATTTTATTCATTATTATACCAGTTATTAAAATTTTAATGGGCCAGTATAAGGTAATACATATTGCTTAGCCAGTATGGCCTAACAGCTTAACTTAGCTTGGCTTGGCTTTATGAAACTAGTTGCTTTGCCTAATGCCTGTTCAATTCGATATTAGCTTGAATAGAATCCAGCATTAAGCATTAAGCATTAAGCATTAAGCAAAGTTTAGTCTGCGTGCTTTTTGAACTACTGTGTGTAATAAGTTGCTGAGCCAGGGCCAACCGGCATGCCTAATAAAAAGACCCAAACATAAAATAATATCGTCCACACTAAAAAGAAAACCATAGAATACGGGAGCATCATAGCAATCAAAGTCCCCATGCCTAAGTTTTTCTGATAACGAGTGGCCATTGCCAAAATCAATCCGAAATAGCTCATCATCGGTGTAATTAGATTTGAAACAGAATCACCAATTCGATATGCCGCTTGAATAACTTCCGGCGCAAATCCTATCAGCATTAACATAGGCACAAATATTGGCGCGGTAACAGCCCACTGCGCCGATGCACTACCTAGACTCAAATTGATCATCGCACACATTATAATAAACAAGATAAATACTTCTGGTCCGTCTAAACCAAGATACTGCAAGAAGGCGGCACCTTTTACGGCAAGAACAGTACCAAGATTAGTCCACTTAAAAAATGCCACAAATTGAGCAGCAAAAAATATTAATGTGATATATAAACCTAAGCTTCCGATGCTTTTTGACATTGCATCGATCACATCTCGGTCATTTTTCATGGTGCCGGCAACCCGACCATAAACAAAACCAACAATTGCAAAAACAATAAAGATAAAAACAACAATCCCTTTTAAAAAAGGCGAACCAGCAATTGATCCCGTTTCTGGGTTCAATAGAATACCAAAACCGGGTAAATCAACACCTGGAATGACAGTTATTGACAAGACAAGTACAACAACAATAAACGCCAAACCCGCGAACTTTAAGCCACGCATTTCTTGCGCCGTAGGTTTATCCATTTTCTGCTCACCTAAGTCGATTGAAGCTTGACCATTGTCATATTCTCCAAGCCTAGGTTCGACTATTTTTTCGGTTACGTAAGCGCCGGCTGCGGCAATAACGAAGGTACTGACAATCATGAAGTACCAATTAACTTCAGGCCCTACTACATAGTTAGGATCTAAAAGGTGAGCAGCAGACTCGGTAATACCAGACAGCAGCGGGTCAACGGTACCCAATAAAAGGTTTGCACTATAACCACCAGAAACTCCAGCAAATGCGGCAGCAAGTCCTGCAAGGGGGTGGCGCCCTAGCGAATGAAATATCATGGCGGCTAACGGAATTAAAACCACATAGCCTAACTCAGACGCTGTATTCGAAATGATAGCGGCGAAAACAATCGTTACTGTTACCATACGCTTTGAAGCATTCATGACCATTGCACGCATTGCAGTGGACAACATGCCAGAATGTTCTGCAACGGCAACACCTAACATGGCGACCAATACCGTTCCTAAGGGCGCAAACCCAGTAAAGTTAGTGACCAACCCAGTAACAATACGCTGCAGGCCCTCAGCATTCATTAAAGAAACGACTCTAATAATACCGTCAGCCGCTCGACCTGAGGCTCCTTCGGGTCTTGGATCCGCTACGCTCACTTCAAAATAACCTAATACGCCACTAAGTAAAACGATTGCCGTTGCAAACATAGCAAACAAAGTTACCGGGTGAGGAAGCAAATTTCCTAACCATTCGACCATCGATAAGAACCGGTTAAACCAACCGGTATTGGCCGTTTGTGCCATACTATTCATTGAGTTCTTAGACAAATCAACATCCCGCTTTTGTTTCAAAAGAGTGAGTTTATAATGGTTCGACAAGAAACTCGAGTCATATCATGCCAAAACAGGACTAATGGTGGCTTTTAGTCATCAATTATTAGCATACAAAGACTTCATCAACCGAGTTAGTGAAGTCAGTTCACACCCAAATCCATCTCAAAAACCCTATAAAATTGATGGATTTAGTGCATCGGTTCACAAAATACATAAAGGTTCTAACTCGCCCCTACTTACTTTCTGCAATCGCTGGCATACTCGCGCCCAATAAAAAGAACACGGTCGTTAGGCCGTCGATAACTCTTTGAATTAGAGTTGATTTGGGACATTTAAACCATGAAAACCGTATTCCCCAGTACCAGCAAGGTTGCCGGTTTGTTAGATTGGGTCAATCCAAGTTCTGTTGGCTACAGTTGCATCACAGTATTTGCTTTATACCTTGTTTCTATTTTTGTTTTTTACCAAGCCTTTACCACCGAGTTCGACACTACCAGCGAGCTCAAAGGCATTAGCACGGTAATTTTTTGGTTCCTTTCGCCTATTCTATTAAAATTTGCTATTCAACTATTATCTTCGATTTTATATCCGGTTATCGAGTCCCTTCGGGAAGGCAGAAATCTGCGGCCGTTTACTGGAAAAGTTTCAGTCATTATTCCTGCATACAATGAAGAAGTCGGAATAGCAAAAACCATTAAGTCTGTTATGGCGTCTGATTACCACGATTTTGAAGTCGTGGTTTTAAACGATGGCTCCGAGGACGCCACCGAGCAGCAAATTTTGGACTATATTCATCATGCTCAACAAGATAGAAGCTATAAACATAATATTCACTACCGCCGTTTAATGAACGGGGGCAAAGCGAAAGCGCTTAATCAAGGCCTGCAAATTGCCAGTGGCGAAATTATCATTACCATTGATGCTGATTGTGTCGTTGACCAGCACGCAATCAGCCAAATGGTAAGCGGCTTTAAACATACCGATGTGGGAGCTGTCGCCGGCAATGTGGTGGTTGGCAACCGCAAGAAGCCAATCGAGCTTATTCAGCAACTAGAATACTTATGCGGATTTTTCTTTCGACGAGCGGATTCTAATTTTGACTCTGTATTTATTATTGGAGGCGCAGCTGCCGCCTACCGACGTTCAACATTGGAAGCCGTTGGCGGTTTTGACCATGAAATAATAACTGAAGATATTGAAATGTCTCTGCGAATTCTAAGCCATGGTTATAAAACTCGTTATGCCGCCAATGCCGTTGTTTACACGGAAGGTCCCTCTGACTTTAAAAGTCTTTGCAATCAAAGGTTACGCTGGAAGTATGGTCGTTTAATGACTTTTCTTAAGCACCGAAACTTATTTTTCAGCTTCGATCAACAACCGAGTATTTACTTAACAGCCTTCTTACTGCCGCTAGCGGTTTACGCCGAAGTAGCGTTACTGTTAGAAGGGTTTCTACTCACTATCTTTTATGGGTATACGATTATCGCCCAAGACTATTTTCCAATGGCTATGATGATTCTATTTACCAGCGGTATGATATGCATGCAGATAATGTTTGATAGCAAAAAACGTTTTCACTTGAATTTATTAGCGTTAGCGCCGGTAGCTTGGATCATTTTCTATTTTATTGATGTTGTTGAATTTCAAGCTTTAGTCAGAAGCCTAAAACGAGTACTGAAAAAAGAAACGCTGCAATGGCAAAAATGGGTAAGAGTTGGAATTGTAAGGTAAAAGAGCGAGGTAGGAGCCAGAGGTAAGAACCCAGGGTAAGACTGCTAGTGGAAAAAGCTCAATTTTGTGAGCGCGGTTAGATTTTTAAAGTGTACGTGCTGTGACCGCTTCAACCTCAATTAAACAGAATTTTTAACCCAATCAGTATCAGTACAACTCCACCAAATAACTCCGACCTACTCCCCAGCCACTCGCTGCTTTTGGTCCCTATAATTACTCCAGCATAGGAAAATATAAAAGTTGTTACGCCAATAATACTGCATGCCACCATGACGTTTACCTCAAATAAATTAAGAACAAAGCCGGCAGCCATAGCATCAATACTTGTTGCGACCGCCAACACTAACATCAACCGATGGGTAACCTTGTTGACCTCAGCGTTTTCAGCTCCGGAGAATGATTCGAAAATCATCTTCCCTCCAACCAAAAGCAATAGAATAAAAGCGATTAGCGAAGCGTACGCGTCAACCATGCCTAAAACACTTTTACCGCCAAAATAGCCTATCAAAGGCATCAGCCCTTGAAATAAACCAAAATAAATCGCACAAGACATGGCTAGAGCGATGCGTTGATTATTTGCTCTTGAACCTAGACCAATAGAAACCGCAAAAGCATCCATACTTAAGGCTATTGCTAGAAATATGACTTCAATCATTTTGTATTTCTGACTCTTGTATTTCTGACTCTTGTATTTCTGAGCTTTGAATTTCTGATTTTTGAGTTCTTAAGCTATGAATCTCTATAGACATATGGCATAACTTGGGCAGACAAGACTGCAGAGCCTCAGCATAATATTCAACCGCCTGCGGCGTTTTTGCGGCAACTGATAATATTGCTGCTTGGTGTGAGGCGGCGACATGCCAAACATGTATATCTCTAATAATAGTTTCACCATCGTTACTAAGCTTATCAACGGCTTTCTTGAGCACCGTCGAATCAACCGATTTATCAAGAAGCATTGCGCTTGACTGTTTAATCAATCCATAGGACCAACGGGAAATTACCACCGCACCTACGATCCCCATAACCGCATCCATCCAGATCAGGTCAAAATATTTTCCGGCTAACAGAGCGACAATAGCCAGTACCGAGGTCAATGTATCCGCTAACACATGAAAATAAGCCGCTTTCATATTATGGTCGTGGTCGTGGTCGTGGTCGTGGTGATGATGGTCATCATGTAGCATAAAAACAGAAATAACATTGACGCTCAAGCCAATAATAGCAACCACAATGGCTTCATTAAATTGAATCTGTTGGGGTTCAACTAAACGTTGCACGGATTCAATTGCCATCATTAACGCGACAATTGCTAAAGCGACCGCGCTTGCAAAACCTCCAAGGTAGTTAACCTTTCCAGTCCCAAAACTAAACTCGCTGTTATTAGCATGTTTTTTCGCATAGCTATAAGCAAAAATGGTGATCGCAAAAGCCGCAGAATGAGTCCCCATATGCCAACCATCCGCTAATAACGCCATTGAGCCAGACCAAGTACCAGCACTAATCTCTAGGACCATTACTACGGTTGTTAGCCAAAAAACATTTTTGACTTTAGCTTCTCGATGTTGATTGTCAACACCAAAGTCATGGCCGTGAGCCCATTGAATACGAGAGTCTATTTGCATTTTTTCCCCTGTAACGACTTAATTTTGCCAATTAATGGCTAATGCCGATCAAACCCAATATACTACAGCTATATACTATACCCTAGTATACTATATTTTTAAAAGCGGAGGAATTGATGGCTCATATCAGTGGAAATAAGAAGAAACTACTTAGCCGGGTGCGACGAATAATCGGTCAATCATCGGCAGTAGAGAAATCGCTAGAGAGCGAAGCGGACTGTATGGTTATTTTGCAACAGGTTGCCGCCATAAAAGGAGCTGTCAACGGGCTAATGAAAGAAGTTCTAGAAGGACACTTACGTGAACACTTAGTCACCGATGACCTAACCCAAGCGCAGCGACAGCAAGAAGTAGAACAGGTTATCTCGGTATTAAAGAGTTATTTAAAATAGTGATATTTAAATTGGTAGTTTTTAAAGTAGTCATATTTAAAAACTAGTCCGTTATCTAAAAGTAATAAATTGGACAACAGGCCAGACTTATCAATCATCGGTTCTATCTAGGAACTCTCTTCTCGGAAATAATTACGTTGTCCACAGCAGTCTTTCTAATTGCGAGGCTTACCTTTGCTTTAAACGCCGCTCTGACAGCTTGCTTGCTCTTTGTAAACAATGTTGCTTTCGCCTCTATGGATTCAGCAACCGATTGACTAATTTTCACTGGTTGTTTATTTAAACTCCCCTTAGCCGGGCTATCTAAAGTCTCCGGCTTACTGGCGGCGTTTACTGCCGAGCTTGCTACAGATAACAAATCAATTTTCATTCTCATAATATTCGCCAATAAGTATTTAGACGTGCTTTTTGGACTCATCCCTCGAAGGAACTAGATATATACACGACCTACTGCAGACCATCAGGCATAATTGCGTATAGAGTGCGAAAGCGAGTTTAGCGGCAGTCTAGTATTGCTTTCTTGAAGGCCTTTTATTTTTAAGGAAAAATCATCAATTCTTAAGGGCTCTAGCCGTTTAGTCATAAGAAATCATCAATAGTCACCTTTAGATCACTACATTTGACTTAACAATTATTAACCTTGTTTACATCAATTTTTGGCGAATAATACTAAACAAGGAAATACCTATGAGAAAGCACAATTCCCTAAAGCTTCACAAAGCTCTGCTTGTTATTAAGTTAGCAATAGCTCAGCTTTTACTGACAAGTTGCACAACTGAGGTAGAGAATACTCCATCAGTTGTCGATACTAATGCACAGCATCCTCAAGGGTGTGTGCAACGAAATTCAACGGATAATACTAAAGGCAGACGGCATTTGGTTGAGTCCTACTTACGTGGTCCGATTGCTTTTGAAGGAGAATCGTTAAAGCGTTTTTCTATTGCAGAACGTATGAAATTTTATCAAGTGCCGGCGGTATCACTCGCCGTCATTAAGCAAGGTGCACTTGATTGGTCACAAGCCTACGGTGTGAAATCGCACGAAAGTCAGCAAGCGGTGGACTGCGATACATTATTCCAAGCGGCCTCTCTCTCCAAACCGGTGACCCTAATGGCTGCCATGAGAATGCAGCAGGCTGGAAAAATTGACCTTGATAAAGACATTAATCAGTACCTAACAAGCTACCAGCTGCCTGCGGGTAAACAAACCTTAGATAACCCAGTTACCTTTCGAAATATCCTTGACCACACTTCAGGGATAACATCCGGTGGATATAGAGGATATAAGGAGGAGGAAGGCTTTCCGACTGATATCGAGGTATTAACCAAAAAAGGGGTAACTAACTCTAAGCTGGTAGAAGTTGTTAACCTACCGGGCGAAAAACTGGCCTATTCGGGAGGCGGCTATACGGTTGCAGAGGTTGCGATGCAAGATATCATGCAACAGAGCTTCAAACAGTTAATGGACCTCTGGATTCTTAACCCTATAAAGATGAAAAATGCAGATTTTTCTCAGCCATTACCGCAAGCCAAACACAAGCAAGTAGCCCGCGGTCATCGATCCGATGGTTCAATGGTTAAGGGTGGTTGGCACTCTTATCCCGAGCAGGCTGCTGCAGGGCTTTGGGCAACTGCAACAGATATGGCGTTGTTTATGATTGAAATCCATAAAGGTTATAAAGGTTATAAAGGACAAAGTAGTATATTTAGTCAAGCTATGGTCACTGAATTATTAAGCCAGCCTCGCGAGCAGCACGTTTATGGTTTTATTATCAGTGGTACAGGAGACAGTTTAATGCTCAGTCATTATGGTGGAAACGCTGGCTATAGTACTGGAATGCATATTTACCTGGAATCCGGAGATGGGATCAGCTACTTAGCTAGTTCAGATTACAACGGAAACTCACTTAATTCGGAAATTCGATTCGCAGTATCAGATACCTACAATTGGCCAAATTTTAAACTTCAAACGGTTAAACGCCGCAACACTTCAGCAGAGAAACTGCAACAACTTGCTGGACAATACAAGTTCAAAAGCTGGAAGATAGACATTGAATATTCAAAACCGGACAATCAAATCATTATCGTATTTCCAAATAATGACCGTTATCAAATGACGCCAATCGTCGGGGATAAACAGGCCTTTATCCATGCTATTACTGGAACCAAGGCATCTTTTAGTGTTGATAAAAATAAGCAGAACATAGTTCTCTATGGTCAGACAGGGATTAGGGAATAGTCTGCACACATTTATCTAGTGCTCTGCAGTTTATCTAATTAGTAAACAAAACTGGTCAGAGCGCTAGAACTCAGAGAGCTGGAACAATAATTACGATTGATATAGTTCAATATTGATATAACACCACATCAATATTGAACTGTTCCCCGTTAATAAAGTATTTAGTCGCCACCCATTGAGTGGGTTTGCCTTAATTGAGACTAGTTCCACCATACTAACAATAGGACCTTTCGCTTAATATTGCGGTGATAGTTTCTATTTCTAACTTAAATCTTAAAATACCACGACAATTCCCCTTCCCCTGCATTTCTCCTTTAATCCCTGATGTGATTTAATACTTGCGCAAACGTTTGCATTTATATGAAAGCGGCTCATCTCGACCTAAAATTCAAACTTTTTATGCCTCTATCCCGACTCAATACAATATTTGCTGCTGGTGGAAAATTATGAAATTTAAACCGTTACTAATTGCTATCTATTTACTTCCTTTCTGGTCATTTGCTCAGCCCGCTACAGAAGACATCTCCAAAAAGCTACTTTTGGAAGATATGGACTATCTGTATAACAGTTTAATTGAGACTAACTATGACTTGTTCGCTTACGTTGAAAAATCAAAATTTGATTCTAATTTCGAATTAGTTAAGTCCACCATTCGTAAAGACTCATACAGTTCAATAGAAGCCACTGCGCTACTTCAGTCAGTCATTTCTGCCGCAAATATCGGGCACACCAACATCGACTTCCCTTCCGAATTGTATCGAAATTACGCGTACTCAGGCGGTACTCTTTTTCCCCTAGAACTACTATTTAACGATAATAAGGCCTTAATCAAGAAAAACTTTTCCCAAAGTACTGAGCCTAGAATTGGAGACGAGATTTTAAGCATTAATGGTGAAAGCATTGATTCAATATTGAGTCAAATCACTCCTCTTATTTCAGCCGAGAACCACTATTTTAAACTAGCAAAAATTGAAGCGGCTTCTTTCCCGAGGCTCTATTGGCAGGTTTTCGGAAAAGTTGATCAATTCAAACTAAAAATTAGACAGGGTGACCAAGAGCGAGAATTCAACATCCCGGCAATCGACTTGATTGATGACTTTGAAATGAAGCGCAACGAGCTACTGCACTCTGAAATGAAAATCGAGTTTAATAAAAATATCGCTTACCTAAACCCTGGTAGCTTTTCGGGTGACGAACAAAAATTTAAGGCTTTTATTGACCGCGCTTTCCTTGCTATCAATGAAAAAAATATCTCGTCACTTATATTAGATTTTCGAAATAACGCTGGAGGCGACAACCATTTTAGTGACTACTTAGTATCTTTCATTGCAGAAAAACCATTTCAATGGACCTCTGGATTTTGGCTTAAGACAAGTCAACCACTAAAGAATCATACACGATTAAATAATGACTTAGAGAAAGACTACTTTAAACAAATTCTGGCTAAAAAGAATGGAGAGGTTTATCAGTATGAATTTAAAGACTATATTCCTCAGAAAGAAGGCGGTCGCTATAAAGGTAAAGTATATGTATTAATCAATAGGCATTCACATTCACAATCGACTGTGACCGCGGCACAACTTAAAGATTTGGGTTACGCCACTTTAGTAGGTGAAACAACTGGAGAATATCCATCGTTATATGCGTCGCAGTTTAAATATCAATTGCCAAACACACAAATTAGCGTCAATAGTTCAAAGGGTTACATTGTCAGGCTAAATGGCGACAAAACAGCAAAAGGCTTAGCTCCCGATATTTTTATAAAAAGTCAACTTAAGAGTAAAAAAGACTCTGTTCTAGTAAAATTATTAGAAATTATAAATGATGGAGAGTAATTAACTAAAACCATTATGCTGCTTGAGCTAGGTTGTCATTATTCTATTTTTTTACTGCTTGCAGCCTTTCATAATAATTTCGTCGAATAATGTCATAGAACTCTGGGTCGTCATCGCTGAAACCTTCTGCCTGAATAAAGGCGGCCTGTCGTATGGTTTCTCTTGGATAGTCTTGATCTAGTACGCCATATTGGTACGCAATACGATCCGAAAACCCGGGTAAGATAATTCGAGGATCAAAATAGGTTTGCCAACCGGGCACCTTAGTTTCTTTGATAATACTATTGGTACAGTTCGACGTGAAGGTATTATAAAACTCAGGTTGATTCTGCAGACTGTTTACGCGGTTACTCATGTCAATAAACAGTTGTTGACGACGTTTCAGATCAGCAATGACTGGCATAAAATAAACTTCTTCATTTCGCTTGTGACTTCTTACACCAATGATGTCCCTTTCATCAGCTATAACATAGATCAAATGATAATGGTCCAGCGCACCTTTTAGTGGGCTATAGGTCTGTTCGGGCCGCATTCTCGCTTCCACCGATATAACGACCGGATCACCATCGCCAAAATCAAATGATAAAAACGTATGGGCCAATGCTGGAGCAGAGAACACAGAAATTCCATACCAAACACTTTCAAGTTTATTTAAATCTATCTGACGGTCCGACCAATTGACTGTTTTGGCAACTCCGGACTGTTCGTAGCGCGCTCGACGAAAATTTCGAATGGTGGCGGTTGTTTCATTTAATGCCACGGAAGAACCGAATTCTACGCTAGCCGTTTTTTCATAAACTCTTTTCCAAGGCCCCTGATTGGTTGCAGTCGTTAGCAAATAGTAGATATTAAGAATGACTAACAGCAGTAAAAAAAGCAACAGCAGTTTCCATCTAAGTTTGAAAGCTTTTAAACGTTTAATTAACAGCAATGGATTAATGGTTTATCTCCAATAACAAGTATCAGGCACAGACTCGACTATATATTAGCGCCTTTTACAACTCATTGCAGCGACACACTGCATTAATTGTTTCCAACTATTGATTCTAATGGAGCAACTAACGATAATCTATGCGGCCTGTTTAATTACGACAACCTATACATCTATTCAATTTGCTGCCCAACGGTTACCATCAAGTAACGACTTAAGTAGTAATTTTTAACTCATGAGAAAGGAATGTTAATGCTAGTACAAGTAATAGCCAAAATGGCACATGACAGAGTATTATCAATGTCAAAGCTGCCCACTGACTTACCTATTACGGAGTGGAGCGGCAATATTATGAAGTTCAATTTAGATTATGCTGCACTAATGGCGCTCACGGCACTACGTGGTGTGGATGATGTCACTATGACAAAAGCGTATGCGGACGAGTTGGGTGAAATTGAAAAAATAGCAACAGAGCTATTCGTCAACGTCACTAAACTATACGATGAATACGAACGAGAAAATCACTAAAAGTAAGTGGTTGCTCCGTTAAAAAGCTAACAGACTAGCATTTTAAACGGAGCAATCAATACCCTTATAGTTAAGAAAGCTTTTAGTTAAGAAGGCTTCTGTTTTAAAAGCTTTCTAGTTAAAAAGTCCCTTAGTTATGAAGACTTCTTTTTAATATCTAATGGTATTTTCGGTGCAATAAACGTGTACGCAATCAACAACAATCCCGCATAAGTACCATTATATATGCTGTAACCTGGAGGTAACATAGAGTTAAAATCTTGAGGCAGCATCGAATAAGCCCATACACAAAATGCACCGACCGATAGTGCTAATTGAAGGTTATTGGTTACTTTAAGACTAACCCTTAGATAAAAATACGTAGCAAACATACCAAACATAAAAACAACCAAAATAGCCTCCCAGCCAGGTTTTGGTTCTGAGTTTACCAAGATTGATTGCATCGCCAAATAAACGCCAATCACTTCCGCCGGAATGAGTTTTAATAGTGCTTCGGAATAACCATCTACGGCAGGCTCTTCTTGAGGCTCTCTTCCCGGTGCCGATCGAGCGGAAACCGTCGCCTTAGGCGCAGTTGTTATTATTGAACGTCCCATTTTTTATTCTCCATTTTAAAATTTCTAAATAGTTAGCCAACGTGATTAGCAAACTTAGCTAGCTAACTCACTTACGCTTCAATTGAAAAGAGCGAGTGATCGCTTTCCAATCTTCATTTTCATCCTCATCCTCTTCAGTTTCAAACGACATATTTCTTGTAGGTGGACCATTATAGGCGGCTTCAAATTGCTGTCGCAACGAAGATCGTTTCATACCAACTGAACGTGTTCCTTCTTGCTGTAACCAACGAAAATCCGACTCTTCACTGGTGATAATTGCTTTAACGGTTTCGGTACCTTTATTGCCGAAAAATTCGTCAAGGACACTGAGTTTAATTTTTCGCTCGTCCGCACCAATTTTTATAGTAATCCCGGGAGCTATCATTTCACTACTAGTTTTTCGCGGATAAAACAGCGAAATTTTTCCAGTCAAACCAAAATCCAATAACGAAAAGAAAACATTATGTGGCTCGTGATTAGTTATTTCAAACGCCAAGTTTTGACCTTCCTCAAAGACAAAGTCTTCATCATTAATATTATGTAGTTCACCCGCTTCGTCTACGTGAAAAATATTAAACTCAACATTAAGCTTGCTACCAGAATTATCTAGTTTTAACGCATTTCTATAGCGCGCCATTGCTTCAAGGTTGTCGACCACTAACTCGATGACGCTTTCCTCGCTTATCGCATGTAAAGGCATGGTTAAGCATCTTGTACGATCAACAAATATCCAAGTTGGCTCACTGATACTGGCGTCTGATGGCAAGCTTAAACCCTCAGGTAAATCTTCTTCTGAGTTAATGATATAGGCACATACGTCCGCGGTTTTTGTTGTTTTTGCTAGCGTAAGCAAGCGAGACTCTTCGATCTTTGACAACAACTCCTTAGCGGCTAAACCTTCAAGCTGGCTGATATCCACGGCAAGCAATAATGCGACCGCGGATGTCGCTGACTCTATACATCTCGCACCAGTGGTTACTTCACCATTATTATCCTTGATAACACCTAAAGCGCTAAGTGCGTCAACCTGGGTTATTTCAATGGTTGCAAGCGGTTCTGTGCCTTCGGCTTGTTTGGTTCCAGGAGGATAAACTGTCCAAAGTGAATCAACGCAAAGTCCGTGCGCGGCGCCACCCGCCAAAGTTACCGTTTTACCTGCTACTGAAGCCACAGAAATAAAACGTAACGGTTCGATATCTTTAACCCCAAAAATTTCCCTGTCCTGAGCTCCTTCAATTTGTGGATGCTGTAAATTAAATTTTGAGTTAACCCCATTTCTGGCCAGTTCAAATATATCTCGATAGGTCGAGCCCGGTTTAGCCTTTAATAATGCGTTAGTCAAAAAGTGAGTTAAAGCGCCGTTCCTAATTGGCTCTCCGCCCCCTTCGGTTTCGAACTCGTAGGAATATTCATCGTCTCTGCATCCTGACATGACAACATAATTATTGTTAAGCGCGAGCCAAGCACTAGACTTATTTGTGTTACCTGCCGCGCTACTTGTGGAGCGAGTTACAGGTGGCAATTGTTTCCCGACGCCCATCGCACTTAGAGAGCGAGTATCCTCAGGAAGACCTCTTGCTTTTGCACCGAGAGCGTCTCGAGTAATGGTTCCTGAATGACAACAGTCAAAAGTTAACGAAATGTAGGGTGTTTTCTTGGTCAAGCGAGTTAGCCAGTCATTAATCACATTGTCGATAATATCCAAATTTGGATAGGGGTCCATGTAGCCACTATCAGCGGTAGAGATAGTACTATTCATCCCCGTCCCCTCATCGGTATCAGCTGATTTTCGCTGCGAACCATGTCCGCTAAAATGAAAGACGACTATATCATTTTGGTCTATTTTATTAACCAAATTTTCCATGGCATCCAGAATACCTTGCTGGCTTGCAGCGGCATTGTGAAGTTCCGTAATATTAGATTCAGAAAAATTAAAATGGTCGACCAATACACTTTTCATTAACTTTGCATCATTGACACAACCTCTCAGTTGGTATTGTTCTTCAAAGTTACTGTATTCATCAATTCCGATAAGCAAGGCATGTTTCTTTGGCGTGTGTTCAGACATAGTTGATCTCCGTTTCTTCCCGAACAAACGGGCGTTAAATTGGCAAAATTAGAAAACATACTGCGTTAAATAATGTGCGTTGAATAATTGCTTGTTTTTGGTTCGTTTTTATTTCTTTTCTTATTCTTTTTTTATCTTATTTTTAGCTGCAGGACCTAAGTAATATTCAATAGCGACTTTTCTTAACTCGGTTCTAGATTATCGATTTACCTTACAGTTTACCGATAAAATAGATAATACGCTTCGGCGCTTCCAAATCCATATATACCCATCCCACCTCAAGATGGATACTTCAGCGTGGCAATAAGCTGTCATATTTAAGGCGCTGCAATGCCGTATTAGTCACTCTAATTCAAGTTGCAGTAACGAAGAAGATGATAGCTTATTGCCGCGCCCTACGGGAGCTTCACCAGAAAACTTGCACAGCGTTATAGCTTTTGCCAAGGGCTAGCCATTCCCTACAAGCTGCGCCTCGTTCAAGCTTTCTGGTGAAGCTCTGAAATATGCATCTTGAGGTGGGATGGGTATAAAATCAGATTAATACACATCACTTATTTATGCAATTCAGGCTAACGCAATACAGCTTGCTCAAATCTTTCTAACGTTATTTAACGTAACTAGCAACTGATTATTTTCGACCCTGTACCCACCAATTATTCTGTCAATTGATTCCACTCTTTATCGGATAATGCATCAAGCCAATTGTACAATTCCAGCTGATACTCTGTTGAGATGCTCCAACGATGAATCATTTGCTGATGATCTCGGGCAAACAATACCTGACCATCTTTCGAGAATTTTACTTGCTTAATTGGAGATGACTTCACATCGATATGCATCGTTTGTATTAATTCTCCTTTAACATCGTAGACTTGAATCGTTCCGTTGCCGGTAGCAATAGCAATCGTTCCTGAATCATGCTTGTCAACAGCGCTAACAAATGCCTCGTGAGGGCCCAGCAAGAGCGATTGCTCTTTTGATTCGCCCGGCGTGTGCACCCACACTCGACGATCCGCTCGAATTTCAAAAATAGTTTTACCATCTTCACTAAAATACGCATGGTCTACTCGACTGCAAGCCGCGATTGCCTGTCCACTACAGGAATTCCATGATTGAAGAATTTCGCCGTTTAAATGGGCCAACTGAATGCCATTTTCACACCCCAATAGGACCCACGGCCTGGAGCGTGAAAACTGGACACCCGTTGTCCACCCACAAATAAAGTCTTCTACCAATTTAGGCGAAAAATTCACCACCTTTGGCAGCGGCGATGCGATATCCGGGGTAACAACATATTCGTATCCAGAAGCAGCAGAAGAATTCTTCGGGTAGTATTCTTTCCTTGTAACCCGAGTTTTTTCGTCCGGCGAAAAACAAGATTCGACCCACTCGTCACATTCTTTCCCGCCACCGGAGCTCAACGCAACGAATGCTTCTTTATCGATACTCGGCCACTTTTCATCCCATAGTAAAGGCGCCTTCGTCGGGAAGCGGCGCATGTCCCAAAGAGAAATTTCTGCACCGCTGATTGTCATCAGAACAGGCCTGTTTCGCGCGAATGCGACTCCCTCACCGGCAACTTCAAAAAGAAGACTTCCGGATGCGGCGTTGGTCACCGACGTTTTTTCTGCACTTGAGCCGTCACGTCCGCTTTCATGCCTTCCACCATGTAACGTCATCACAAGTCTTCCATCGGCAGAAAAACGAGGTCTCACCCCTTGGAGTGTATATCTCGTCTCAAATATTCGAAGACTCTCTTTGCGACCATCACTCAAGGTATAAATCTCGTCTTTTGTCACCTCAGACTCTAGATTAACAACGGTGCTACCCTTTTCTGCTCCAACGTTTTCAAAAGCCAAGCGTTGACCATCAAGAGATAACACAGGTCTTCTGCCATCGAACCTTGCTGTAAGCTGACCATTAGAATCATAGAGTAAAATTTTAGACTCTTCCGTCCGCAAATTAGATTCTCCGCGCGAGTTAACAGCGGTTACTAGCCGTCCATCTGCAGAAGCCGCGGCGGCCTCGCCTTCAATTCTGAACAGTAGATTACCTGCACGGGTATAAACGCTGGTTGAATTATCATGCACCACAACAAGCTGGCCATTATTATCAAAAAAGACACTTTTTACCTTAATACCTGTATCGAATTTATCAGGGGGACTCGCAACAGAGTTGCCAGAAGCATTCGATAAAAGGTCGGAAACGTTAATCGAAATAATGGCGGTTTCACAAGCAATCGCCACAGCCGAGTCTTGATCGCCGATTTTGGGAGACAACAAAAAACTGGTTGGAATAGCAGGCAAATGCGGTGCTTTGAGAATGCCCAATTCGGAGATTTCAAAAATATCCGTAAAACCATTTAACTCACAATCAATGTCGCTACCCAGTGCATTTGAAGAATCGCCGCTATTGTATCCAGTCACCATCAGCCATGTTCCTAAGGGGGAAAGAGTAACGGTGGTTGCGTCATCGCTGATTGCCGTTTGATTTCCGCTCCAATCCATCGTCGAGACATTGAAAGGCATGTTCATACTGCGCTGATCGGGCTTATTATAAGCAATGATCCAGCGGTCATCTAAGCTAAGTAATGCGTGTGCATTTGAGGGCATTGTGAAACTAGTGAGTAACGGTGATTCATAAGTCGCTATTGCTCTCATAGCAATGGCCGTCTCCTCAGGAAATTTGAATTCTACAACGCTTCGCCGCGCGACTTGTAAAGCACGATACAAATTTCCTTCCGCTAGACTTGCTCTAATTTCAGTCGCAATTCCGCGAGTAATTGCTCGCTTGCTTTGCTGAGTTGCAACCTGAGCCTGCCAAATAGCCAAAACCGCCAGCGCGACAACAATCAGCATCGCGGAAGTCCAAAACTGTCTAATACGTCGCCTCGCCAACACACTATTATTGGCGAACAACAGTTCAACTCGACTGAGCCAATCCACGTTACTTTTAAGAAGGCTCTTTAGTGATGCACTTCTCGCCGCATCGTTCCACAGCAGCCCTTTTTTCTCAGATTTTACCTCAGTTTCGTTCCATAACTTGGCATCCGTTGTCAGCTTACGTTGAAAACGAAGATCATCTGGATCACGTTCGTTTTCTTTATGCACCCATCTCAATAGACGCCCCCACGCCCTTACTAATGCATCATGAGCGGGTTCAACGTAATCATCACCGGCACCTAAACCATCATCAGAACGTTCGTTGCCAGTTACCACTAGCCGTGCGTTTACCAAGCGGTTAATGATGGACTTAACCATGGCATTTCGTTCCGCAGACTCAAAATCGAGCTCAGACTGAAGGACTCTGCGACGGGCGACACTACCGCTACCAGCAGCGACCATGCGCAGCATAATAAGACGCATTATTTGGCGCTGTTCTTCATCCTCCAACGCTTCGTACTCAGCATTGGCACGACTTCGCAAGGCTCCGACTACACCACCAACCGCCTCATAATCAATCCGTTCAATGGCGCGGTCATTACTCGCGCGCTCTAGATAATGGATATACATCTCACTCAGAGCGAACGATAACAGTGGCAAAGCCCCTGGGGTCGCGACTACTTCGTTAATCAGCTCCTCAACCAGTTCGTTTGGTTTAAAATACATAACTCTAGCAGTCGCCGGTTTCATAATGCATTCACGTAGATCATTTTGACTCATCGGTGGAATAATATAGCGTCCGGACTTCCAAAATTTATTGAGCTCGCCGCGACTAAATTGCGGTTCGAAATCGGTCCGTAGCGTAACGACAATATCGAGTTTGTCCGAATACCGTTGCAACAAACGTGATAATAATTGCAGCGTGGTCTCGCGTTCGTCTGCAGAATTATTCATGGTAATCAACTCTTCAAACTGATCTATGAACAAGATAGTTCTTGGATTCAATTCACAAAGCTCAGAAACTCTTGTCTCAATGGCGACAACATTCGCCGCCGTATCAAGCGCCCGGCTTAATGACAAGATCGGATTTACACCTGGTCGGACAGTAGGTAAAACTAATAAGCCATGCCGCAGTTCTAGCCTAGGCAAAAGTCCCGCTTTTACCAAACTTGATTTTCCTGTTCCTGATGCGCCAAGAATAACGGTTAAGTTTTGATTATCGATACACTTTTCAAGGTCATTAATAACTTCATCGCGACCAAAAAACAGTTCAGCATGCTGCTTTTCGAAAGACTCTAAACCTCGATAAGGATTATTAGCGTAATTAAGTGGCGGTGCAGGTGGTAGCCTTAAACTTGCACCCGGAGCGGCAAAAACAAACTCGCCTTTATCATGTCGGGCCAGCGGCCAAAAACCCGGTGTTTGGCGCAAGCCTTGTTCAATGGATTCTGGTTGTAGACGACTTTCAAGATAGAGATACAGCTCGGTGGCCGTGATTAATCCATCCCCACCATCCGCTGGTACAACATCCGCTTTACCTTCTAATGCTTCAAAAAGTGCTAGAGCAAACGGCGAATGCCCTTGCTCGTTTGGTCGAGTCCCAAGACTGCCGCTCGAAAGCTGGTCCATGGCTTTCTGATCGTGTGCAGCTGATGTAATGACTTGCCACGCAGGATCTTTCACAAAACGGTCATAACGCTCCTCGTGCACGACCTCGGGCATAGCAATCAGATCCCGCGTTGCAGCCCATCGAAATGCCCCCGAAAAGCAACTGTCCATAATAATCAGCGCATGGCGAACCGGCAAAGAAAGAAGAGCGTCATGCACAAACGGCATAAATAAATAAGTGTCTTCTTCGCCACGACGTGCATCCTGAGGAAGCAAATAACCATTTGGTCCATCATCACCGTCTAAAGCAACGCCATGTCCAGCAAAATAGAATATCAAACGGTCATCGGCGCCAAGCTCATTGCCCAGTTGCTCATTAAGTAATTGGCTGAGGCGCTCTTTGGAAGCATCTTCGTTGAGAAAGAGGTTTATTTCAAAATTATGAAGTTCATTGAGTGTCGTGGCCAAACGGCGAGCGTCATTAGCGGCGGTTTTAAGCGACGGAATTCCGTTCTCGTAATTATCGATACCGATAATGATCGCAATGCTTCGACCGAAGCGGCTCTCGATGGCCTCAGAGATCATTTAGCTACCCTTTTAACATTCAAATCCATTTAGCAAAATAAATCCATTTAGAAAATTATGATAATTAACTACAGGCTTGCTTTATAAAAAAGGCATGGAAGTCCATGCCGCACTTGAAATCGACATGGACAAAACTGCGCATGCTACTTCAACGCATGTGTCATTTAAATACGGTTTTTTTCGCCCCTATTCTCGAGTATCGGGTCTACCTGGACGGGTATCCGGTCTACCTGGACGGGTATCGGGCCTTCCAGGACGAGTATCGGGTCTTCCCGGACGTGTATCAGGTCTGCCTGGACGTGTATCAGGGATCGTTGGGCGAGGATCTGCCTGGTCTGGACTCTCAGATGGTGCCATTATCAGGTTAATATTTGATGACGCGTTATAGTTGTTGTTTTGCGAATTTAACATTACCAATCTCACTTTGTGATTAAATGGAACAATCGAGTATATACTCACACCAAAGAAAACGCTATATTATAGGTTCGATACATAGTAGGTCCTATCTTTTAATAATAACAAGGAGTTACTCTCATTTTATCGCGCTTCATAAGCCAACTGATTTCTGAGATACGCCGCAGAGAAGTAATACCTGTGGTAGTAACCTATGCGGTCACCGGTTGGCTAATTTTACAGGTTGTAGAATTAACCTCTGAGCCATTAGGGCTGCCTGCTGGCGTGGTTCGTTTACTGATCATAATAACTATTGCAGGCTTCCCTGCGGTGGTTTTCTTGACGTGGATATTTGACATAAAATCTCAAGGAGTGATGTTTGACCTCCCGCTATGGAACGTAAAAGGCAATGCCACACGGAAACAGAAAAAAGCCAGTCGACCAATAGCCTTGTGTCTTGGTTTAATGGTCATAGCTGGCACCTGGGCATTGGTCGTTTTCTTAGATAATAGAATTCAAGCGGTTGAAGATGAGACTTTAACGTCTCAATCTGAACCAGACGTTACTGTGGTCGGTTTTCCTGCTAACTCTATTGCTGTACTAGCCTTTGAAAACTTTGACGGTAAAGAGAACTCCGATTATTTTGCCGACGGACTCGCTGAAGAAATATTGAATCATTTATCGAGTATTCGCGAACTCAATGTTGCAGCCCGCTCCTCCTCATTTAGATTCCGTGGTGAACGGGTTGATGTACGTGAAGTAGCAAAACTGTTAAATGTTGGCTACATCCTCGAAGGCAGCGTAAGACGAGAAGGTGATCGTGTTCGAATTAGCGCCCAATTAATCAACGGTGAAAAAGGATTTAACGCGTGGAGTAAATCTTATGACCGTAAACTAGATGATGTTTTTGCGATTCAGCGCGAAATAGCGTTAGCGGTGGTTAATCAAACAAAAATTGCCCTGTCGGTTAGTTCACAAAACCGATTACAACAAACACAATCTGAAAATATTGAAGCCTATATTGTGTATTTGCAAGGTTTAGAGAAGTTACGTAGCTCAAAGGGTAGTGAATCGCTTAAAGCCGCTAAAGAACTTTTCAATCAATCCTTGACCATTGACCCTGCGTTTTCACGCGCCTATGCGGGAATATGTGAAGCGAATTTGGCCTTGTATGAAAACTCTAACGGCGTCGATGATTTTACTTATGCTGAAATAGCTTGTGAAAAAGCACAAAGCTTAAACACCGACAGTAACAGTGAAGTTAATGTGGCTCTAGGCCGCTTGTATCGTCTTCGCGGCTTATACCAAAAATCTAAAGATATATTGCGTGAAGCAATCGCTGCATCTCCGAGCGAAGTTAATGCCTATGTTGAACTTGGAGAAGTGCAAGCAGGTAACAAAGAGTTTGTTAAAGCGGAAGAAACTTTTATACGCGCAATAGAACTAAAACCCAATTATTGGAAAGCCTATGAAAGTTTGGCTGATTTCTATTACGACAGAGCACAATATGCCGATTCGGCGAATACCTATGAAGTCGTTTCCCGCCTTACACCGGATTCAACCATTGGATACCTAGGAAAAGGTGCCGCCTATTGGATGTTGGGTGATACAAAACAAGCCTTGTTAGCCTATGAGCGTTCGTTAGAATTGAGTCCGTCTCGGCAGGCCTACACCAATTTGGGAATGTTCTATTATTATGCAGGCCAATTCCAAGAAGCAGCGGACATGCAATTAAAAGCATTAGAATACGCGGAAACTGATCATCGAATTTGGGGTCGATTAGCGGAGAGTTATCGATTTATTTCGGGTCAAGAATCTTTGTCACAATTTGCTTATAAACGCGCGGCTGAATTATCCCGAGATAACCTAACTATTAATAATGAAGATTGGTATACCAGAGCGATGTTAGGTTTGTACTTGGTTCACTTGGATAAGCAGTCAGAAGGGATGGATTTGCTTGAAAAAGCAATAGAGCAATCACAACGCAACTCCGAAATTCTTTATTTTAAAGCGCTAGCGGTACTCAAAAAAGATGACTCGGAACAAGCGATTGAATTGTTAGAAGAAGCGGTTGCACTTGAGCAGTACTATCGACAATTTATTGCTTTAGACCCCGACTTAAAACGCTTAAAAGATGAACCACGATTTATTGCGTTATTACCCGCGGATAACTCCTAACAATGAGTGTTTAAGCCTGAGTCTAGATGGCAGTATTTTTGAGGACCACAGTGCCTAACCTCTACACTCTAGTCTACAAGAAAAGTTTTTTTTTGATAAAATTTGGTTAAAAATTTAATAGAAAAATTAATAGTGAATAATAAGCCGATAGTTCGACTTTATAAGTTGAAGTTGCGCAGTGTTTTTTTAATAGCTACATCAGAAAAATAACCATAACAGTAAAAATAGCCATAACAGTAAAAATAGCGAAGTCTGACTGAAGTAAACTTGGTTGTATCGAAATATTCTCAACACAGTGACAGTTTTGTCCTGTAGTTAGTTGGTTGCAGAATTGTTTTTTCTCGAAGAAAGTTTTGTCATAACAAACATGAAATATCGACAAGCTCGGCGTCAATTGTGCCGGTCATGGACGTATTTAACCCTTGAGGTTTTCAAGGTTTTTTGAGAGGGCAATCAATGAATAATTCAGAATCCAACTCTTCTAGTATGAATCAGCAGAATTTAGAGTCAAAGAAAAATATACTCTATAAAGATTTCATCATAGAAATCGAGTCCAAACAAGGTGATGACTACATCATTAATATTCGCTCCCCTGCGGGGGAAGGTAGTTCTAAATTACGCCTCCCTTTTGAGCTCGATGATGCCGCTGACATGTTACAAAATCTAGCGGGGACATTTCGAAGCGCATCATCTACCAAAGCTGATGAAGAAACTACTCGCGAAATGGAGATGGAAAGCCCTACATCAGCTCCCTCAATAGAGCTCCCAAAAACTCTTTTTGAGAACCTTTTTGTTGGTGCAACTAGAACCTTGTTTGATCAAAGTATCGGCATGATTCGTGGCGTCGATAGCGGTCTTCGAATCAAGTTACAAATTGACCCAACAGATTCTGATGTAGCGGCACTAGCCAGTTTGCCATGGGAGTTATTGTATCGAGAAGAAACACGCGACTATTTAAATTTATCACGTAGTACACCACTTGTTCGTTATCTCAATGTGCAGCGCCCATTCGCCCCGCTGTCTTTTGAACTGCCATTTAGAATTCTAGTTGTTATGTCTAGTCCCGAAGGTGTAGCGCCGTTAAATCTAGAACAGGAACGACAACTTATTGAACAGTCATGGGCACGTAATAATGGGGTTGAGGTCGATTTTTTAGAAAGCCCGGCAACCACCAAACGATTGAGCGACAAGTTAAGTGAAAAAGAATACCACGTATTGCATTACATGGGGCACGGTGACTTCGATCGCTCTACCGGTCAAGGAGTATTACTGTTAGAAGACGAAAATAATCAGCCGCTAGCGCTCGACGGACAGACCCTAGGGGGCGTTATTCTGCAAGACGTTAAGTCATTGCGAATGGTGTTTCTAAATGCCTGTGATACCGGTAAAGCCACCAAACAAGCCGGTCAAGATCCTTTTGCTGGAGTCGCTACAGCAATGGTCATGGCAGGTATTCCGGCGGTTGTCGCCATGCAATTTCCCATTACCGATAAGGCCGCGGTGAGTTTTGCTGGTACTTTTTATCCTCGCATTGTTGCCGGCTACCCGGTTGACGCAGCCGTTGCAGAAGGCCGCAAGGCAATCAAGCTTGCAGATTCTTCTACAATGGAATGGGCAACTCCGGTACTGTTTATGCGCTCACCTAATGGCGTGTTATTTAATATAGAAGAACCAACCCCAAGCGAAACCCCAACCATACCCAATATCAACCGACCATCGAATATCATTGATGACGCAGAAGCAATTATTAAGGAGTCGCCGCAGCCTATCAGCACCAAAGCCGGAGTATCAAGTGCCGTCAAAGGACTTGTAGCCACAGTAGCGGCGGTAGCATTAGCGGTGTTTGTGTATATTTCCATGATGTCTGAGGCGGTGATCCCTGCGATTGCTGATAAGGGATACAATATAAAGCAAGCAAGCGACATTATTGAAGCGGAAGGCTTAATGGTAGCGCCAGATACATTCGGTATAGCTAGCGCCGAGATAAAAGGTACTGTTCTTAGAACCGACCCTCCAGAGGGAACTAGTTACGATACCGATAAACCCATTAAGTTAGTTGTTTCTAACGGAACTATCGAGCTAGACAATCTTCTCGAGGGAAAAAATGAACAAGAAATAAGAGCGCTGTTGGAAGATATGCCCGTGTCTATTGCGACGGTCAAGAGCGAGATAGGGGATAAAGATGAAGGCACCTTTTTAAGAAGCGAACCGAATGTTAACGGTATTATTCCTCATGATACTGAGCTTACCTTGTATATGAGCACCTCTGGAATTCCTGTTCCAGAACTCATCTCATTGAGCCTTGAAGACGCCAAAGTAAAACTGACAGCGGTAGGTCTAACAGCTACCAGTCAATATCAACTCAATCTTGATGGAAACGAAAACAAAGTTTTCAAAACTGTGCCAAACGTCGGCTCACCTGCTGTCGCTAGCGAGCCGGTTACATTGATTTTGTCTGCTCGTGGTGGTTGGGTCTATCTTGACACAGTCGTTAACGGTGAAACCTACCAGAACAATTCCCAAGGTAAAAATATGCGAGATGCAGATGCCAATAGTGGCACTAAGATAGGCGTATTGCGGGCAAATGAATCTGTAAAAGTGATCGAGTCAAAACGAAATGGCTGGACCTTAGTCCAGGAAATTAACTAAGCAGCCATTTATTGATTTTCATCATCTATTTGCTCTAGTATCCGTTAAAGTCAAATCTTTAGCGGATATGCCTCCTTGAGCAGCAGTTAATTACCGGTGCACGGGCAGCGAGGCTTCAAATCTTTTTGAACAATATTGGCTCAACCTTTCCCCTTCCTTATCGTAACTTCATAATCTTCTCAATGTCGCTGACAGCTACTCATTAACAATCAACAAGATAATGAGAATAAGTCAATTTGAAAAACTAACTTGGAGTATCATCATCTGATACTCATGCCATTTTACTAACAAACAACAATCCACTCTGCAACACTGGCTCCTGAACCATTCATACGAGGAGCAATACCATGAATAACATTTTTATCATAGCGGGGAAATTAGTGAGTGTTTTTATACTGCTAGTTTTCAGCTTAAGCACAAACGCTGCAGGATTGTTAACGCCGAAATCAGGAGGCCTAGATCCTTTAGAATTATCCGAACATCATGTCGATGTACTTATAGAAGACGGCTATGCGATAACTAGCGTCACTCAAATATTTAGCAATCGTCATTCAACCGATCTAGAGGCAATTTACAGTTTTCCCGTTCCCAGTAAAGGTGCCGTCGGTGAGTTTAGCGTTTGGATTGACGGCAAACAAGTAACTGGTGAAGTGGTTAAAAAGGAAAAAGCGCGAGAAATCTATAACCAAGAAAAAGCGGCGGGTAACGAGGTAGGTATTACCGAAAAAAACAGTTTCAAGACGTTTGAAACGAGTGTTTATCCGGTTCGCGCTGGGCAAAATACAAAAATACAAATCCGCTACTATCAACCTGCGGAAATAGACCTTGGGATTGGAAGGTGGGTCTACCAACTGGAAGAAGGTGGCGTTGATGAACAGGCCCTTTCTTTTTGGGATACCAATACCAAAGTCTCTAAGGCCTTTTCCTTTAACTTCAAAATTCGCTCAAGCTATCCGATAAGCGCCCTTAGATTACCTAATCATGCGCAGGCAAAGATAGTTAAAATAAACGATAACGAATGGCAAGTTTCAATGTCAAAATACGGAAACACTAGCGTCAAACAAGAATCTAATGATGATATCGTTTCGCAGCAAATGGCCTCCACTTACGCTAAAGCCCATCCATTAGAAGTGGAGCAAGAATCAAATCTAAACCAGTCGAATAACAATGGCGAGGCGGTGTTCAATCTGGACAAAGATCTGGTCGTTTATTGGCGCCTACAAGATGGTTTACCTGGTGGTTTAGAACTAACTAGTTATCGTCCTGACATAAATAAAAAAGGAACATTTATGATGGTTTTTACCCCCGGTGATGAGTTAACACCAATTACCCAGGGAACCGACTGGAATTTCGTTTTGGATATATCAGGCTCTATGGAAGGTAAATTCTCAAGCTTGGTTGAAGGCATTAGTCGCTCCATAAGAAAAATGCGACCACAGGATCGATTCCGTATTATTCTATTCAATAACAGCGCGCGGGAATTAACTAATGGATATACAGACATTACGCCGGAAAATCTACAGTACTACCTTGCTCAGTTAGGTAACATAACTCCGAATAATGGCACTAACCTTTACGCCGGACTTGAGCAAGGGCTTGAGTTAGTCGACTCAGATAGACCTACGGGAATTATCTTAGTAACTGACGGTGTCGCTAATGTGGGTACCACGAAAAAAGAGGCTTTTTTTAAGCTTTTGGAGAAGAGCGATGTTCGACTGTTTACCTTCATTATGGGCAATAGCGCTAACCAGCCACTACTCGAACCACTTGCACGACACTCAGGAGGTTTCGCCCTAAATATATCTAATTCAGATGACATTATCGGTCGTGTTTTACAAGCCACCGAAAAGCTTTCCCATAAAGCCTTTCATGATGTTGAGGTTAAGGTAGACGGCATTAAGGTTTCTGATGTGACTCCAAAAACGATAGGCAGTCTTTACCAAGGTCAGCAATTAATCGTTATGGGACATTACTGGGGTTCGGGCAACGCGAAGGTCACTCTCAGCGCCAAGCTTTCCGGTCAACAAAAAGCGTATTCTACAGTTGTAAATTTTGCAGAAAACTCACAACTAAACCCTGAACTAGAAAGATTATGGGCCTATGCAAAAATTAACAACCTTAGTGAACGAATGAATGATTTCGCCGGCGAAGATCATAAACAAGCAATCACCGAAATTGCGTTGGAATATGGTTTGGTGACAGATTACACCTCAATGTTAGTGTTGAGTGACGAGCAATTCTCAACTTACAACATCAAGCGCAGTAACAAACGTCGGGTGGAAACCGAAGCGTTGGCGAGAAAACAAAGGGCTAGTCAACCAGTAAAAAAACCAACAAACCCCGGTGGTCAACCGATGTTTAAGAAAAGTCGGCCATCCTCCGGCGGTAGTGGCAGCGGTAGTTTTAATTGGTTATTAATAGTTGGCTTAGTGACACTTATAACACTAAGAAAAAAAGCATAGCGTGTGGTTAAATGAAGGCTAATTGACTAGAGTCAATTAGCCTTATTTATATTGTTACTTTTTATACTCAGAAAATTTAAAAAATATTGTCGATATAAAAAATATTTTTAGAAGCATAACTATAAGCGAGTTTGACCTAATATTTGACCATCAAGTAAATAAATTTTACGTTTTGCCATTTCAGCATAACCAATATCATGGGTTACAACGCATAACGCTGTTCCCCGGTTATTTAGTTCTTCCAGTATTGTCATTATCCGGTCACTTCTTTTTGAATCTAGGTTACCGGTAGCTTCATCCACCAACAAAATAGAAGGTTCAACCGCTAAAGCCCGTGCAATAGCGACACACTGTTGTTGTCCACCGGAAATCTGCGTTGGCCTTCGCAGAGCCTTTGAGCTCATGCCTACCAGCTCCAAACAGTCATCGACCTTTTCCTTAATTTTTTTATCGCTAATAGGCTGTTGCGCATAACGTAATGGTAGGGCAACATTTTCATAAACACTCAGATCATCTATCAAATTAAACTGCTGAAAGATAAAGCCAATTTTGCTATTCCTGATATTTGCAGCCTCTTCTTCACTGAGTAGACTGACGTCAACACCTTCGAAAAATACTTTACCTTTGGTGGGATAATCTAATAACCCCATAATTGAAAGCAGTGTCGATTTACCACAACCTGAAGGCCCCGAAATGGAAAGATACTCACCTTGTTGAATTTCAAGATCAATTCCTTGCAGTGCATGAGTAAGCATGTCCTCTGTGCTGAATATCTTGCCCAACTGTTGGACTTTAATAATCGGTGTTGTCATTGAATCTCTTAGTATTGAAGATGGCTAGCCGTTGCGCCATGACACTTGAATCTTAGAATCAAGCTAGCCGATAGTTTAAATTAAAAATTCCCTTTTGTATTTATCTAAAATAGCTTTGTTTGTTAACTTAACCTGAGCTCTGAATAAATTAGCCTTATAATTCAAATCAAATCAGTTCAAGTTAAATAAAGTAGTTCCTTACGCTAGTTCCAAGCATTCAGCGGAGCTTCTTATAACGGTTAGAAACAGTGATATCAATTTGATAAGAATCACTGCAACCTTTTGCAGTATTTGTTCGCTATTGTCAAAAAGCCTATCGTGGAAAAGCCCAAAGCAGAATCGCTAAATTGGCTAAACGGGCTAAGTCATCTCGAGTTTAGGTATACGCCCACACTCTACTTAGCGGATAAAAAAGGTGGGTTAAACCCACCTTTTCTCGCGCCTAGTTTTTATAACCAAGTAATAATTCTCTTAGTCATTAGCACGTAAACTATATATTGCTGGCTGGTTGATGTATTGCCTTAGAGGCCAATAGCAAGCAAATAAAGTCACTAGAATAATCAATATCAAAGTCGCTACTATCATTGGCAATACTTGCCAACTAAGTAGAGGTTGGATGTAATCACTCAAACCGATATAAGCGAGTGCAAACAACACAATGCTACCTGCAAATCCAGCTAACACCGCTTTAGTGTTATCGCCAATAATCAAAGAAATTAAGTGTTTTCTCGTTGCGCCAATTGCCATACGCGCTCCCAACTCAAAACGTCTCAGTTGTGTTCCGTAGCTCAAAATCCCATATAAACCAATACCTGCCAATAAAAATACTAAGCTGGCCAATACAGCGGTTGTTGTCGCCGTAGTGATTTCGGCAAACAAACTTTGGGTAAGGATGTCAGATGCAGCATTAAAACTAAACACAGAATATCTAGCATCAACCTCTGCTAACAATGCGCCCAATTGCTCACGACTGACGGTTTGGCCCGGCTTGGTCTTGAGCATAAACGTTTGTCCACCCAGTCCATTAGGTACATAAGCTCTCGGTACACCAGCGGACGCAACATTGCTTCCAATCGGAGTAGCACCAGGGATCGCAATATCCTTAACGATGCCCACGATCTTCAAAGGCTCTGGACGACCCGTTGATATTTGCATGCCTAACACATCCCCGTCCGCTTTCAACTGCTTGGCAAAAGCTTGATTGACTATCATCAAGTTAGCACCATCTTTACGGTCGGCCAATGTGAAATTGTCACCTTGTAACATCGGCTGTTCAATCATATCAAAATAATTATGATCAATACCTTTGAAAAAAGGCGTATATCTTTCATTGTTAGCAAGATTAGTTAATGCTCTAACATTAAAGCCATCTAACGGTGAACCCGATTGACTCAATGAATCTACCTGAGGCAACGCCTCGAGCTTTTCCATAATCTCATTCATAATCGGTATTGCTTCTTCTTGTGTCGGAAAATTCGTTGAAGAGAAATTCAAAATCAACGTTGATATATTTTCAGTACTAAAACCAATAGGTGCATTGATGGTTTTTACCGCGTCTTTGAGCAAGCTGAAATTGGCAAATACCAATACCGTCGCAAGTGCTACCTGACTGGCAATCAATATCTTGCGAGTTTTTTTCGAGACCTGCAAACCACTCCCCTTGCCACTACTTTGCAAAGTTGTATTCAGCACACGGTAGTTAATCATACGAGTACTTAACTTAGCGAAAAACATAGCAAAGACGACCGTTACTAACACCGCAGCTCCAAAGGTTATCGCGTTCAGCCCAAGTTCGTTAACTCTCGGCAATATCGCACCCAAATATTGTTGCATAATATAGAACCCTATTTGAGAGAGTATCAGCGCGACGATAATAGACATAAACATCAGCAAACCGGTTTCAGCAAACATGGCTTTGAATAGATGATTTTTGGTAGCTCCAATCGCCGCTTGAATTGCCATCTGACGCTGCTTTTCCGCGGTACGAGACATAAACAAGTTAGAGATATTAGCGCAAGCTATTAATACCAAACCGAGCACTCCGGCTAACAACATAACTGCAATAGATTCGCTCTCACCAAGAATAACCTCTTTAACTGAGCGCACCCGAATATCGATAGACCAGCCCTTAAAGAAATCAATCTCAGCAACACCTTCTATCCAACGATCGTTGACTAAAGGAGTTAAAAGCTGCACCGCCTGACTTGAACTAACACCGTGCTTCAAATGCCCCATAAAGTTGAGCGCACCGCTGATATTACCAAAACTCTGCCGGGCTCCTTCACCAGTTTGATTGTAATCAAATGGTATCCAGACCTGGGTCTTACGTCCAATTGCGCCAAGCTCAGGCTCAACAAAGTTCTTAGCTAAAACCCCAACAACTCGATAACTGACACCACTTAGATTGATTTTTTGCTCAAGAATATCCGCGGAGCCATTGTACTCCTGCTGCCAAGTGTCATAACTCAACATGGCGACTGGGTTGTTAGTATCAATGGCTTCACTGTCTTCAAACATACGGCCAAGGGCTAACGGCGAGGATAAAATTTGATGAAATTCAGGTGTCACATAAGCAGTATTAACGAGTGGTTGACTACTATGAGAGATGATCACATCACCGCCGTAAATCAACATTGACGCTCGTTCAAACGCTTCTTTACTTTTATACAAATGCACTAACCCTGGATAAGTAAAAGCAACACCTTTGGTTTCTTTTTCTGCACCACTAAGTCGGTGTTCAGCAACAAAAAGTCGCTCTTGCTCTGGGTAGGGCATCGGCTCAACCAATAATAAGTAGTTAAGTGTTATTGCACATAACAATGCACCTAAGGTAATACCCATGGTTAATATTACGGTTAGCATGAAACCGGGTTTCTTTTTCAGGCTTGCCCACGCCTGTTTCTGTCGAAGAATTAATTTCCTCATACTGCCACCTTTAAATCTTCTTGCTTAACGATTTGTCCATCAAGCAATTTCAATTGAATGTTAGCCATGTCTGCGTATCGAGCATCATGAGTTACCATACAGATAGTAGTGCCATTTTTATTGAGCTCCGCTAATACCGCCATCACAGTATCGCCACTTTGCGAATCCAAGTTACCGGTAGGCTCATCAACTAATAGTATCGCTGGGTCAGCGACCAATGCGCGCGCAATTGCAATTCGCTGTTGCTGACCACCCGACAACTGGTTCGGCTTATGGTCAGCCCGGTGACTCATTTCTACCATTTTCAAACAGGTTTCTACTCTCTCCTTGATAAACTCGTCTGTTGGTAAATCCTTCTTATATGACAAAGGTAATGCGACGTTGTCAAAAACCGATATTTCATCAATGAGATTAAACGACTGGAAAACAAATCCTATTTTTTCATTTCTAATTGCCGCGGCTTCATCAAGCGAAAGGTCACTAACATCTAAACCTTCAATAGAATAAGTACCGGAGCTAGCCATATCTAACAACCCTAACAAAGACAACAAAGTAGACTTGCCGCAACCTGATGGGCCAGCTATAGAAACATATTCACCAGCACGAATCACAATATCAACATCTTTCAGCGCGTGAGTTTCAACGTCATCCGTTTCAAAAACTTTGCTAATACTTTTCATCTCTATCTTTATTTCAGTCATATTCATTTCCTTAAATTGAGGGTTATTTTCTAAATATTTGTCATTAATGCCACAGAAAAATCTTGATTTAAAAGCTCTCTATGGTCAGTTCTGAATTCTTTACCAGTGACAAGTCCGAGACGATAAAAACGTCATCGACTTTGCCACCTTCAATAATTTCGATATAACGGCCCGCCTCTTTTCCAAATTTTACCGCCGTTCTCACAGCGTGATCATTTGAATCGTCAACTCGAAATAACTGATTGCCAGAATTAGCTTTTGCGTTAACGGGTCGATTCATATAAGTGATATTGGTTAATGTATCGGTGACAATAGTGGCATCAACATTAAGTTGCGGACGAGCACTAGCTGGCAGTTTGTTTGGTAGCGCGATCTCAACTTCAACGGTATTTTCTACGACAACAGGATCGATGCGTGAAACGGTACCGTTTATTTTGTCTCGACGCGTATCAACAATGGCTTTTTGACCAATGATTATTTGCTGCGCTTTGCTTTGTGGCACTCGAACTAAAGCGATAAGTTCGTCGACACTTCCTATCAATGCAACTTCTTGACCGGCAGCTACGCTTTGACCTAACTCAACGGATAAACGCTGCAAAACGCCATCAAATCCTGCTTTAACCGTTAAACGATCAAGACGGTTTTGAGCAATATCCACCTGCCCTTGTTGTTGCATGATTTGCTCAAGCTGAATATTAATCGTTTCTTGATTAACTAATTTAAGCGCTGCCGTTCTTTGTTTATGAATTTGTATTCGTTTTTTTAGTTGCTCTTCTTCAACCACACTGTCTTTGTAGTCCATAGCAGATACGATGCCCGATTTAATCAAACTAGAATGAGCCTCCATCTTTACTTTAGCCGATTCATAACGTGCTTCCATTTCCGCAAGACTAGCGTTCTCATTAAGCATTTCGCGTTTTTGATTGAGCTTTAATTGGCGTAAATTTCCTTTACGCTGGGATAATTCTCGCGCAGCACTATCCAATTGCTGTTGTAATTCCGGATTATCAAGTTGAACAATAACGCTATCAGCAGTTACCAAGGCGCCGGGTTTGAGCACAATTTCCTTTACTGTTGCGGTAGTTAATGAAGTGATTAGCTGTTGTTTATCCGATCGCAGGGCACCATAACCTTCGATTTCTACCTGTAAATCGCCCTTTTTTACGGTACTAAAAAGCATATCGCTTCGCTTAACTACCGTCGCACCAGTTTGCGAACTCACATACCAAGTCGCTATAACCAACAAACAAACAGCCAAACCACCGATCACTGGTGTTGTTTTGAATCTGCTTTGTTTGGGCTTGATTTTTTTTACATCCATTGCGAAAACACCTTAATTAAATACTTGATTACTACCAATTACTGACTTAATAAGCTAAATTTGTGCCAACTATTATTTGCTTTATAAATCAGTTGGTTAGACGTAACAGTTGGAAAAAAAAAGTGGCAATGGTCCGCAGGTGAACTAAGTTGAACCATAACCGAACTAACGCTAGAGGTTGAAATAACCTTCGCGAAAGAAGCCAATTGCATGCTTAACGATCAGGCATTTATAGCGCAGGTTTTGTGGAAATCAGATATAAGGCGTGTAACCCAAACAACGGGAGCAATGAACTTACACAAAAAAAGCGCGAACAAGTTAACTTGTTGATATCGAAAGGTTTAGTAAAGTGGTTAGGTGAAACTAAAACGGTAGTGCGTGGCTTAAAGAATTTATGAGTGCCTAGTCTCTTCTTAGAAAAGTCTCTTCTTAGAAAAGTCTCTTCTTAGAAAAGTCTTTTCTTGAGAGGTCTCTCCTTGAGAAGTCTATTCTATAGAGCTCTCTCCGTCTTTAGGCGGAAGAGGTAAATAAATTGATACCGTGACACCCGGTGAATGATCATTATTTACTAGCTCAATAGTCCCTTTGTGATGCTCTATGATATTACGACAAAAACTCAATCCAATTCCCTGACCATTTTGTTTGGTTGAATAGAGAGGAACAAACAAATTATCCAAATTAGCAAATCCGTGACCGTTATCGACAACTTCAATGACTGATGTATTGTCATTTTCACGGAACCGCAAGATTATTTTATCTCCAACTCCAGACGCTTCCTTGGCATTTTTAATCAGATTTAGTAGTACCTGTTCGATAAAAGCGGGGTCGGCCCAAAAATGCTCTGATTTAAGCTCTAGCTCTAATGGGGTATCCTCAAGCAGGCCCTGAATTCGTTTAGCCACACTATCAACCGCAAGCATTTGGCAGTTTAAGTGAAGTGGTTTAGTAATGGATGCATAGCGACTAACAAAATCTTGCAAGTGCTGACACCTCTCAGTGATCACGGTTAAGGCCTGCTTTTCTCTATCGCCTTGAGCTTTTAAACTCAGTCCCTGAGCTAATGCTGAAACCGGTGTCAATGAATTGCGTATCTCGTGTCCAAGTACTCTAATTAGCTGTTGCCATGCGTTAAGCTGACTTTGTCTTAATGCCGATTCGATATTTACGAAAACTAATAATTGATGATTTTTTCCGTGCTCGATAAATTCGCTGTGACGAATTTCCCACTTGCGGTCCTGTTGTTCTTGTTTAAATCGCCAGCTACCATTCTCAAATTTAAGCCCCAGTAGACTGGGTGAAGCATGCCTAAAAATCTGCCACGGCTGAGGAAACAATTCATTAAAAGCGCTATTGGCATACGTCAGTTGAGGATGTTGATCAAAGACTAAAATGGGACTGTGTAGTTGTTCTATAAGTCGATAGACTAGGAAAACATGTTGATCATAACGTGATTTTAGCAGCTGCAAATGAGTGCTCAAATTTTCAAGGTCGTGATGAAAATCAGCCACCTTACCTTTGTCGAAAGCAGGCTTTGCATACTGACAATAGTCATCATTTCGAACCGCTTCAAGGTGCATGCTGGCGCGCTTAAACGCAGTGATAGTTCTTTTATAGATAATTGCGAAACACAACCAGACGACTACTAAGATGGCCATGCTTGTTAGCACAATATTGAGTAACGTCCACTGCAGTGTTAGCCCAAGTACTAACCATAGGCCGACCAACAGAAAAGTGGTCACCGCGAAACAAGTTTTTAACAGCTGCTCTAAGGATTTAAAGAGAAAAAGATTCATATGCCCTGTCTCATATTATGATGTAGGAGCATCATCATCGACACTTTCCTTGATGCCATATTTTTCTATTCGACGATACAAAGATGACTTAGTCAGCCCCAATGTTATCGCCGATTTTGGCACACTATTCGAATTTAACGCCAATGCCTGTTCGATCAGCATTTGCTCGGCTTGCTCTAGCGTCATCATCGGTAAGTTATTTTCAGGTTTAATGCTAGTTAGATTTAAGTCCTCTTGGCCTAGGCTGTTATTTTTAGCTAACAAAACCGCACGCTCCATCAAGTGGCTCATTTCACGGACATTACCGGGCCAATGATATTGTTCTAGCGCCCTTATTCCACTGGGAGCAAGGCTTATTTCCTCACGCTTATATTTCTTACCATGTAAGGCAATAAAATATCTAGCCAACGGCGTAATATCATTCAACCTTTCTTTCAATGATGGCACTCTCAATTCGATAGTATTTAGACGAAAATAAAGGTCCTCCCGAAACGCAGAATCCGCTATCAATTGGGCAATATCACCGTTGGTTGCACTAATAATTCGGCTATCAGCCTGCTGGGTTTGACTGGAGCCTAACACCTCATATTCACCGGATTCCAACACCCGCAGTAGCTTGGCCTGTTGAGACAGCGGGATATTGGCAATTTCATCTAGAAATAGCGTTCCATGTTTAGCAAGCTCAAAGCGACCAATCCGATTTTGTTTTGCATCGGTAAATGCGCCTTTTTTATGACCGAACATTTCACTTTCAAATAATGATTCTGAAATCGCCCCCATATTGACCGCAATAAAAGAACTGTCGGCACGGTCAGATTGCTGATGAATGCGCTGTGCTATATGGCTTTTACCAGTGCCGTTGTCGCCGGTTAACAAAATACTGGCGTCAGTTGCAGCTACAGCATCTATTTGACTTAATAACATTGTCATAGCTGCCGACTGCCAAACAAAGTCTTGTTCTGTCACCGACTCCAACTGCTGTTTGAGCCTTTGATTTTGCACTTGCAAACCAGCCATCTTCAGCTGTTGCTGAATAATTTGAATTAATCTCTGGTTATTCCAAGGTTTCTCAACAAAATCACAAGCGCCTAGTCGCATAGCATTAACGGCTAAATCAACATTAGACCAACCGGTCATGGCGATAACCGGGATAACAAAGTTTGACTGAGCTAACCAGGTTAAAAAACTCAAACCTTCTTCGCCAGACGTTGTATCTAACGAGAAATTCATATCCAGCAAGATCAAATCGACACGTTTATCATTTAAAATGTCCTTTGCACGATGATGATTTTCCGCTTCGAGCACGGAAAAACCCTGATCCTCCAAAATAAAGGCAGCACTTAAACGAATTTCTGGACTGTCATCGACAATTAGTATTTTCGATTTAGACATCGTAACTCTCAGACATTTAAAACGAATATGATAAATGGCCTTTAAATATTGAACAAGATAAATATTGTTACTATTAATTCTAAAGTATTGTCTGTGAACGTTTTAGAAGTACTTAAAGGAGGAATAAGTTTACGAGAAGTATAAAAAGCACCGGTGAGAATGCTCCAATAGGAATGCTCTCTTAAGAAAGCTAACCTAAGCAGCACTTAGATTTGTAGTCTCTAGTCTTACCCAAACGTTCAATGGCAGGTTATGGTCTAGAATTCATGGTCTAGAATTTACAGTCTTGGATTTACGGTCTGCGAGTTATCAACCACTAGTAATCGACCGCCAGCAATCGTCCACCAGTTTCAAAGGTAGCTCCCTGCCTACGTGATTGCCATTGTTTTCTATATTGCCGATCCCGTTCGTAATTCGGGAAATATAACTCTCATCGCCTCATAAAACACATCTAACTCTTCGTTACTCACTCCATCTAGGCTCATCATATGAATAAGCTTTTGCATAAACTCCATTCGTAAATGAGGATTATCAACTAAATGTGAATTGATTGTTTCTAGGTCGTCATGAAAATTGGAATTTAATGCTTCAACATAATGGTATAAATGGCTAACTTGGTCGTGATTTAAATCAAATTCATCTTTCATAATCTGACTAAACTTACTCTTCTCACGCTCGCTCTCGAGATTATCAATGCTGATGATGTGATACAACAAATGGGCTAGTGCCACGTGGATCGCTTGATCATCATTATGGTCGAATAGTTTTTGAGGTTGCTCACTGGCTTTTAACCAGTTTTTATAGGCTTCAAACATCGTTATCTCCAACAATAGAATCAGTTTTAATATTAGCAAAGCAACAGTGTAGCTTTTTGATCTTAGTCACGAAACTCCTTTATAGCTTGCAAGATTAAGGATGTGTAGGCTTATGCTTATGTCCTAGGGTTAAGGCTAGCCAACCATGAATCAAGAGATAAGATAGAGCCACATCAACCATTTATTACTCGATTGTTTGATATCTTGCCTATTTGAAGTTTCATTTACTCCGAATCATGTTTCAAATATTCAGTGCGCCTTCGGGCTGAAAATCGCTGATTCTGACCGCTGTGGTACTTTCTAACATCTCAATTTAGAGATTTACCATTTAAGAATTGTCACAATTTATTGATTACATACCGTCAATTTTGCGTTATGTTAGGCTACCGAAATGACAAGACCTAAAATAAAGACAATTAAGGAGCATTAATGAAACTGCTAGCAAAATCACTGATTACCGGCCTACTTGCAGTAACTGCACTAACGGCTACTGCGCAAACAGCTAAATCTCAAAAGCACGCGGATCGCACCTTAAAAATGAGACAATCCGTTTTTACATTGATTGGTAGCAATATGGGTGCTCTTGGCGCCATGGCCAAAGGAAAAATACCCGTTAATGCAGAGCTTGCTAAAAAAAATGCCACTCGTATTAACCAATTATCATTTATGATTGAGGATTACCTACGAACCGATACCTCCAAATTTAAATTAGAAACTGACGCGTTAGATAATATTTGGCAAGAGCAAGAAAAGTTTAATAAGAGAATTTCAGCACTGATTGAAGCATCTGAAAACTTAAAAATTGCTGCGGACTCTGGTGATGAATCAGCTATCAAGAAAGCGATTGGCCGTGTTGGAAAAAGCTGTGGCGGTTGCCATGACGATTTTAAAGCAGAATAATTTAAACGAGGATTCGAAGCTAAACTAAATTTAGACTTAGCTCCAGAACTAGCAACAGAACTAGCATCAGAAATAAAGAGTCCTGAATAATGAACAAAGGCAATTGGTCAATTGATTGCCTTTGTTTGTCAAACTACCTTAGCGCAACTCGTTATAACTCCACTAAAGCCATTCCACTAAGACCGTTCCACTAAGAAAATTCCACAAAATAATTTTTCTCTTTATTGTCAATTAATAGAAGCGACTGGTTTCATTGATACGTTTGACGCCAAACTAGCATGACTGGAAAGACTAAACTATTTCGACTCCAGGTTAACTAATAATAAAACGACTCTTCAACAGGGGCATTTATTATTACAAGCCAATAAATAAAAGCGGCAATAGCTATCGCTAAAACTATTCCGATTAGCATTTTTGAATGGGGTATAACATCTTCTGATTTAATATCCGCAGCTGGCTTTTTACCGGTTATCATTGGCGTCACTAGATCAATTTTTTTGTAAAACTTGTAATACACAATAGCCGCAATATGTAACGCCATTGCAATAATCATAAAGTCAAATGCGTTATGATGAATATACTTCATCACTTTCCCCATCTCTTCGCTTAAGGTTCCATAATAAGGTCCGGAGGAAAAAATATCATCGTTAATAAATAAGCCGCTGATTGCTTGTAAAAGTACTAATACAATCATTAAAAATACCATCAGACTGCCTAATGGGTTGTGACCCGCATAATGAGTATGATCTGCACTATTTGACTTGGCTATATAGGTTTTAATACGAGAAGGGGTAGGAAAAAACTGACTGAAACGAGAATGCTTGGCCCCAACAAAGCCCCATACCAATCTAAAAATAACAAGACCCAGTATAAAATAGCCCAACTGCATATGAATATTGACCATTTCACCCTCTTGTTCGGAAGTATACCAAGAAGCCAAAATACTCACCGCAAAAAGCCAATGAAAGATTCTCAACGGTAGATCCCAAACTAATGATTTTTTGCCCATTGTATTTTCCACCTGTTCAAGTCATTTTACCAATACCCGTTATCAATAATAATTAACGCTGTTCGATAAAGCCAGATCAAGGCATAATATTTGGAAAATGATTAGCACAACCACGTTTAAAGTAGGGGATTCCATGCGACGGGCAATTATTCCACTTGTTAGCCTATTATTATTCTCGAGCCCCTTAATATCAATGGCAGAGAAAGTTGAAGCTGAAGTTAAAATTGAAGTTAAAATCTTTAAACCACAACAAGAGCCTCATAGAGTTACCATCGAACTAAGCGGAACCGTGGTTGCAGAGCAAGATGCGCAGCTGGCGACTTTAGAAGCGGGCTTGGTCAAGGCGCTATTCGTTGAAGCTGGCGATAAAGTAGTCGCAGGCCAAGCATTATTATCCCTCGATGATACTTTGGCTAGACTTCGCTTGTCCCAAGAGGAAGCGGACCATGTATCTGCATTGGTGCAACAACAGGAAGCCCAGCGGCAATATGATGAAGTTGTGTCGCTAGCAAAAAGTAAGGTAGTAGCCGATAGTCTGTTAGCGGAGCGCAAAGCTAACCTGGCGAGCGCCAAGTCTCAAGTGACTAGCTCCCAAGCTCGTGTTGCTCTGCAAAATGAAATTGTCAAACGTCACACGCTGATCGCTCCGTTTGATGGGGTCATTGCGCAGCGAAATGTGAACCTAGGGGAATGGATAAGTCGGCAAGATCGGGTTTTCCAATTAGTATCGGACCAATCAGTTCGCCTAATCGTCAATTTACCCCAAGAACACCTTAGCGCTATTTCAATAAGAACAGAGGCGATAGTCATCCCAGATGTTATGCCAGATAAGCACTATACGCTTCCTATAGCCAGCATTGTGCCAGTATCTGAGCCATCTAGCCGAACACTGCAAGTTAGAATCAATATACCAACCAATTCCGGAATGCTGCCAGGCATGTCGGCGCGAGCTCGAATAAATCTCTCTGGCGGTTCGAATTCAAGTGCAAGTTCAGGTTCGAATTCAGGTACAAGTGCAGACACAGATTCAGAGAATACACGGGGGACGCTTAGCTGGATCCCTAGAACCGCATTAAAGCGACATCCTGACGGCAGTAGTAGTGTGTTTACCGTTCATCTAGAAAACAAGAACATCGATACCACGAATAGTTTGCCCGTTAAGAGCCTTGCAACTGTCAAACGTCGAAAAATCACCATGATTAAAAGCGACATGGATCGGGTAGCTGTTACTGGCCTTCCGATTCATTCACTAGTCGTCCTATCAGGCATTGAACTGCTTAAAGACAACCAGTCAGTCACAGCTATTTCAAGTGAGACTGATTCAAGTGAGACGGGTCCAGGTGCAACTGACCCGGCAAACAACGATCCTAACAAAGGACGTCAATAGTGTTTCAGTCCGCCGCCAAGCACGGTACTTTGGTTGCCGTCATCGTATTTATTATCACTATTTTAGGGGTAGTAGCCGCCTTAAAAATCCCGGTTCAGATGATCCCGGATCTTGATGTACGTACCATTAGTGTCTCTACCGGTTGGCCTGGCGCAACGCCACAGGATGTCGAAAAGGAAATATTGATTGAACAAGAACGATACCTGCGCAATTTACCAAATCTAAAGCGAATGACTTCCAATGCGGAAATGGGCTCAGCATCCATTGAATTAGAGTTTCCATTTGGCGTTGAGGTTAGCGACGCTTTATTGGATGTTAATAATGCACTCAGTCAGGTGCCTGCTTACCCAGAAAACGTCGACCAACCCCGCATATTAGCTAACGCTTTTTCTAGTAATGCTTTTATGTATTTCACCCTGAGACCACTCAAAGGTAATCCTCTCGATCTAGATATGGATCTTATCCGCGATTATGCCGAAGATAACGTTCGTCCTAGAATGGAAACCGTGACAGGTGTTTCCGAAGTAAGGGTCGGCGGCGGTGCAGCAAGACAAATTCAAATAAAAGTCGATCCCGCCAGACTGGCACAACGAGGCATCAGTTTAACCCAAGTACGTAATACAATCCGACAACGAAACCGTGACGCATCAGCGGGTGATATTGAGTCTGGTAAGGAACGTTTTCTGATACGAATGATTGGCCGATTTAAGCAGGTCGACGAATTAGAATCCTTGATTATAGCCCGCCAAGGCAATACCAATATTTATCTTGGAGACGTTGCGACCGTCGAACTCGATCACTTTGAAAGCCGCTCGGTCTCCTATTTTAACGGTGAACGAACTTTGAGCTTATCGGTACGACGTGAATCAGGCTCCAACGTAATCGACATAAAAAAACAGATGCTTGTGGTCGTTGAACAAATTAATCAGGACCTATTACAACATAATGGCTTGGAATTAAAACTCACTAGCGACGATGTTAAATATGTTGAGAGTTCATTGCAAAATGTCTGGTTCAATTTATGTTTAGGAGCGCTATTGGCAACCTTGGTCATGTACCTATTTTTGCGTTCGACCCAAGCAACCATCATTGGTGTTATGGGGATACCTCTCTGTACCATCGCTGCGTTTTTAGGCTTGTTATTATTTGAGCGAACCATCAACGTTATTTCATTAGCCGGTGTCGCTTTTGCAATCGGTATGACCGTCGACAACTCAATCGTCGTTCTAGAAAGTATTATGCAGGCTAAAAAGAGAGGTATTTCCCGCCTCAATGCTGCAGTAGTTGGTGTACAGGAAGTTTGGCCTGCAGTGCTCGCCTCTACAACAACCACCGTATTAGTTTTTGCGCCAATTTTGTTTGTACAACAAGAAGCCGGTCAGCTTTATTCTGATATAGCAATCGCAATAGCCGCCGCTATTATTACGTCAATGTTGGTTGCGTTTTTTGTTGTTCCGGTCGCGCTGGCCAATGTCAGCAAGAAAGACACGGTCGACCAAGCGCAGCAAATTCAACTCTCGGAAAAATGGCTTAAGTTCGTCGATTTTTTTATTCAAAGCAAAAAGAGAGCAACCATTGCAGCTACCAGTTTTGTCATTGGCGTTATGGGTTTAGCTTTTTGGTTAATGCCCGCTGCGGAATACTTGCCTGAAGGAGAAGAGCCTAAAGCCTTCTCTATGATGATTGCCCCACCTAGTTATAACCTGTCGCAAATGAAAGAAATTGGCAATGAGTTAAGGGCGTATTTCAACGGTCATGTTAACGCATCGGCAGAGGAGTTTAATACCGGCAAAACAGACATGCCTCCACTGGGTTATTACAGTTTGCGGGTTAGCGTTAGCCGTATTTGGCTACTAAGCGCTCCGGTTGATAATG
>CAJQOL010000124.1 GCA_905479925.1 uncultured Kangiellaceae bacterium | reverse complement strand
ATCGATTAAGTTTAGAGCTCATTTTTGCCATCAAACTCTTTAGTTTGTAATTCTCGAGATTCCAACGTATCAATACAGCCTAAATTAACCCTATATTTGTCAGGTTCATAGGTTGTATCATGAAATGGATAAATACCACAGTTTTTGCAAAAATAGTGGTTCACATCTTTATCACCCCAATGATAAACCGATAATGCATGTGCTCCCGTTAGCAGCTTGAAAAATTTTGGTCCTATATAAACATCCGACATGATGGCGTTTTTTCGTATACAAATAGAGCAATTACATAAAATGGCCGAGTCAATGGCTTCACACTCGAATTCAAATTGCACAGCCTGACAATGACAACTTCCTCTATATTTCATTATGCCAATTTTCCATGATTATTTTTGTAATTACGATGGTACATTAAAACTACTCATACAAGTAGTTTTAGAGGGTTTAGATCACTTCTTTTTGTCAATTTACGGCGTCAAAAACACCTAGTAGTTTAGCTAGACCTACTCAAATGAGATTTATGAGCATCGATATTCAGAATCAAGCTTTGGCCAAAATATTAGCTCAATTTAAAGAACCTTCCAAAAAATTATCAAAATAGATCTAGCTCACAGATAGACCTCAAATAAATCAGCAACTTACTGATAAATATGAAATAAATTTAAATCAACTCGAACTTTTTGCATTCGAATGCAAACCACCCTAGTTACAAATAGAAAAAATTTAGTTGACGTGAAATCCCAAATCCCTTAGCTTAATGTAAGCGCTTACAAAAAGCGCGATTTGCCTGTCTTTTTTTTTGGCTTCTCGTGAAAGCGCTTACATTTTCCTAACTAAAATAGTATAGTCTATAAAACGGGGTAGAAATCGTGGGAGCGGAACCGTCATGAAGAATAATAAATTTATAAAAACACCTATTGCGGCTAGCTTGTCGCTGATATTAGGTTCAGCGGCAATCAGTCCGTTGTATGCAGCAGAAACTGAAGAAGCAGCAAATGAAGAGGACCAAGTCGTTGTAATTACCGGCATTCGAGGAAGTCTTGTTAGTTCAATGAATAGAAAAAGAGATGCTGTTGGAATTGTTGACGCAATAACTGCAGAAGATATTGGTAAATTTCCAGACACCAATTTAGCCGAGTCTCTTCAGCGAATCACCGGTGTTTCAATTGATCGCCAGGACGGCGAAGGTAGCCAAGTCACCATTCGAGGCTTTGGTCCACAGTTCAATATGATCACACTCAATGGAAGGACCATGCCTGGCTCTTCTTTACCTGAGGCCGGTGGCGCATCAGATACTCGAGCATATAGCTTCGAGAATTTGTCGTCCGATGCTGTTCAATCTCTAGAGGTTTATAAAACAGGTCAAGCTGATATAGCATCCGGAGGAATTGGCGCAACAATTAATATCAATACAGCAAGGCCATTAGATAACCCAGGCTTTAGAGCTAGTCTCGGTGGTAGTTTGATCAACGACACAACAGTCATCGAAGGTGATGATTTCACCCCCGAAGTTTCTGGGATATTGAGTTGGACCGATAAAAATGAAAAATTCGGCTTTTCAATCAATGCCAGTGTGTCAGAAAGAGATAGCGGTGTTGCGGCGGCGCTAATCAATGAGTGGCGCTCTGGTAGCTGGACGGATTCGACGGCAATCGGTGGAGATTTTATTCCAACCAACCCACTCCAAGTAACTAATGAGCCAGCCGTTGGCGATAGTTTTGCTTTACCATCAAACTTGATTTATTACATGGGCGACCGTGAAAGAGATCGTACTAATGCTCAACTCACTTTTCAGTTTAAACCACAAGGCAATCTAACGGCGACACTTGATTATACCTATTCAAGTTTAGAGAGAAATGAAGAACGGTCTGAATTATCAATATGGTATGCGAACTATAAAGACTCAATTACATTTGATAATGGCGTTAGTAGAACCCCCGTTATTTATAATGAAGAACGATATGATTTGGCTCCGCGAGATATCGCTGTCGCGCAAATCAATGCAAACTCAGAAACCGAAAATAAGTCAATTGGCTTTAATTTAGAATGGGATGTGAATGAGCGATTAAAATTAGCTCTGGATTTTCATGACTCTTCTGCTGAGACTACACCTCGAAAAGGCTACGGTAATTTTCTGAAAGTTGGTCTTGGCTCAAACATTGTTGCCTCGCAAGGTGCGATATACAACAATGGATTGCCCATACTTCAGGTTGAATTTGATGATTGTGACGCCAGGATCGGCCTTAACTGTAACAACACTTTCGATCAAGATGACGTTGGTACTGCAATACAACAACGTTTCTATTCTGAAAACCTAAGTGAAATTAGCCAGTTTAAGCTGGATGGTGCATATGACTTTGATAGCTTCGGCATTGATTTTGGTATCGAATCTCGTTCGATGTCAAACCACTCAATACAGTCCAATATCAACGACACTATGGGTAACTGGGGAGTCGAAAACCCTGGTGAATTACCTGCAGGATTCTTAACACCAGTTGATTTTGCAGGTGTTTTTGATGACTATAGTACTGAAGGGGCCTGGACTCAAGGGTTCAGAGGTAACGCTGCCGAGATCGGCGCATGGGCCGCGAATCAATACGGATTTGCGTTCAATAGAAACCCGAATGAATCTACTAATCGATTGATTGAAGAAGATGTCACTTCTATTTATGCACAACTCGATTACAGTGGAGAGCTAGGAACAAAACCATATAATTTGACCGTCGGTTTTAGATATGAGGACACGGAATCAACATCAACCGCTGATTTAGCCTTTCCTGCCTATTTGCTTTGGGAAAGTGATGATGACTTTAGAGTCGTCGCAGGTTCCGGCGAAAAACAGTTCGTTAGTGTTACCAATGACTATGATCATTTCTTACCGAATTTAGACTTTAATATCGAGCTACAAGATGATCTTATTGCACGTTTTTCATACAGTAAAACAATCGCGCGACCGGGATATCAAAGCTTAAGTCCAGCAGCAACCGTCACCGGTGGTCCAGCGGTGCCAACCGCAGTTGACCCAAGCGGTACTGGACGAGCTACTAGTGGTAATCCTAATCTAGTACCACTTGAATCGGCTAATTTTGATCTGTCGCTAGAATGGTACTTTGATGACGCAAGTTACGTGTCGATTGGCTACTTTAAAAAAGATGTTGATAATTTTGTTGGTACCGGACCGATTGTTCAAAATTTCTATGGGTTAAGAGACGCCAGCGCAGGTCCAAGGGCACAACAAGCTGTAGCGGATTTAAACGCACTTGGAATTCCAGTTAACGCCTCTACTTTGTTCTCTATGGTTGCTGCCAATCAACTCGGGGTCGACTATGATTCAATGACACTAAATGAGTTTGAAGCCGCGGTAGATATTGTTCCAAACGCTGATGACCCACTGATGCAATTCCTATCTCAAGCACCCGTAAATAATAAGGACGCAACGATTGATGGTTGGGAACTCGCGTTCCAACATTTCTTTGGAGAGTCAGGTTTCGGTTTACAAGCAAACTATACCATTGTTGATGGTGATATCGGTTTCGATTTAGCCGCTGCTCCCTCGGTGACGCAGTTTGCGCTTGTTGGATTAAGCGATACTGCCAACTTAGTTGCTATGTATGAGAAAGATCAATGGCATGGACGTATTAGCTACAACTGGAGGGATAAGTTCCTAAACAACGCTTCTATCTTCGCTTCGGAGCCAGAATTTGTTGAAGAATACTCTCAAATTGATCTCAGTGTTGGTTACCAATATAACGACAATCTTTCATTCAGTTTTGAAGCAATTAACCTCACTGAAGAAAATCGTCGTACTCATGGTAGAACGGAAGCTCAGCTATGGAGACTAGAGCAGTTTGGCGCACGCTATTCAATTGGTGCGCGTTATACTTTCTAATCATTCAATAGCTAAGTTATAGGTTGTCAATTAAGCCGCTTAACGAATCATATTAGTTAAGCGGCTTTTTATTGGGTTTACTAGATTAAGATTTTGTGGAAATATAAAGCCAGATATTTCCACAGTATCAATAGCTAAAAGAGAAGTAGAATGCCTAAATTTGAGATATTAAACGTTGACTCTCACTCTAGCACTAGAGTTAATGTAAATTACACAAGCGAAAACGGTTACGCGGTTTCAAATACGCCAACATTCCCAACAGAGTTCGCGGATGTTCAATCAGAATACCCTATTCTTTTCAGAAAGGATCCAGAGACTGGACAATTTAATTCCTTTGTAATGTTGGGCTTCCAAGCGGACGAAAACCTATTCCTGACTGATGATGGTTGGGCGGCCGAATACATACCTGCTTCACTAGCTAGAGGGCCATTTTTAATTGGATTTCAAAACCAAGAAGAGCAAGGTAAAAGCGCAAAAGAGCCTGTCATCAATATAGATATGGCGGATCCTCGAGTATCCGAAAACGAGGGCGAAAAACTCTTTAATGACAGTGGCTCCCTGTCACCGTTCGCTGAAAATATCAAACGAGTGCTATCCGGTATTCATTTAGGAATCGAATACAGTAAACAAATGTTCGAAGTGTTCTTACAGCATGACTTACTCGAATCGGTTACCATTGACGCTGAATTTAATAACGGTGAAAAAGCAAAAATTCAAGGCTGTTATACCATTCACGAAGAAAAACTAAAAATGTTAGATGCAGCAGCGCTCGAAATTTTGAATCGGACTGGATATTTACAAGCTGCTTATCTAGTAATTGCATCTTTAAGTAACATTAGAAAGTTGATTTCCATGAAAAACAAACAAATCGACAAACAATCTAATTAGTCCGAAACTTTGCAGGAATATTAAGCGTGAACAATAAGCAGCTTCAAAAAATAGTAATAGCCGGAGGAGGCAGCGCTGGTTGGATGGTAGCGGCAGCACTGAGCAAACTACTAGGAAAGAATCTCGATATTAGTCTTATCGAATCGGAAGAGATTGGTCGCATCGGCGTTGGCGAAGCAACCATTCCTCCGTTAAAAGTGTTTAATCAATTATTAGGGATTGATGACCAAGATTTTATGCGCAGTTGTCAGGCGACTTTTAAGTTAGGGATCGAGTTTAAGAATTGGGGACAAGTCGGCGATAGTTATATTCATTCATTTGGTGAAACTGGAAAAGTATGTTGGGCTGGTGAATTCCAACACTTTTGGTTGGCCGGCCGTGAAAAAGGCAAAGCGGAAAAATTTGGGGACTACTGTCTAGAACTAAAGGCGGCGGAAGCAGGGCGGTTTGGTCACAGTACTGATTCGAAACTTAATTACGCATACCATTTAGACGCAGGTTTATACGCAGAATATCTAAAAAGATTCGCAATCAAGCATGGATTAAAACGGATTGAGGGAAAAATAGTTGATGTTACAACTAATGCGCACACAGGATTTATTGAAACCCTAAAATTAGAGGATGGGCAAATCATCGAAGGCGATCTATTTATCGATTGCACTGGTTTTTCTGGTCGATTAATTGAAGGGGCTTTAAATACAGGATTCGAAAGTTACGGACACTTACTACCATGTGACTCGGCTGTCGCAGTACAGACAGAAAAATTCGGTGAACCTCGCCCGTATACTCAATCAATAGCTCATGGTTTTGGTTGGCAATGGCGCATTCCGTTGCAGCACCGAGTCGGTAATGGGTTAGTATTTTGCAGTCGATTCGGCTCCAATGATGAGGCCATTCAAACTCTTTTAGATAACCTAGAGAGCAAACCAATTACCGAACCAAAGGCTTTTAAATATAATACAGGAAAGCGCCGAAAAGGCTGGAATAAGAATTGCGTTGCCATCGGTCTATCTAGTGGTTTTTTGGAGCCTGTTGAGTCAACGGCTATCCATCTAATAATGGCCGCGATATTAAGGCTAATGAGACTATTTCCTCACCAAGAAATTACTCAATCGAACATCGACGAATACAACCGACAATACAAAAATGAAATGGAAAGCATCAGAGATTTTATAATTCTTCATTACAAAGCGACGGAGAGGGAAGATACCCCGTTTTGGCAATACTGTAAGAATATGGAAATACCCGATACTTTAGCTCACCGCATTCAACTATTCAAAGAGACAGGTCGAGTCTGCATTACCGACACTGAGCTATTCAAAATAGATTCATGGAGTCAGGTAATGATTGGTCAGGGAATCATCCCAAAAAACTATCATCAAATTGTCGATATGATGAATGATAACGACCTCGACAAATTTTTGGGGATGCTAAAAGCGACAGTTGATTCGAAGGTCGCTCAAATGCCAAGTCATCAAATGTTTATTGACCAATATTGTAAAGCGCCACCCGTATAAATACTTAACCCCAAGAGTCTTTAGAAAGCCTGGCTTAGGACAAGTGCGTCTTAGACCTAGATGGTTAACTGACCTTGCTCTAATTATGTAAGCGCTTTCTAATTCAAATTGGTTTACTCAATAGCTATTCAAAGGAACGTCCAATTGAACAACAAAAACTCCATGAAGTTATCATTAGGTGAAAAGCTAGGTTATGCCTGTGGAGATGTTGCTTCAAATTTCTACTGGCGAATTTTCGACGTTTTTCTATTCATCTTTTACACAGACGTTTTTGGTATTCCGGCGGCGGCAGTGGGGACTATGATGTTAGTCACTCGCATGGTCGATGCATTTAGCGACCCATTAATGGGGGCTCTTGCGGATAGAACAAAAACTCGGTTCGGTAAATTTCGTCCTTATCTATTATGGGGAATCATACCAATCACTGCAGCTGGAGTTTTAACCTTTACCGTTCCTGCTCTAGAGCAAGATGGTAGATTAATTTGGGCATACGCAACCTACATTTTTATGATGCTGGCTTATACCTTTATCAACGTCCCTTACGGTGCATTACTAGGAGTCATTACTGGAGACTCACAACAGAGAACGACCTTAACCAGTTTTAGATTTATCGGCGCATTCTCCGGAGGAACTTTGGTTGCGTACTTCACTCCCGAACTAGTTAAAATGCTAGGCGACGGTAATATTCAACTTGGATGGCAAATGACGATGGCGCTTTATGGTGCTATTGCCGCTGTTCTTTTTGTTATTTCCTTTTTATCGACTCGTGAAAGAATAGCTCCGCCGTCACAACAAAAAACCACCATCATTAACGACCTAAAGGACCTCTCGAAAAATAAGCCTTGGTTGATATTATTCAGTTTAGCATTAGTCATCATGCTTACCATTACCCTGCGGGGAAGCAGCGGCACTTTCTATTTTAAGTATTTTGTAGGGAGAGAAGATCTTATCGGAAGTTTTGCGACCGCTTATATGCTGTCGCTAGCAGCCGGTGCTGCGATAACACCATTATTGACTAAGTATTGTAGCAAACAAAAACTACTTATTATTCTCATGAGCATTGTCGCTCTATTATCCTTCGTCTTTTACTTCATACCTCGCGAAAATATAATCGCAATTTTCGTCATGCAAATTGCGATTGGCTTGGCACTTGGCCCTAAGTCTCCGTTAGTTTTTTCAATGTACGCTGATACCGCCGATTACTCGGAATGGAAAAATGGACGCAGAGCGACTGCAATGGTTTTTTCCGCAGCATCTTTCGCACAGAAACTAGGAGGCGCTTTAGCAGGAGCAATTATGGGTTGGCTGCTTGCCAGCTTGGGCTATTTGGCCAATCAGGTACAAACGGAATCTTCAGAGCTCGGTATTGTTTTACTAATGACTGTTATTCCCGGAGTCTTCGCTCTTTTGGCGGTATTTATAATCAAATACTACCCACTAAATGACCATGAGCTTAACAAAATACAAACTGAGTTAACCTCACGACCGAGTCAAATTGGAAATGCTAAAGTTGAATAAAGGAAAAACCTATCAGTCGAGTATTAGCGGGGATCAAATTAAATTATTTCTCCCACCCTCTTACCGAAAGCAACGGGATATCTATGGAATAAACAACTGTTACTCCAAATGAACTGCCGCGGCTTCGCGACCGCACAGTTTATGCAACCCGAACCCGCCAGATATTCCTACGCACCGAATATAGAACAAACAACGTTTATACAACCAGAAATGAATTATTTTTCTCATTATCCGGGGCGCTTCTTCTACTTGAAAGACAATGATACTGGTGAGTTTTTTTCTGCTCCTTATGAACCAGTGCGAAAGCCTTTAGATTACTTTGAATTTTCGGTACAAAAATCTCAGATTCGCTGGTCCATTAGACATCTTGAAGTTGAAATTACAATAACGCTGAGCCTTCCTAAATCTGATGTCCTGGAGATTTGGAAAATAGAAATTACTAATCGCTCACACAAAGACAGGAATTTGTCGTTTTACCCGTATTTCACAGTCGGATACATGTCTTGGATGAACCAGTCTGCAACATATATTGATCAACAGTGTGCAATCGTGGCTACCAGTATTCGTCCCTATCAGAAAGTGGAAGACTATTCGAATCAAAAAGACTTTAAAGATAAAACGTTTCTGATGTCTGAAAAGCGTCCAGATTTTTTTTGTGCTAACCAGAGTAAGTTCGAGGGTGAGGGAAACCTAAATCGCCCTTCCGAGATTTTAAAGGACTCTCTGTCTAATAGCATAGCGCAATATGAGCCTCCTGCAGCGGTTATGCAATTTAACCTGCAATTACAATCAGGACAGATTTTCGACAACAAGTTCCTTTTTGGAGCAATGAAACTCGATAGCGAATTAGAAACATTTAAAGAACGCTTTTTTGGTAGTAGTGAGAAACTAATAGCTGTTCACAACGAATACAAAAACTATTTGTCTCAAGCTCGACCTTGTATAACCATTAGTACGCCTGATCCTTGTTTTGATCAATTTGTTAACCATTGGTTACCTCATCAAATATTTTATCATGGGGACATTAACCGATTGACAAACGATCCGCAGACCAGAAACTTCCTTCAAGATAATATGGGAATGAGTTATTTAAGACCTTCTGTGGCTAAGAAAGCCTTTAGAATAGTCTTACAACAACAATTGGAAAGTGGAGCGTTACCCGATGGTATTTTGCTACATTCTGACGCGACCCTAAAATACATAAATCAAGTCCCCCATGCTGACCATAATGTCTGGCTGCCAATTTGTATTTCCGCCTATCTAGATGAAACTAATGATTTCAATTTCCTTGATGAAGGTCTCGGCTATGCTAGCGGTGATAAAATCGAATCCGTAGTACAGCATATTGATCGTGCTATGAATTGGTTAATCATAAAAAGAGACCATCGGTTACTAAGTCTAATTGAACAGGGCGATTGGTGCGATCCAATGAACATGGTCGGTCATAAAGGTACTGGTGTATCTGCCTGGTTGAGCATGGCCACGGTATACGCACTACAATTATGGAGTGGGATTTGCGAACAAATAGGCCGTACCGAAAAAGCTGATTATTTTCGTTCAATCGGCGAAACAATGAACCAATCGATTAATTCAAATTTTTGGGATGGTCGCTGGTATGCAAGAGGTATCACCGATGAAGGGCGGATGTTTGGAACGTCTTTGGATAAAGAAGGTCGTATATTCTTAAACACTCAAAGTTGGTCAATGTTATGCGGCGGCGCAAATGAAGAAAAAATAGGTTTTATGCTGCGCGAAATAGAAAGCCAACTACAAACACCTTTTGGTCCAATGATGCTTGCTCCCAGCTACACCTGTATGCAAGAAGATATTGGTCGCTTGACTCAAAAGTCAGAAGGTGTTGCTGAGAATGGTTCAGTCTATAATCATGCATCAGTATTTTTTGCTTACGCTCTATACCAACATGGGCATACGCAAACTGCATTCAAAACGCTTAAAACAATGATACCTTCGAGCACGGATATTGAACAACGCGGTCAGCTACCCAACTTCATTCCTAACTACTATAGAGGCGCCTATTATCAACACCCTGATCAAGCGGGGCGCTCCAGTCATCTTTTTAATACGGGGACGGTAAGTTGGTACTACCGCTGTCTTATCGACGGATTATTTGGTTTGCGCGGCAGAAACGGTAAGCTTGAGATTAAGCCTAATATCCCTCAAGAATGGGAAAGGGCGTCGGTTAAACGTATTTTTATGGGAGCAGAATTGGAAGTTAATTACTATCAATCCAATGAGATTTTGCAAACCGAGATTTACGTGGATGGTGAGAAACAAATAAGTAACATTTTGGAAGGGTTACATAAAGGTCAGACCTACCTAATCGATGTCTACTTTCCTCGCGTTAGTGAGTTACGAGACAAGAACGACTAATATGGAGGAAAACGACGGAACCATTATAGCTCTGGACTCGAGAGCACAAAAGCAAGCTTATTTGGTGATTGTTATGGGTGTAAGTGGGAGTGGAAAAAGCACCATAGCTAAAGCACTGTCAGAAATAAATAATCTTACCTTTTTGGAGGCCGATAAATTCCACAACCAAGAAGCGAGAGATAAAATGGCCACAGGAGTGGCACTCAATGACATGGATAGAGCGCCATGGATCGAGAGCATTAAGGAGACCCTCGCACGTCAGCTGAAAAAAAATAGCTCTTGTTGTTTGGCATTCTCTGGACTAAGAAAACAACATCGCAAAACCTTTAGGCAACTAGGGTTCAAGGTGATATTCTTGCATTTAGTTGCGGACCGAGAAATCCTGAGTCGAAGGCTCTCCGAAAGAAGCGAACACTTTTTTGGCGTTAACCTTTTAGATAGTCAATTTGATGCTTTACAAGAAACCACTGAAGAGACCGATGTTGTTGAAATACTAGCGGAAGGTACAATTCAACAAACTATCCATAGCGCACAGAAACCATTAAACTTTTTTATTAATGAGATTAGATTATGACATTCAGGAAAAATATCTTGCACTCTCTTTTCTTTATTACTTGCTTTAGCGCTATTGTAGGATTCTCGGGGAGTCAAGATGTCAGAGAAGTGTCCTGGGTGAATAATGAAATACAGATTGATGGTATAGCTAATGAATCCGTCTGGAAAGAAATTCCCTGGTTTGCAATTGATCAAGCAATTATAGGAGCGATCCCCGAAAAATCTGATTTCAGTGCTCGATATAAATTGGCATGGAATCAACAATACCTTTTTATTCTCGCGGAGATTATCGATGATAAACTTTACGATGGCCACCCTGTACCTACTGAGAATTACTGGGATGACGATTGTTTAGAAATTTTTATCGATGAAGATGCTTCCGGCGGTAATCACCAATTCAACTTCAATGCGTTTGCTTATCATATCGCGCTTGATAATCAAGTAGTCGATATTGGAGAGAAAGATGCCGGTGGTCAGCCACAATTTTTGATTCTAAATAGTCATGCTTTGAATCGATGGCGTAGAAGTACAAGCGAACCCAAAAAAATCATATGGGAAGTCGCACTATCAATTTACGACGATCGTTATAAGGTTAAAGATTCGTCGGATGTAGAGTCGACATCGACATCGAAAAATTCCGCTAGTCAACCTGTGACTTTAACTAATAATAAAACCATGGGTTTTATGATAGCTTATTGCGACAATGACGGAAGCAAACATCGCGAGAGCTTTGTTGGTTCACTGCCGATTGAACCAGTAAACGGTGATAAGAATAGAGGCTATATTGACGCGAACGTATTCGGAAAAATCCGCTTAGTCGGACGGAATAAAACCGCGGACTAATTGACAGGTAATTACGAACAAAATAAATCGATTATATTTTCTGCAGACCAAATTCTAGAATCTTATTAATCAGTTCTCGGTTTGTGGGTAACGCGGCCAAGTACTTGTTGGTTATTTCTACATTTTCACTAAAGAACTTTTGGGCTTTTTCCTCATCGACATATTTTCGGTCCATTGCCCTCGGCTTCGTTTGAAAACCCATTCCATATAAAATGTATTGCCAGCTAGCAGAGGGAAAGACCTCATCAACTTGGGTAAAATCAAGTGAACTCGGTGGCTGATATCGCCATAGCGATATCAGTTCCTGCAACGAATCAGGGATCGTTTTTGGGTCACAATTATCGATCCAGTATGTTGAGTCTGTTCTTTTGCTCAAAACATAATGCAACTTTAGAAAATCCACGATTCTATCCCATCGATAGAGAAATTTCTCGTTATACCGCTTAGAGACAATATCCATGATTTCTCGATTGGCCGGAAGCTCTTTGCTAATTTTTGAAGCTGCTAATTCAATTAACACTAATGCCGAAGCTTCCAATGGTTCGAGAAATCCAGCGGACATTCCGATAGCAACACAGTTTCGATGCCAGAATTTTTCTCGGTGACCCGGTTTGATTGGAATCTGTTTGAAGGACAGCTCTTCCGACTTTTGATGTCCAATGGATTTGGCAATATACTGCCTCAACTCTTGTTCTGCCTGGGTATGACTAATATAGTCACTGGCGTAAGCATATCCAACCCCTCGCCGAGTCGGCAGACCGATATCCCAGATCCAGCCGGCGGTCTGTGCGGTTGAAATCGTATGAGAAGCTATTGGGCAGTTTTCCTCCACATAGGGTACATGTGTTGCTAGTGCAGTATCGTTGAAAAGAATGTGCTTTTTGCTTATAAATGGGATCTCGAAATGCTTGCCTAACAGTAAACTTGCGAACCCCGTACAATCAATAAAGAGATCGCCTTCAATATCACCATTTGATTGAGTTGTTACAGAAAGAATATCTCCATCATCTCGAGAGTTGATTTGAGAAACATGGTCTAAAAGGTGGTTGACCCCTAATTTTTTTATACAATGGTCTCGCAGGAACATGCCGAGCTTGGGAGCATTCAAGTGATAAGCGTAATTGGCTACTGAAGCATACTCGGGAGTTGCAATCTGTTTAGGGGCTAAATGCCGCTCACAAAGGTGACCTTGAAAACTAACTGCATCAGCAAAAGAAATTTTGTCACGATGCTTCTGCCACGGGTAAACTAAGTCCGTCTTGGTATAACCCTGAGGGATGACTAATGGATGATAGTAGTAGTCATTCTCGTCACCGGTAACCCACGGTGAAAACTTGGCTCCTTGTTTAAAGGATGCATCACATTGCCTAAAAAGATCGGTTTCCGAAACACCAATTTTAGCCAATGTTTCTCGCATGGTAGGCCAAGTTCCCTCTCCGACACCAATTGGGCCAATTTCCGGCGACTCAACCAATGTTACGCGAATACCATTGCTAGAATTAGCCTTATGTTCGGCCGCGATAACTCCCGCGGTAATCCATCCGGCAGAACCTCCACCGACAATCACTATATGTTTAACTGGTTTGCTCATTACCAACTACCTTAGTCGTTTTTCAAATAGAACATAAATCAACGAGTTACTAAAAACATCCGAACTTAGAATTTTCTGAAGGTTGTGGAGTAATCTTCACATTTGAGATACTCAGTTTATTCTTACCCTTTGTTGCTAGTCCGAACGGGGCGACAATTTTATTCATCGTTGCTCCTAGCTGTTCAAAACAATTTAGTTCAATGGAAAGTGTTTGCCATTCGCCAATTGCGGTTAAAGATAACGCTTCGCTAATATCGATCTCTGCTCCACAGTCCGTTTCACAACGCATTAGCATAAAAATGGACTGTTCGAGGGGGGAATCAAGTCGAACGTCAAACTGAATCGAACCGTTTACTTCACTATACCCTCTCAGGTCAAATGGAAAGTTATCATTAATTTCAAATCCAGCTTTAGTAATCCCCTTAAACTCAATCGCACGCGCGTCTTCTTGTTTATCTCTATCAATTGTTTGATAACTGTTCTGATCATTTTCAACGACACTACTGGTAATCAATTGAGAACCGGTTCTAGAACGGAAAGCTGGTCGCCAAGGTGAATTAAACAAATTGAGCGTCATTAAATCGTTGCCCGTTTCATTCGAGTTAATTTCTAAGTTATCAGCTAACATATTTTTGTCGCCGTAACTCAGGCCGAAACCATAGGGTAAAAGAGGTTTGTCTTTTCCGTCGTTATGATTCACATTGGTCTGTGTTGGCGTTGCAGGCCAAGAGAAGGAAAGCTTTCCTAGGAAATCGTAATTGATGGAACCTGTTTTCTGCCTAAACAGGACTTCAGCGATTCCGGTGCCCTCCGTACCTGGAAGCCAGGCCGCAATGAAGGCGTCAGACGCATTAAGTTCGGCGTTAACCCACATAGGTCGCCCACTAATAAAAACAGAGACCACTGGAATACCTTTAGATTTTAGCGACTGTAATAATTCTAGGTCTCTTTTCTGACCTCTTTGATACTCAAGATTATCTAAATCACCATTGCCTTCAGCGTATGGCTCTTCTCCAAACACGACTATCGCAACGTCCGGCTTGTCATCAAAATTTCCTTGTACATCATATTGAATAATTGCTTCACTTGATTCTAGAGTCTTCTTGATACCACCTAAAATAGAGGTCGCTCCTGGAAAGTCTGAATTTTGATTCCCCGTTCCTTGCCAAGTAATTGTCCAACCACCAGATTGCTTTCCTATATTATCCGCAGCATCGCCGGCGACCAATATATTTAGGTTTTGTGATAAGGGTAAAATATTATTTTTGTTTTTGAGCAAAACAAGAGATTCTCTCACTGCTTGCCTTGCAATTTTTCGATGCTCTTTAGAGCCGATGAGTTCTATCTTTCCAGATAATTTTCGATTAGCAGGACTTGGTTTTTCAAATAAACCAGCTCTAACTTTTACTCGCAGAATTCGACTTACCGCGTCATCAATCCGCTCGAGAGAAATTTCACCACTTTCGACCTGTGCAATGGTATTTTCAAAAAGCGGCTTCCAACTATCTGTTGGCACCATAAAGATATCGAGTCCAGCATTAATCGTTTGACTACATTTGTCATTAGTACAACCGGCAATTTGTCCATGTCCGTTCCAATCACCAACCACTAAGCCATCGAAACCCATTCTTTCTTTTAGGACATTGGTTAGTAGATACTTATTGCCATGATTTTTTTTGCCGTGCCAGCTGTTAAATGAGGCCATTACGGTTTGAGCTCCGGCAGCCAAACCACCAACGTAACCTTGTGCGTGAACCTCAAAGAGCTCCTTGTCACTCGCAATATTGTTACCTTGATCATCGCCACCGATAGTTCCTCCATCGCCTAAAAAATGTTTAACGGTTGCGATCACACGTTGTTCGCCTAAAAAATCCTTAGATTTTGCGCCTTGCAAGCCTTTAACAATAGCTGCTGAATATCGGCCAACAATTTCAGGATCTTCTGAGTAGCCTTCGTAGGTCCTCCCCCAGCGGTCATCTCGCACTACCGCAACGGTTGGTGCAAATACCCAATCGATACCTGTCACCATGACTTCCTGAGCGGTGGCTGAGGCAATGTCCTCAATAAGCTGTTCATTGTTAGCGGCGCCTAATCCAATATTATGTGGAAATAGAGTCGCCCCCACCACGTTATTGTGCCCATGAACCGCATCAGTTCCCCACATGGTGGGAATCGTTGAACCATCTAGCGATGCATCCACCGATGCTTGATACATTGACTCGGCAAAGGTTATCCAATCGGCAGGAGTCGCATGCTTATCGTTGTTAGGGAATGATCCCCCACCATTAAGATATGAACCAAAACCATAACTTCGCATATCCTCAATGGTAATATCTTTAATTTCAGGTTGAATCATTTGCGCCACTTTCTGCTGCAAAGTCATATCTGCCAGAATCAGCGCAACACGACGCTCAACGGCTTCATGGTTAGGAGTTTCTACTTCAATTCTTGGCCAGTAGTCGGGAACCGGCGTTTCCGAGCTTGATAAATCGTTTTGAGCATCAACAATAGGTTGCGGACTACAAGCAAATAGCGCTAACACGGCCCCTGAAGTGATTAGCTTCCGTCCCCCCGTATTCAATGCTAGCTGTGTTTTCCTCTTGAATTTTTTTACTATCTTCATTTGATAATCTTCTTGTTAGTTCAATGAGCTCATTATAAGGAATTTTCATGCCATAATTTATAGTTGAGTATGGTTTCCCGATGATTCAATGCGACTGCCCGATACCCCATAATAAGCGATATACAAGTAGCATAAAGCTGGTAACACAAAGGCCAACTGAATTCCGATCCAATCCGCTAAGAAGCCTTGTAACAACGGTAAAATAGCACCGCCAACAATCGCTAGACACAAAATTCCGGACCCCTGACTGGTATGTTGCTTCAGCCCCGATATGGCTAATGTAAATATGGTGGGAAACATTATCGAGTTACATAAACCGATTAACAGTAATGACCACATTGCCACCGCGCCAGAAGAACTGATCACCATAATGAGTAATCCAAAAGCACAAAGTGCATTGAATCCAAGGGCTTTACCTGCGTCAATTTTCTGCATTGCTATGGCACCAATAAAACGACCCACCATTGCCCCACCAAAATAATAACCAATGTAGCGCGATGCTTCTGCTTCATTCATGTTGGCGATAGACTCCAGTCCAATAAAGTTAACGAGAAAGCTGCCGATTCCGACTTCTGCCCCTACGTAAACAAAGATTCCAAATGCCCCAAGAACGAGGTGTTTGTGTTGCCAAGCAGAACCATCTACAGTATTTTGTTTTTCCTGCAAACCTTGATCAATTTTGGGCAATTTGAGGAAAGCAAATATAACCGACAAAATCAACAATGCGAATGCAAGCAAGAGGTATGGTGTTTGTACTGATTCTCCTTGTATCACTGGTGAGTGGTCGGTTCCGTCGACCAAAATAAAGCTTGCCAGAATAATCGGCCCGATCCAAATAGGTGCAATGGTAGTGCCTAATGAATTGAACGCTTGAGTCATGTTAAGCCGCGAGGATGCCGTTCTTGGATTCCCAAGAATACTTACGTATGGGTTGGCTGCGACTTGTAGGATGGTTATTCCAGAAGCCAAAACAAATAATGCGGTGAGAAAAATCCAATAGAGCTTTAGTGAAGCCGCAGGAAAAAATAACAGACATCCTGAACTTGCCACGGCTAATCCAATGACGATTCCTCGCTGGTAACCAAGTCGCTTTACCAAAATGCCGGCCGGAACAGACACGATGAAGTAGGCACCAAAAAAACAGAACTGTACCAACATTGCCTGAGCAAATCCGAGTTCAAACATTCCTTTCAAATAAGGTATCAATACATCGTTTAGAGCAGTTATAAATCCCCACATAAAAAATAGTGACGTCAAAGAAACCAGTGCAAAACGATAATTACTGCCTTGTTTGCCGGCTGAACTGGGGTGCTCTTTTGCTATCGTCTGGGACTTCATCTAATTTACCTTATGGATTTATTAATTAAGCTCATCTAAATAAACGCTCATCTGAAAAAAAAGCTTCGAGTAAGTATCAGGGTGTTTTGTTCGTTAAAACCCTAAACACCCTTGCGGTTAATCGAATTCCTATTCTCTTTCTTAAATAGGTTGACCTTTAAATGAGAAACATCTAATCTGTATGTAAGCGCTTTCATTTATATCATATTTGATTCGAATATCAATGTTTTGATCAAAATTAATTCGCTTATGTTGTTTGTTAGCAACTCTACCAGAGTGATTATTTGCTCTGGCTTTTTTCGTCCCAACCGCCAAATCGCGGGCCATGGGACGTTTTTTTAGGCTGCTTTGAAACGGTAGTGCTTTGTTTTAACCGTGTGTAAGAATTTTAAAAAGAATCACAATATGACGTTATCAATACAAAATAAGTCTGAAATGCTCTCAAAGTCATTTATCTATGGAGTAGCAACCGCCTCCTTTCAAATTGAGGGAGCGTCTGAATCACGATTGCCGAATATCTGGGACGCCTTTTGTGCGAAAGAGGGAAAGATTGCTGACGGCTCAAATGGAAATATTGCCTGTGATCACTTGCAGCTTTGGGAGCAAGACGTCGACCTCATTGAATCTTTAGGCGTCGATGCTTACCGTTTGTCTATTTCCTGGCCTCGGGTAATTGATCTGGAAGGCAAGCTTAACCACAAGGGGTTGTCTTTTTACATCAAGTTGCTCGATGAACTTAACAAACGCAAAATCAAGTCGTTTGTTACTTTCTACCATTGGGATCTACCGCAGCATCTCGAAGAAAAAGGAGGATGGTTGAACCGAGAAACCGCCTATCAGTTCGAAAATTACGTTAATTTGGTTTCTAAAGCTCTCGGCGATCGAGTCTATGCCTATGCAACGCTAAATGAGCCTTTCTGCAGCGCCTATTTGGGTTACGAAGCGGGAGTTCATGCTCCCGGTTTAAAAAGTAAAAACTATGGTAAAAAGGCGGCTCATCATTTACTTCTCGCTCATGGTTTGGCTATTCAGCAGCTTAATAAAAACTGTCCGGCTATCAAAAAAGGAATCGTCCTTAACTTTACTCCGTGCTACCCGAACAATGAGAGTTTTCAAGATAAAGTGGCGGCTAACATTGCAGATGACTACTTTAACCAGTGGTACATAAAACCATTATTCGATGGTCAATATCCTGAGCTAATTGAAAAATTAGAGGATGAACATCAGCCAGACATTCTAGAGGGCGATTTGGATATTATTTCTACCCCTATCGATTATTTAGGCGTCAATTATTATACTCGTGCAATTTACTCAGCAACCAACGAAGGATATGGTTTCAGGGAACTCCCCCCGCAGGAGCCATTAACCGACATTGGATGGGAAATATATCCTCAAGCAATGACTGACCTGTTAATATCACTCGACCAAAAGTACAAGCTTCCACCGATTTATATTACTGAGAATGGGATGGCCGCTGCCGACAAAATCATTGCGCAGCAAGTCGATGATTTTGAGCGAATCGATTATTTGCAAAACCATTTAAACGCCGTTGACTCGGCGATGTCCGCCGGAGTAGATATTAGAGGTTATTTCGCTTGGAGTCTGATGGATAATTTTGAATGGGCGGAAGGTTATACTAAGCGCTTTGGACTCGTGTATGTCGATTATCAAACGCAGGAGCGTACTGTGAAAAAAAGCGGGAAAGTCTATCGAGACTTTATTTCGCAACGACAGGATCTACCAACAAAATAATAACGAGGATAGTGATGTCTACCCAGTCACACAGGTTACCCCTATTAGAGAAAATTGGTTATTCCCTTGGCGACGCCGCGGCCAATTTAGTTTGGCGCGGTGCCCTGGCGTTTTTAGCAGTTTTTTATACCGATACTTATGGCTTAGAAACATTAGCTGTAGCAGCTCTATTATTAATTGTTCGTTTATCCGATGGTGTCACGGACATTATTATGGGTATGGTCGCCGACAGAACTCACACTCGCTGGGGTAAGTTTCGTCCATGGGTTCTATTTTCAGCACCTTTACTTGGTATTTTTATGGCTTTGACCTTTACCACACCCGACTTGGGGCCTACTGGTAAATTAGTCTATGCCTATGTAACCTATATCTGCCTTACGCTAGCGTATACCATGAACAATGTACCTTACTCGGCGCTAATGGGGGTAATGACCCCAAGTAATACAGAAAGAACCAATCTATCTTCTTGGCGGTTTGCCGGAGCTTTTCTGGGTGGTTTCTTGGTTATGGTTGGAACTCCTATTTTGGTCAACGTGTTTGGTCAGGGGGATGAACAACAAGGTTACCAGTATACAATGTACCTCTTTTCGGTATTGTTGGTAATACTCCTTTTCGCAACATTTCAATCTACCAAAGAAAGAGTGGGCGCACCAAGCACTCAAACCACTTCAAAAAAGACCGACTGGGTTAAATTTTCCATCAATATGTTACTGGCAGCGGTTCCGTTAATCTCAGCGACGCTATTCTTCTATTTTCGAAACCTGACAACCGGATTGATTTTTATTACCGTTGTAGGGTTAAGCGCAATATTTATTAAAAGATTAATTAGAAAGCCTGAGTCAAACAAGAGTGATGCGGAGAAAGATATTGTAGACCTGCTGACCAATATTCCTTGGGTGATTCTATTGGGTATTGGATTTCTATTCATGATGTTTAACGGCATTAAGATTGGTGCTGCAGCCTACTACTTCAAACACTACGTCGGTGACGGAGTGTCAATTGGACAAATGATTTCCTGGTGGCCAACCTCCCTACTTAACATAGAAGGAAAGGAAGCCTTTCTAAGCTTTTACTTTGCGTCACTGCTCACGATTTCGGTTGTCGCCGCGTTATTAACTGGATTTTTGGTTAAACTAATAGGCAAGAAACCACTTTTCATAATAACCCTGTTATTAGGTGCTATTCTCACGTCGCTCATTTATTTGACTGGTCCTAATGACTTAGGAATGCTTTTTGGACTAGGTGTCGCATCTGAATTTTTTGCTGCTATCATGCCGGTATTATTTTTCGCCATGTTAGGCGACTCTGCTGACTATTCCGAATGGAAGAATAAAAGACGAGCAACCGGACTCGTTTTCTCCGCTGGAACCTTTATCAATAAAACCGGTGGTGGCTTTGCCGGAGCCTTAATTGTTATTGTATTAGCTGCATATGGGTACGTAGGCACAGATGAATCAACAATTGCTTTAGCATTACCCGCTTTGAAATCCTTAATGAGTTGGATTCCAGGGGTATTTGCTTTCGCAGCCGCCGGCCTTATGGTGCTCTATCCGCTAAACGACAAGAAAATGCTTAAAATAGAATCTGAATTGATTGCTCGGCGTAAATCAAGCTAATCGCCATTCGATTTTATGTTAAAGTTAAACGAATCAATGTTACTGATTTTTATGCCTCTTAATAGGTAATTTATGGCAACCATTTACGAAGTTTCTGAACTAGCTGGTGTTTCTCTCGCAACGGTTTCGCGGGTAATGAACAAGAACGCAAAGGTTAGTGAAAAGACTCGGGATAAAGTCTTAGCTGCAATGAAAGAGCTGGACTACAAACCCAATACAATAGCCCGTTCGTTAGCGTCTAATCGTTCCGACAGCGTTGGAATTCTAGTCTCAGAACTGCGCGGGTTATTCTACAGCCAAATTATGAGTGGTATTGAGGAGGTTTTACGAGCCTCAGAGAAACACGTCATTATTGCCGCAGGCCATAGCAAAGAAACCGAAGAAATTGATGGTATCGAGTTTTTGATTAGTCGCCGATGCGATGCCCTCATACTACACGTCGAGTCCGTCTCTGATGACTATTTAATTGAACTAAGTAAAGGCCCCGTTCCATTTGTGCTGATCAATCGGCATATTCCTGAAATATCTGCTCGCTGCGTAAGTCTTGATAATGAACAAGGAGGCTATTTGTCGGCTAAGGCACTACTAGAAAGCGGCCATCGAGATATAGCGTACATTTCCGGTCCACTATGGAAAATGGATGCTAATGAACGTTTTAAAGGACACCAGCGAGCGCTTGCTGAATTTGGTGCGCACTACGATGAGACTTTATTCTTTGAAGGTGATTACGCAGAAACCAGTGGAGAAGAGGGTTTGTCTCAGCTGCTAAACCAGAACAAGAAATTCACGGGGCTAGTTTGTGCTAACGACTATATGGCATCCGGTGCTATGTCTAAAGCAAGAGAACATCAATTAGATTTACCGGCAGATTTATCTATCGTCGGGTTCGATAACATCATATTCGCCAGCCATTTATACCCGAAGTTATCCACGGTAAACTATCCACTAGATCAAATGGCTAAAGCGACCGCTAATTGGGTGTTAAAAACAGTCTATAATCAAAAAATAGAAAAGGTCCAAAACCTATTCCAACCGGAATTCATTGAAAGAGACTCAGTAGTTCCAGTCCAACGGCGATAAATACCTTTAACCATTTCAACAGGGTAAGCTATAGCCAATTAGATTGGATATTACCCTTCCTTTAAAAATGGTCCCCAAATACCACTAAAGCATTCACAGAATGGTTGATGGTTATTGGCTTAAAATCAACGTAAAACATCAACATCAATGCCTCAACCTATCGATTCATTACTCGTTCAGCTTAAGCTATGTAGAGTCGAACTTGGTTTGACTGTTTAGGAGCTAAACGAGTAATTTGAAAGATGTTTAGTTTCAGTTTCTTCGACCAGTCAGAAAATACCGGTATTGATCAAGCCTCTTTAAGATAGAAGGAAATAATAATGAATTTAAAGCCCCTTAAGAAACACCTGCTTAGTGCATCGGTTCTAATAGGCTCCTTAGTTAGCTACAGCGCTACAGCAAGCCAAGAGGCCATCAAAGCCTATGAAAATCAAGAGTTAGCTAATGCAAAAATGCTCTTTAACCAATCTCTCGATAACAATAAGAATGACTCAACAGCGCTTCACTACCTCGCAAAGATAGCCCTTAATGAAAGTGAACTTGATGAAGCCGAAGAATATATCGAAAAAGCCAAAGAGCTCTCACCAGAAAATGCTCGGATTCATTTTGACGCCGCTCGAATTATGGGTGCTCAGGCCGAAGACTCTAGCATGTTTAGTGCACCGGGTTACGCAAAAAACGCGCTCAAATCATTTAAAAGAGCAGCTGAGCTTGAGCCAGAAACCATCGACTATCGTCGAGGATTAATGAGTTTTTATTTGCAGGCCCCTGGATTCTTAGGCGGTGACGAAAAACTCGCCATGCAGGAAGCTAACGCTATTGAGAAACTTGATCCCGTAAAAGGCTTTATGGCTCTAGCAAACGTTTACCAAAGTACTGGTGCAAGCGGTCTGCTTGAACAACATTATTCATCGGTCGATGGCAAACTTGCAGACAATGCCAACGTCTTATTTAGTCGTGGCTTGTATTACCAGACGCTGGAAGAGTATGGGAAGGCGCTAGCCGATTTTAGAAAAATCCAAACGCTAGAGCGCGCTTCCGAGGAAGACCATACAAACTATGCCGCGTTGTATCAAGTCGGTCGATCGAGTGTACTAAGTGAGAGCAATCACAAAGAAGGAATAGATTCTTTAAACCAGTATATTAAAACCGCACCGGAATCAGACCAGCTACCGTCCAAAGCATGGGCAAAGTATCGATTAGGTATTTTATTTAAACAGACTGGCGACAAGAAAAGCGCAAAAACTCTGTATAAAGAAGCTCAACAAGAAACAAAAGACAAGCAGCTGTTAAAGTCTTTGAAAAAATCAATTAAGAAACTCTGATAGACGGCACAAAAAAACTATCGCCACCGATTAATATTGGTGGTGATTTTTATGCCCTAAATCAACCATAATCACCGTTACTATCGTCTGCTAATACTTGATCGATTACAATACAAGCACAGAGAATAGATACGACATCTTCCCCCTCTTCTACTTCTACACCATAACTATCCGTCCAGCCCCAAAAATCTTTGCTGACCGTCGCAACCGCTCGAGAGCGACGTGTAAAAGTATAGTCATGTTTCCAAAATGAACCGTCAATCGAGTAGTCATTTGGGCCGGGCACATCTAACAAAAACTTTTTGCTAAACCAGCTAAACTCTTTGTTAACTTCAGCAAATAAATTTCCATCAATGTAAATTCGATATCGGGGCCGAAAAGATAGTATTTTCTGACTGATAAAAGCCAATTCTTTTCCTGAAACATCTTGGAAAGAGAGCTTATTTCCCCACGAGAACGCTTTGCCCTTAACGACGAAACAGTTATCACCGTTCTTATTGGTGATATTGAAAGTATCTCCAAATCCCCAGAACTTTTCCTTTATTCGATAAATCATCTAAATTTCCCTTTGTATTAAAGTTTAAGTATGCAATTTCCTTGGCATTAAATATCAACAACCAGAATATTGTTAACCTTTAGCTTAACTTTTGATCTAACTTTTAACTTAACTCGGACTAAACAGAACAATAAGGGTTTCAGCACGGTGCCTTTACCTGTTTGCGAGAAATACTTATTCCGTAAACTATAGTTTGGTTACGATATAACCAATCAAAACAAAAAATAAAACAGCGGGAACGACCCATTTAACCCAGTAATAATATAACCCATGCCATGACTTACTACGGCTTCCAAAAACCGCGAGCAGTGCTTTCCGCTTGCTTTGCCCCCAAGTTAGAGCCAGTAGTACCAGCATACTCCCCAAGACTTGCATGCCGGATCCAAAAATCAAATCCAGCGTACCAATGATAGAAGGATTAATCGCTATCGGAAGCACCAAGAAGACTTGTAAAGCGCAGATAACTTGGATCAATCGTTTTCGCGAAAACTTTTCATTAAAAGCATCGTGCAATCCTGTTATAACAACCTCTAACGCCGCCAGGCTAGATATAAATGTCACCATAAATAAGCTAAACAAAAAGAGCGTTCCGACTAATTGCCCTAGAGGCAATCGCTGGAATAATTCCGGTAATGTAGAGAACAATAACCCCGGCCCTTGGCTCATATCTAAACCCAAACTTAAAACCGTTGGCACAATGAACAGACCAACAAGAATTGCCGCTCCAACATCACCAATGGCAACCAATATTGATGATTTTGCAAGGTTTTCATCTTGTCGCATAAAACTACCAAAGACTAACAAGAAGGTTCCACCCAGTCCCAAGGAAAAAAATGCCTGACCAAGCGCTGCAAATATATGTTGTGTTTCTAAAGCTTCGAAGTCCGGCGAAAGAAAATCCAGTAGATGCTGCGTTGCATTGTTTAGTTGAAGCGCAAAAAGAATCAAAAATAGAATTGCCAATCCAAAAAACGGCACAAATATTTTGCTAATAGATTCTATCCCCTTCTTTAAACCGCGGGTGAGAATTAGATAAGAAACTCCGAGTAGAAATACCGAAATGACATATTGTAATGTGGGGTCATTTAATCTTTCAGTAAACAATCCCAGTTGGCCCTCTTCAAATCCGTTGGTAGCGCTGAAAAATGTTGAGAAGCCAACATTAGCAATCACATAGATGTAATAAGACTCTGCGATAAAAATGGTAGTTAACAACATCCCGCCAATAATGAGGCCAGGTTTCTTTCCCCACATAGTCGAAAACGCACCGACAGGCCCTTGTCGAGTAGACCGACCAAGACTCCATTCTGCCATTACTGCTGGAATAGCAAATAAGACAGTAAAAAGTAAATAGACAAACAAAAATGCGCTACCACCATACTCCCCCATCATGTAAGGAAACCGCCAAACATTCCCTAAACCTATCGACACCCCAATCATGGTAACGATGGTTAAGAGTCGATTAGAAAAGACCGGACGATTCGACATGATTAATTCCTTCTGTTAATGATTATTACTGGTGCTTAATTTTAATGGAGGAAAAATCATCGGATAATCTAACTTCGAGGAATTCGGCATCATTCGAGCAGGATAAAATACCATGAAACAATCCGGCGGGAATGGTTACTGAATCACCTTCTTTTAGATTCAACGTTTCTTGGCCGTCAATAAAGAACTCTAATCCTCCCTTGAGAATAAATAAGAATAAAAACTCTTCATCATGTTTTAAAAGGGTCGGCTCGGCACTCTCTCGTAAGATATCAATGATAGGTGATACTACATAAGCGCCAACTATCCCTAACGTTGCTTTGCCAATTCCTAAGTTTCTTGCATGAAATCCTTTTATCCGCCAGGGCTCACGAGCTGATTCTTGCGCAATATGGTGGACAAATTGTTGTGCAAAGTATTCCTTACCAGTGTCAACAATTGCATTCGGCAATGTCATCTCGTGTTCTGCGTAGGTTTCATGTTCTGCAGGACAACCAACTTCCACCACCTCAAGGCCTTCGGAACTTTCCAGAACTCGATGCCTAATTTGAGGTGGCTGCAGGACACAGTCTCCGGCTTTCAAATAGAATGGCTCACCTTGATCTTGGTAAACCAACTTGGCCCAGCCTTTGTAACAATATATCAGTTGAAAACGAATTTTATGGTAATGAACATAGTCCGGCACCGGTCCACCATTAGGAATATGAATATGCGAAGCAATAAAGCGTCCTCCCTGACGTTCCGGAATGAGATCTCTATAGCGCATACCTGCACGCCCAACTTGCCAGGCATTTTCCGATGCAATTCGGTTAACGACCAGAATGGGCTGATTTGCGGGAAGTGGAACTGGCAGGGAAATATCAACAAATTCGATTTTTGTTCCATTAGGTGCAATGATTGATTGGTTGCCTTGTCCAAATCGTTCAATTCGGAGTTGTCCGGGATTATCATTGACACCAACTTGCAGCCGAAGCCTCAATCCATAACCAATGAGTACCGTTACTTTAGGGTTGTCTGCGGGAAAGATAGTTTCAATTTTAAATGCTAGCTCATTAGTAAAAAATTCCAAGTTTTCAGTCAGCTCGATACACGACAGTATGACCTCAGCTTTTGCCAATTCGGCTTGCTGGTAAGTTGAATCCTTTTTGGCCATACAGAGACTCCCTAAAACTTCCATTGAGTTGAACTTAGCGCTGTTCTTACTTTTTTGGAATATGACTGTTATTTTTCTGTTGTTATTTTTCTGTTGTTATTTTTTTTATTGTTTTTTTAGCTGTTGTTGTATTAGTTGTTACTCTTTTATTGAATCACTTCAGCGGCCGTTTGGCAATTCCAGCAGGCCCCAAAAGTTGCAGTATTCTCTTCATTACAATTCTTGCAGACCCAAATTTTCTTAGCCTCTTCTTCTGAGTACTTTAGTAACTCAATGGAGCGCTCATAATCCGTTTCATTAACCCAGATTTCTAACCAAATTTGATGGCCCGGTGTTGCCCCAGCGGAACCATGTTCATTCTTGAGCATAACTTCAATACCGGCGTTCTCTAAAACGTTCTTCGAATGCATTGCTAGAATTCGATTTTCATTAGTAAATATTTGCTTCATGATAACTCCATTTATATGTAAATGATTAATTAATCAGCTATAGGTTGTTTTTCATTGACTAGCTCCTTTAAAGCTAGCATAGCTTCCCTTGCTTTTTCTTTTGGCACAAAAATATGGTCATGGTAATAAGCGGCGATAACGTTAGCACTAATGTTTTTTTCAGTGAGTTTTCGAGAAATCGCTGCGGTTAAACCAACAGCTTGCAAACTAGAATGAACCGAAAGGGTAATTTGCTTGAAAAGCCCGTCATAGTTTAACTCTGCGGAGTCTGCTGCATCTTGCGTGAGTATTAGGGTGCTGCCTTCTTCTTCGCAAAAAGTCGCTATCGGCTCTAGCGCCATCATTTCAGCAATAGGTTGCCGAGTCGTACAAAATACAAAATCACCATCATTTAACTTAGGTGACATACTGGTAATAAGTGAGTCAAGTTCTGTTATGCCAGACATTGCGCGATTTCCTTTATTTTACACCACTATCCCAAAAACCAAATAACCAAATAACCAGCCAAAAACTGAATCAATCACTTTAGAGAAACTCCAGTCTAGGTTTGCCTAGTCGTAAATTGTTAAACTAGTACCTTCAACCTCACAAACCTGACGAAAAGACTCGCGACTGGCAAGTTCCCGCATTAACCGTCCAAGATTAGTAAAACTAATGGGCGGTCTTTTCAAATCACTTGCCCAATGACACATCATAAAAAGGAAGTAATCACAGATAGTTATATGATCACCCATCAAGAATCGTTTATTTGCTATTTGCTGATCAAGCAGCTTCAAACCTTCACTAATTAATTTTTCCTGAGCTAACACAATTGCCGGAGAATGAGTGCTATCGGTTGTATGCTTTTCTGGATAGAAATAAACCATTAATTCAGATTGAACCGTAGAGGTTAGATAAAACAGCCACTGATAACACTGGACTCTTAATGGATTTCCCATTGCCGGTAAAAGATTTGCGTTAACATGCTGCTCACATAAATAGAGTCCTATAGCCGCGCTTTCAAAAATAGTTTGTTCACCGTGAATTAGCGTAGGAATTCTACCCGTTGGATTTAATGCGAGATATTGTGCATCTTTCTGTGCATCGTTTTTTCTATCGACCAACTTAAGTTCATAATCAACATTTAATTCGCTGAGCATTAAGTGTGGAGCCCAGCTTGCGTTTCTTGGATAATAGAATAATTGATACACTGTTACCGTCCTTCGTCAAAAGAGCTTCGTTCTGAAATCACTGAGTCTAGGCCATCACAAAAGTTCTTATTGATATCAACTAAAATTCTTAGTCTATGCTCTAGTCCTTTTGCAAATCCTAGTAATTCACTATCCTCCAGTTCCCCCATTTCCATCACCTTTTCAATGATTTCATTTTGATTCGCTAGAAATAATGTTTGCATCTGATAAATCTGAGAAAAATTGGTGATTTCACCAAAATCAAATGACTGAACAATTTGAGTCATTTTCGCGGAGCTCCATGCAGAATTAGAAATTAGTACCATAGAGTATTCAAACTGAAGTCCCTCCCTCGAATCTTTATTACTTTCTCTTTCGCGAATAAAGGATTGAATAGTCTCCAGTATTTTCTGATGATCAATTTGTTTTTCTTCCAACTTACGTTTACTGTCCGCTAGCTCAATATATATTGCGTTTTTGGCTTTATCTGCGAGTGCCAGTTCATTTTGATTGTCTCGCCACTGATCTAGCGCAAGCGCTAATAACAAGGCACTAACAATGAAAAAAGATTCTAGTAGAATATCTGGTATACGCTTCTTAAAATTAAACTGTGTCATTAGAGTGTCCGTTCAGCTAATCAGTCGATTTAACAGGAGTAATCCCGTCAACGTAGATTCAAAGCTTATCACAATTTTTATCGCTTTCTACGATTACAAAAGGTCAATCTTAATAACTGATGGTGATTGCCAGACTGCCTATTACTGTTAGCCCTATTACTGTTACTAGATTTTTTAAAAGGCTAATCGCTGTGTTACTGAGCGCTTTGTTCACCTTGCAGCCAAACGCCTTCAACCACAATTTCCGACCACTGCTGTGGTGGCAGGTGATAAGGATTAGCACTGATTAGGGTTAAATCAGCCAATTTACCGACTTCAATGCTTCCGAGTTTATGCTCCATATTCAGCTGCCACGCGGCATTTATTGTCATTGTTCTTAATGCTTGCTGTGGACTAATAGCTTGATCCGCACCTAAGGTTTTACCGGTCCTTGTTTTTCTTGTTACCGCGGTTTGCATTAAACTAAATGGATCCGCTGGAAACATCGGACTATCAGCATGTAGCGTAGGGTGTAAACCTAATTCCTGTGCTGTTCGTACTGGTAATAGGGTATTTGCTCGTTGTTCACCAATAATCCGTTCAGATAAAGCATCTCCATAATAATACAAATGATTTATATGAAAGCTTGGCGTCATTCCAAGTCGACTAAAGTCGTTAAGAAGCCTTTTAGGGAGCAATAAACCGTGCTCTACTCGGTTTCGTTTTAATTTGTCAGCGGTTAATCCATGATTATTAGCTAGCGATTTATCAATTACTGAAACTAAGTCATTGTTAGATTGATCCCCTTGGCTATGAATCGCCAACTGCCAATCGTTTTTGCTGTAATGATTAATCTGTTGCAGAATATCCTCATCTGTCATCCTTGCTTCACCACTGTGTCCTTCTTTGATACCCATCTTCTCAGTCAGGGCATTGTTCAAATAAGGCTCTGTAACATCCATTGTGCCGGTATAGGGCGAGCCGTCATACCATAGCTTCACCCCGACAATTCTGTAGAAATCATCGCCATTTATCGATGAATCTGGGAGATACTGCATCTCATCTTTGTGTAAATAGATAAATTGCCGGATTCGAGGCGATAGGTTATTGGACGCTGCATACTTAGCAAGAAAAGGTGGGAGGTTATATCCCAAAGAGGCTACCGAGGTATAACCCGAATCAACCATACTCTGTAAAGCTTGTTGATACTTCCCAACCATTGCCATTGGTGATTTTAATGGTTCGAGAAAAGGTTGCGCAGCCGCCGGCTCCGAAATGAAACCGTTCAAATCACCATTATCATCTTTACCATAATAGCTGCCTTTGCCGGGATCTTTAGTAAACTTTGAAATACTAACCTGTTCGAACGCAGCCGTATTCGCCCAAAAAGAATGCATGGTTTGAGAAATAATAAACAGTGGGTTGTTAGGGGCTATCTGATCAAGAAATTGAATATTGGGGGAAATCAAATCTGGCATTAATACCGCATCTAAACCACTAGCGTAAACCCATTCGCCGGGCTGCCGGTTTGCTATTTGCTCCTTCAAATGGCTCCACATTTGTTTTGAACTATCAAACTTAAAGCCACTTACGTCAACGGTTGACGAAAAAACAGCCGTCAGTGTCGGATGTTCGTGGGATGCTACAAAACCGGGAATAATTGTTTTTCCATTAAGGTTATAGCGTTCGGTCGAGGTATCGGCAGTTAACAAAATGTCTTTTTCGTTCCCCACCTGGGTAATCACGCCGTCTTTGATAGCAATCGCTTCAACAACCCGGTCACTACCATCAACGGTTAGAATGCTACCTCCAAAGAATATAGTATCCGGCGCTTTTGACGGCGAACAGCCGCATAACACGCCACTAAAAGTTAGCGAGCAAAGAACATGAAGCCAGCTTTTCTTAACGCGGTCATTCAATGTGTTGTTCCTATAAAGCCGTTATTGTGTAAACCATACCACAAACAAAGTTATCGGTTTACTGGTCATTGAATATAACCATTTATATGACTATTCGAGCATTCAAAACACAGATTTGAAAATAAACAAAAATAAATTGAACCGATTAGTCACAGCCTCCGACTCACCTACTGAAACCATTATTAATCATCATCAATTTATCTATTTAAGGAGAACCACCATGAAAACAACAACTAGCATCTGTCTTTCTCTTATAGTTAGTTTTGCAGTTATCTCACCGGCAAACGCCGCTAAAGAAAATTTCGACCGATCCAAGCCGCATGTACAAGTAGGTCATGGACTAGATAATGACTGCAATAGTATTAAAGCAAACAAAAACGGTAAGCGAGCCACAACAATAACCGTAAAACAAGCACGATGTGCGAGCGCTAATGGTATTGGCGGTGGCCACGTAACGGTGCTTAAAGCTAGAGCCCAAAACAACGCCGGAGGCGCTTCTCAGTCAAATACCACTCGAGCTCAAGACTATAATTCTTCACGTTCTAATAGGGGCGTTAATTATCAAGATGGCAACGATCTAGTTTTAAGAAAGCGCCCCGGCCGAACGAAGCTAACTTCACCTGAAAGCTGCGTAAAAGCAAAACCTGGCGTGAAGGCTAAAACAAAAGCTAACTGCCCGGTCAAAAAGCCATAACAGCCTAGCAAATATCTATGTAAGAGATACCAATTATCAATATTCAACAAACGAAGTTAACCGGTCGTTCGGTTAACTTCCCAATCAAGACGGAAGTGGTATACTGGAAAATACTGAGCACTTCTATCCTTAAATTTAATAACAAGACCAAGATAGGGAGAATTAACAGTGAAACATTCCAATTTACTGATTGTGTTAATAATCACTATGGTTAGCCTGTCTGCCAATGCGATGGCGGAGGCCTCTTCGGAGTTAGATTTACAGCCGGGAGAAAACGCCGATTTTTGGCATCCCCAAGAAACTATTGCGATATCTTTTCCTGATTCTCAAATACAACAACTCAACCAGACAATCATTGTAGAATTAGATTCAATTGATATATCGGCAATGCTCGAAACCACCAGTAAAGGGATTGGTTTCACCCCTTTACAACCACTGAGTCCTGGCCAGCATGAATTACGAGTGGTTGAATATTCCGAGCAGGGAGATATTGAAGAGCTGGGTTATTGGTCCATAGAAATTCGGCAATCAAGTTTAATTCAAGACTACCAGTTAATTGCCAACACTCAGGCAATCGTTAACTACCGCATAAACGATAGTAACATTGACGCTCCTGAACCAGATAGAGTTCATACACAAGCCGTCAGCCAAATTGGTTTTACAACGAATAGTGGAAAATGGCGTACATCAGGTCAGTTTGATCTTTACTACGACAGCTTAACCGCCAATCGAATTGACAACCGCCCGACTAACAATAATGATTTCTTATTTACCGTAGGTAACGATACTGTAGAAGCAAAACTCGGTCACCAATCTATGGCTGTGACCAGCATGATCATGGACAGTTTTGTTCGTAGAGGGGTATCTTTAGAAAGTAAATTACCAAGCATTAACTCACGAGTATCTGGATTTTCTCTTTCAAGTCCAAATATTGTAGGTTTTGGTAACGGTCTTGGTATTAGTAATAGCCAACAACGAGTGGAAGGCGCAACCTTTGATTCGAGCCCTTTCGCCGAAGAGCCACGCTCATTGTATATTACCGGCACTTGGTTAAAAGGTCGTTCGATGTCTAATGACCCGTTTATTGCAACCTTAGACCCTGCACAGCTTTCAGGTATTGAAAGTGAAGCCTGGTCATTCAGCAGCGAAAGCTTGCTACTTGAAAATAGGTTGAGAATTCGCGCTGAATATGCAAAAACTGACTATGACTTTGATATCAGCGATTCGCTAAAATCAGATGAAGATGACGCTTACAGTTTTTTGGTTACCTATAGCGATGTTGTAGACTCTAGCATTGCTTGGAATGTCGGCGCTTCAAGCCAAAAAATAGGGACCTTCTTTAGAAGTATTGCCAATCAATCATTACCTAGTGATAAGCAAATTAATAAGTTTTTTGCTGGAACTCAATGGAGTACTTTTGGATTGCAGACAACTATCGAAAGACAAAAAGATAATGTCGAAAAAATTGAAATTCTTCCCCGAATCAATACCGATCTAACTAGTCTTGCATTTAACTGGTCACCACAAGTTGAAAACTTTGATGCTTGGTATGGAGCGCCCAATTTTTCTTTAACAACCAATTATCAATCACAACTGCAAACATTCACACCGACAAACTTTCAATTTGCAGAGACCAATAACGATATCAATAATTGGCAACTTAGCAGCCAATTTTCCTATCAATCCAATAGTTGGGGGTTAGCCTTAACAACCACAGATTTTACTGACTACAGCCTATTACAAAGTAATAGCGAAACATTGAGTGTCGATCTCTTTGCCAGTTTTATTTTTGGAGAAGAATCAGGCATAAGCCTCTCCCCGGTAATTTCATTTAATAACAGCGAAGATACAACCAATCAAATTAAATCTAAGTCAATTAGTTATGCTCTACAATCGGCAATGAGCATTATTCCAAGGGAATTAGATACCTCATTAAGTATCAACTGGAACGCTAATGAAGTCGGAAATAATCTAGCTGACGGAGATAACTTAGCGGCGATGTTTGCCATTAATTGGATCCTTCGCGAAGCAAAAGTTAATCAATTTGGCATAAGTCTCAATTTGAGCAGCTCTTACAACGAGTTTAACGACAACTTAATAACGTTAAACTCCAGTGAAACTCAACAAAGTTATTTATCAGTAACTATTACCTTCCCATATCATGCAGGACAGGCCAATGAATAGACTCTCTACAACCTGGTTAGTCACGCTACTATCCACTTTACTCAGTAGCCTCAGCTTTAATGCGAGCGCTAGAATTCTATCTGTGCAAGGGACTAATTCGCCAACCAAAGTCAGTATCACAAGTAGTGCTAGAAGTCAGATTAACTGGAATGTGGTTGAAGAACCTAACGCTATCGGCCAAGCTCAAATCAGTTCCACTGAAGGACTTTTCTTTGGGCCGTCTCGGGAAAATTTATTGGGTAGAAGCTCTACCTTACTGAGTCAAACCCGAGCGCTTACTAGAGATATGAACACTACCTTCCTATTCCGAGAATCTTTAGTTATCCCGCAAAGTGTCATTAGGAACGCCATGGATAGAGGTTTTAATGAGATACTTTACTTTAGAACATTTCAGGATAACCCTGGGGGTACCTCGTTAGGAAATTTTGTTACTTTCTCAATTTCCTCAAACAATGCGGTAAGCCAAGTCACATTGCGACAAATCAAAATGGAGTTTGATAATGGTCAAACCTCCGCCATTATTGCCAGCAATAGCAAACTCACCGCGAATGCCATTGTCAGTTATCAAGGTAGTGGGCTATTGGAATATCGTTGGGAAATAGCCTCGCCACCAACAACTAGCGGCCAACCAGTTTTTTCTCCATTAATGATACGTCGAGAGTTCTTAATGGCTGGTGGTCAAGTAACGCTCAACTCGCCTACCCTGCCAACGAGTATAGCAGGAACTTATTTACTGAGGCTCAATGTCCTGCCATCTGACGAGCAGTTTAATGTGCCGACGCTTCGCTATTTTGTGAGGTCACAGATAAACTCGAATGAGCAATCAACAAGCGAAACTGAGATACAAACCTTAACGGTTTCAACCCCCGCTGATGGTATTAAACTAACCTTACAAACACAGTTCGTATGGCAACCAATTAGTGGAGCCAAGGCATACCAAATAGAGTTCTACCGGCAGCCACTAAGGCAGAAATTAATCAGTCAAGCTAACGACAATATGCCTATAACTGGTGTGATTGTTCCGTCGCTACAGACAAGCTTAACAATGAAGCAAGTTTCCACTAGTCATTTACAGGTAGGCTCCAGTTATTTCTGGCGGGTTATTGCAATCGCTGAAAATGGCGAAAAAATAGGTGCTAGTGAATTTCGGAGCATCAACTACTAATGGACGCTACAAATTCTATCGATTTACTTAAGAAAATATCACTCGGTGACGAAGTGGCAATGCGTGAATTTTTTGAAATTCATTCGAATACAATTTATCACTACGTGATAGGACGCAGTAATGACCAAAATCTAGCGACCGAGATTCTGAATACGGTGATGATGGAAGTATGGAATCATGCAGAAAGATTCGAAGGCCGCTCTAAAATTTCCACTTGGTTAATTGGTATTGCTCGGTTCAAGATGATTGATTTTTATCGCTCTGAAAAACGTCATTCTCACAGCGAGCTAGATGAAGCTTTTGAGGATAATAGTTCAGCTAACGAAACTGTGGTTGAAGCAGCGCAACACGCAAAAGGCGTAAAGTCCTGTATCGATAAGCTTGGTGAAAACCAACGTGAAATTGTCCAGCTAACCTTTTATTCTGAAATGGCCTACCAAGAGATAGCTGAAATTATTGAGTGTCCCGTTGGCACCGTTAAATCAAGAATGCATCATGCAAAAGAAGCACTTAAACGCTGCCTGCAGACTTTTTTAACCTCGGAGGAAGAACATGTCCTCGTCTGATAAAAACCTCCCTCCTTTGTCAAAAGAAGAAAAAGCACATTTTGAGAAAATGTTGCCTTGGTTAGTCAATGGTACATTGTCAGCCGATGAGGAAAAAGAGGTTGAGTTAGCGCTAACAAGAAGCGAGCACCTGCAACGGGAAAAGGTATTTCTGAGCAATTTGCAAGAGCAAATAATTCAGCAACCAATGCCGGACGCTCCGGTTGAGTTTGCATGGCAAAAAATGAAGCGACAAATAGCCAAAACAGATAACCAAGAGCAAACTTATCAACAGTCTACTCATTCGGTAGATACCGAAAATAGTGCAATATCATTAGACTCTCGGCGCAGCAAGCGATGGAAGTACGCAGCTATGGCGGCTTCGGTACTGCTTGTCATTCAGAGTTCTACCTTGTTGGTTACTTGGGAGCAAGATGATCCCTATCGACCTTTGTCCAGTGATGCTAAGTCAAATCGAACCAACGCTGCGCAATTAACCATTCAATTTACCGAAAGTGCTTCTGCAATAGATATTCAAAAATTATTAAGACGCTACCAATTAACCATTGTCTCCGGCCCCTCTTCGGTTGGTCTTTATAAGTTAGTTGGACCTAACGATTCAAAAACAATGGCCGACGAGTTACTGCAGAAATTAGCAGCACAGCCTAACCTAATAGCTCACGTACAAAAAAATGAATAGCTATTACCTGTCCCAATGCCGGTCTAGGCTATATTGTGTTGGTGTTTGCATTCTTTTATTGTCGTTACTTGCGCCCAGCAAATCAATTGAGGCCTTCGAACAAACAAAACCTATAGGGCAAAACGAACAGTCTATACTTCCCATACTTACGGCTTATTCACCGATGCCCTGTGTCAATCCGGGCGGTCAAGTTATTATTTCTTTAGGCAATACTGAACGCTATAAACCAACAGCCAAGACACTCGATTTAATTGTTGAAAGCCAAGGAAGTCAAACCCGCCTCATAGCATTGTTTAAAAATAAACAATCGATCAGCATTACAGTCCCGGAATTAGTAGCCAATCAACCAGAATTTAAAATTGGTTTAATGTCAGACAAGGGCTGGAAGAAAAATGCGTTGTCGATAACGGTTTGTAATCCTCACCGCATCCAAACAAGACAAAATAGCGCCCCCCAAAGGACGCTTCAATCCGACGAACAGGAAATGGCAAGAAAACCGATTAAAGAATCCGATAAGCAACCAACAAAGCCAGCTAGGGAGCAACAAACAAACGCTGATAATGAAGACCTACAGCGCCGAATAGCAAACCGTCAAGCGGACGGTAGTCTGATTGGCTCCGGATTACCAAGTTTGCCCGAAGAGCTGCGTCTTAAAAAAAACAATGACACCTCAAGTTACGTGAGCAATGAATTAGTTGCTGTATCCGCGGATATCGATCAAGCGAAGCAACTCGCGCAAATAATGAGTGGTTACCAAGCACGCGCGATAAGACGAAAAACCATGAAATCATTAGGTATGGTTCTTACCACTTTTCGTTTAGCCCCTGGTTATAATGTAACTGATATGCTTGAACAATTAAGAACCGACAATCCTGATATTTGGATTGATGCTAACCACTATTATTTTCCGAATAGGTCCAGTGAAAAAAACCAACCAAAGAAACATTCAGTGAATCCAAGTAGGGAACGATTATTTGCCAACATTAATTATTCTATCAATAATCAATGCAGTAAAAACCTTAAAATAGGATTACTTGATGGACCCGTCGACATAACTGTTGAATCACTAGCAACACAATCAATAAAACAAAAAAACATGTTTAGTCGCGGTAAAAAAGCCGCATCCAGCAATCACGCAACTGCAATCGCTTCGCTAATTGTCGGTAGCAATAATTTCCCTGGTTTAACAGGAATTGCAAGTCAGGCTGAGTTATCAGTTGGTGTGGTTATGCAAAAGGATCCCGATGATGATAAAAAGAGTTTTTCCACCACAGAAAGTTTGATTCTTGGGCTTAACTGGTTGGTAGAACAAAAAGTGAATGTGATTAACCTCAGTCTTGGCGGACCAAGAAATGCTCTTTTGGAGATCGCTTTAATGAGGGTACTTTCCCTTGATATCGGCGTGGTTGCAGCTGCTGGAAATGGCGGTAGCGATAGCAAAGAAAGCTACCCTGCAGCACAAAGTAATGTTATTGCCGTAAGCGCGGTAGATAACGAACTTAACCTTGCTGAAGATGCGACCCAGGGTGAGTATATCGAGCTTGCTGCCCCTGGTGTTGACCTATGGGTTCCCTATACACAATCAAAAGCGCATTATTTGTCTGGCTCATCACTAGCTGCGCCTTTGGTGGCCGTTGCGCTTGCTCAATTGGGTGGTTCTGTTAAGCAAGCAGAAGTGCTTTTTAAAGCTAGCAAGGATTTAGGGAAACCCGGAAAGGATCCAAAATATGGCTGGGGATTATTACAGTTTCCACAGTGCAAATAGCGGAAATAAGACTAGTCTAGACTAAGCTAAACCCAGACTATGGTAGTCTCTGACTAAGCTAGCCTTAGGGTCCAAATTAAAACCCTATTAATATCCAACTAAAACCCGAGCTAAAGCTCATTCGAAAGCTCTTTCAAAAGGCCCTTCTATAAATCCGCCTAAACGTCCACCCAAAAAACCGAACATATCGAGAAAAAAGAGATATTGGACTCCAGGAACTATTCAAGAGCGATTAATTTAGTTCTATTTTTAACCCCATCAACTTTTTTAAGTCATTAATAAATAAGCTTTTTCTAAAGTTTTTAATGAAACACTGCAAACAAGGAACAATATTTATGTGAATTATTCAAAATAAATTGAACCACCTATTAAGTAGCTACGACTCACTAGTGTCTAAACTAACTTATTAAGGAAATATCATGAATATTAAATTACTAACTACAGCGACATTATTCTCTGCGTTTTTATATAGCGGTTTCACTTTTGCAGAAGAAGGTGAAGTGGAAAACAAGAATGTGAAAACGACTATTTCAATCAATCAGCCACGCGATGCAGCCTCGGGAAAGCCTACTGGTAAGCGACAGCACAAGCCTTTTACGGTAACAAAGCCAGTTGATAAAGCGTCTCCATTAATGGCCAAAAAGCCACCGGTCTTTACAAACCGAGCGCAGGGTTTACCTACCGGTAAACGCAACCACGCACCCGCCCAACTGACCAAAGAGTTGGATAAATCATCGCCAATGTTAGCGAGAGGTGCCTATCGCTTATGCCCAGACGGAACGATGATTAATCCAGGGGAAAAGTGTCCAGAAAAAGCGGTTCGCGCTGGGTACAAACTTTGTCCTGATGGCTCGATGATTAACCCTGGCGAGAAATGTCCAGAAAAGGCAGTAAGAGCTGGATACAAACTTTGCCCAGACGGAACTATGATTAATCCGGGGGAAAAGTGTCCTGAGAAGAAAAAGCAGCGCCTTCAAAGAAAATAGTCTGACGACTGAATGGCTAGATAACTTGCTCAAAGCTAATCCTCCTTTTTAACAAGGGGGATTTTTTTGTGTTGTGCTCGGGTGAGTAAGGTAATAAAAATACGATAAGTTTTATAAAAGATTCAAAGAGCCACAGCATCAAAAATTCAAATATTCATAGATTTAAAAGCTATTGCTGGGAATAGCATTCAATCAGCTGTCGAAAGTTTAACACCACAAAACGGACAAAAATTTACTTTTACAGATGACAGGTTCATTAATTCACCAACAATCTCTGCTTCACCGAGTTCTACGTCTTCGGCATTAGCTAACCAGATACTAAAGAACTCCCAAGCAACTTGCTTTGGATCATCCGGAAGAAGTTTTAAAATTCTTAACTGCTGGGGTAAATGATTTGCATCACATTCATGTTGCTCGGTAATTTCACAACCACACTCTTGCTCTAAATCCTCAATACCTATTTCGTCAATATCTAGCGACATAGTATTTATCTTTTACCTTTATCTGTTTCAATGTTCGATATAATGCACTAAACGAAGCTCGTTGACGAGTCTTGAACAAATAGTTAGGGATTTTTTGAGGTAAATTTTGGGCAACTGATAGGCTACTTTGGTTATTTAATCAACCTCTATAGAATACTTTAGTGATTATCCATTTAAGAAGATTGTTTTAAGACCGCTGTCATCAAACCATCAGTAGATGAACCTTGTAAGTTGCATTGCCGACGAAGTCTTAATTCTTAGACAAGATGACGCCCACCATCAAGAGCTAGTGTTCGCCCAGTCACGTAGTTACTTTGCATCAAATAATCGACGGTATCGATAACCGCTCGGTAACCCCCTTCAACTTTCATCAGTGATTTATTGACTGCTTTTTCCTTGTAGGATTCACTATCGTGCTGATTAAACTTGATTAACGCTGGTGCAATGCTATTCACTTTAATGTCTGGTGCTAAAGAGGCCGCAAAAGATAAGGTTAAATTATCTAAGGCCGCTTTACTTGCCGCATAAGCAATATGTTTCTTACTTCCTTTTTCTACAACATAATCTGTAAAATGAATAATATCTTTAAACGAGGCTTTACTCGCTTTTAATAAAGGAGAAAGGGCTAAATTAAGTAAATAGGGTGTTTGTGCATGTATCTGCATCATGCGTTCAAATACGGTGTCAGAGGGATGCTCGCAGTTGTCTGGTAACCAGTCAGAAGCATTATGAATAACTGCCCGTAGCGAATCGTGACTGTTTTGTATATGTTCTACAAAAGAATCAAACGCAACCTTGTCGTAAAAGTCACAACAATAGAGAGCAGCTCCTAGCTCTTCGAGTTCATCAATACTGGAATATCGAGTTCTATAGGTCCCTATCACTCGATAATTTTTCGACAGTAAGTGTTTGGCTAATTGGAAACCAATGCGCTTACCAACGCCAGTTATCAATACAATCTGTTTGTTATCCACTAAGAGACCTGTTTATTTAGCTTATAAATTCTGCGCGGGTATGGACATTCGACTTAAATATACCTCCAAGCGCGGTTGTTGAAGTTTCCGAATTACTATCTTGCACACCTCGAGACTTAACACAATAGTGAGTGGCCTTGATACTCACAGCCACATTATCTGTTTCCAGTAAGGTTTGCAGAGCTATTAGAACCTGTTGTGTCAATCGCTCCTGAACCTGAGGTCGTTGCGCAAAAAACCTGACCACTCGATTAATTTTGGATAATCCAATAATCTTGTTTTTCGGTATGTACGCAACCTTTGCCATACCGTCGATAGTAATAAAATGGTGCTCGCAGGTACTGGTAAGATCGATTTTATCGACTTTAACCATTTCATCAACATTCATTTTATTTTCAATGACGGCTATTTTTGGGAAGTTCCCATAGTCCAGTCCTGAAAAAATTTCATGAACATACATTTTTGCTATTCGATGAGGCGTTTCGCAGAGGCTGTCGTCGTTTAGATCAAGTCCTAAAGTAGCAACGACCTCGGTAAATAATCCTTTAATTTTTTGGTATTTTTGCTCCGACGTTAATTCACTTTCAATGAGTGGTGTTTCTAACCCTTGCTCAATTAGCACTTTTTTTACAAGCTGTGCTTCCGGTGTGATCATTGTTGATTCCTTAAAAATTGTTATTTGCAGTGTTTTTGCAAAGTGAGCGATACAGAATCTGCAAATCGCAGCGCGTGTGGCTTGTCGATGGTTACAGCAGCGAAAGTTACAACTTCGTGTTCTGTGCAGATGTTAAGTACATCGGAAACTAATTTCTCCAACAATAAAAACCGACCATCCTCAACGTGTTGGATAATTTTTTTGGTTATACATTTATAGTCAAGCGCTTCTGGAACGTGATCACTTAAACACAAACTATTAGCCGGATAGTGAATTTCTAAGTTAATAACAATGTCCTGAAGTTTCTTTTTTTCATCCTCGTTAAAGCCTATATAAGTCCTTAATCTCAGGTTAGTAATTTTTATTACAGCATTTGGCATAGTAGTTTCACAGAGTTGTTTCACAGAATCGTTTAATCAATTGATGTGATTATTCATTGGTTTGAGAACATGGGTGTATACGCAATCTTTATCGATTTAGATCCGGTTAATTTCGCCCCATCCAACTTGGACCGCGTTAGCATTGCAACCGTTCAAGCTAACAACGCAGCGAAACCACGATAAAGCAGGACAGCGGAAAAAAGAGAAGTTCAATCAATCAGAGAAACCGATGTTAAGATCCTTTTTGAGTATTAAAAGAGGAACCCCCAGATAACATCAAGCAATTCTGGGGCGATTAATGTCAAAGGGCTTGCCATAGAAAAACGCCGTTTAGAAAGAATTAGAGACGTTCGGCAATGGCCCTATAGAAAAGTTTCAACCCAAGCTTTGACCTTTTCGTCTAAAACACTCATAGGCACCGCTCCTGAAAGCAAAATTAAATCGTGAAATTGTTTACTATCGTAGGCGGTTTGAAGTTTTGATTGTGCGTATTCTCTTAACGATAAGATCTTTAACATCCCCAACTTATAACCTAACGCCTGACCAGGCCAGACCATATAGCGCTCAATTTCGCTAACAACATCCGATGGCGCAGTTCCTGTGGTAGACGCCATATATTCAATGGCTTGCTCACGGGACCACTTTTTGGCATGCATTCCCGTGTCTACAACCAGTCTAACGGAACGAAATAACTCCGCCTGTAAACGGCCGAGATTGCCAAAAGGATCATCTTTGTACAAGCCCATCTCATATGCCACCTGTTCAGAATAAAGCGCCCATCCTTCAACATACGCATTATAAGGTGCGATTCGACGTAACAATGGCATTTGCTCCTGTGCCATATTTAACGCTACTTGCCAATGATGCCCGGGCACTGCTTCGTGATAAGTTAAAGTTTTTAGACCATAGGTTGGATTAGCGGTCATCTCTTTCAAATTTATCCAGTAAATACCAGGTACACTGCCATCAATGGCCGGTGGCGTGTAATAACCTCCTGCACTTGAATCTTGAGTGGCAATCGGTATACGTTTAACCTCTACAGGATAGGGAGGCACACTTTCAAATTGTTGAGGCATTAATAATTCAATTTCTTTGATTGAATCCCTTAAAAACTGCAGTAAATCCTCTCGCCCTTTTTCACTGTCTTCATAAACAAATCGGTCTTCTTTTACTAAATTATTTACCCGCTCGCCTACGCTGCCTTCTGTATAACCCTCCGCCACCAATATTTGCTCCATTTCTGCGGAAATTCTAGCGACTTCCCGTAAGCCAATATCGTGGATTTCTACCGGCGTCAAATCGGTATCACCAAGCTTGCTAACCGAATATTGATAAAACGCTTCGCCACCGGGCTGCGCCCAAATACCTGATTCCGTAGTGGCTTTGGGTAATAGTCCCGTTAATGTATCTAAAATAGTTTGGTAACCAGGATAAACCTTGCTACTTAACGCCGATTTTGCGTCGTTATAAAACTGCTTACGTTGTTTCTCATTTAGCTCAGCGACCCCTCCTAACTTACTCTTGAAACTCGTCAGCAAAGAATTGTCTTCTACTTTGTTTTTTACAAAACCATCCAGATAGTTAATCGTCTTTTGAAGAATAATTTTAGGTGGTATCCAGTTATTCTCAGCATCGTTAAGCACTTTTTGGTTAATGCTAGCTAACATGTTTTCGAAAGCATTTAGTCGTGCAAGAAAATCACTGGCATCAGCTTCTGAGTTAACCGTATGACTATTAATCAAATTATTTGGTGCATCAATAAGCGGCCCATTGATTTGATTAGCTACAAACGCCGAGTGTCCCATCCAAGGATCAATATAACCAACGGGCATACCCTGAGCCCCCGAAAAGTAGTCAATAATATCGGCGACGACTCGGCGGTTCTCTTCATCTTGCGTAGTATCGGTTGTCAGCTCTTTTAAACGGTTGGACAGCTGGACTAACTCACCTCGCAATTGCATTTCCTGGGAGGAACTATAATCTTCCATTTCAGACTTATAATGGTATCCCGCGGTTTCATCAGATACTCCAAACAAAGTCGCCGAAACTGCCCGGTATTTAAACAACGTTTTTGTTGCTTGTTCAAAGGTTTGCTGTAGTTTATTTTCGTCAACTTTGTTTATTTCAGGAGTTTCCTGCTGCGATGTTTTTTGAGGGGCTTCTTCAGGGGGCTGCTGGCCGCAGCCGGCTATCAAGAGTGAAGCTGTAATACACGCGATGATGGCTGTTTTCTTATTGATTTTATTCCGTCTCATGTTTTTTCCAGATTTGATAAGGTAAAAAATTGACTGCGTAAAGTAGTAGCTAGTTCGGTTAACCGACTTTGGCGCTTTTAAGCATCGCTAAGAATGCAACGTCTACTCCCACTCGTCTTCAAGTTCATTTTCCAAATGATACAAGTGTCTATCTAACTTATTTAGCAAGTGATGCAGTTGTTGCTTTTCTTCTACAGAAAAACAAGATTCTATCTGATCGCCGGTTTCAATCCGTTTAGGGGTGATTTGATCATGGAAATCCGCACCTTTTTGAGTTAAATAAATCAGTACTTTTCGGCGATCTCGTTTGGAGTTTTTAGTCGCCACAAAATCTAGGTTCTTTAATACTTTAACTCCTCGAGTAACAGTTGCTGCATCGGTTCTAAGCGCTTCAGCAACGTGGCTGTTAGTTAATCCTCCATAGGACCCCAAAACAGAGATAATTCGCCATTCTCTTTCGCCGATCGGCACCCCGCTTTGGATTAACAGATCAGAAAGTTTATGACCCGCCTGCGACATTTGAGCCGCCAAACGATACATGCGGTATGGCAAAAAGGTCTGTAAGTCCAAGGTCGAACTGACTTTACCGGCGGAACTCGTTATTTTGCTTTTAAGCTCATTGTCATTTTGCATGATGGTTCCTGTGTTTATCCTGTACTGCTTGTTTATCCTGTAATGATAGCTTAGTAATCATTAACGCTTTAGTTGGTCAAAATACAGAATCATCTCTCCTGCATCGCAATGGCAATAAACATCTGTACCGCAAACGACACAACGATATCCGGCAATACTATCTTCTAACCAGCGGTTAGGGTAAGTCTCTAAATGCTGGCCGCCGCATTTAATAAAATAATGATAAGCGGCATTTCCCGGACTTTGCATCCAAGTATGGCAAATACCCCCTAGGGCACCTTGCTGTTTAGCCGCATCCACGGATGCATATAACATGCTTTTAGCCACCCCACATCCGCGATAATCAGCATCAACGGTACTACTCTTGAAATAACACAGTTGATCGATGGTTAGCTTCCACTTGTCCTCAGAGCACCACTGGTCGACCTGCCAATTTCCCGGAGCGTAAGTTAAACGAAATCCGACGACTTTCGTCTCTTTAGCTTCTTTAGCTTCTTTAGCTTCTTTAGCTTCTTTAGCTTCTTTAGCTTCTTTAGCTTCTTTAGCTTCTGCAGGTTTACAGTCGAGCATAACGAAACTGCAACTGATTCCCTCTTTGCGAGATTTCTGGTCAATGTTTGCAATGATTTCAGGGGTCAAATAAGCCGCGCCGTGCACACGGTTTCCCAATTCGATAACTCGCTCAAAGTACTCTTCGCTAAGTGGCGCGAGTTTAAGATGTTGACTCATAGAATTAATCCAAACCAATCTTTATCTAGTTAATCATTGATTTCTCAATGGGTTAGCTATTGCCCAAGGTATTGTCCAAATAGAGCAATTTTAATTTTCTTCTATCACTAAACCTAAAAATAGCGTTCGACTTAGCTTCATGCTTGTTCCTTCTAGCCGTTTATTTTGCCATAATCCGAGCCTATTAATCCAATTGCCGTACAATCACAAGCTAGGCTCTCTTATGTATGACCCGTTAAAACACCAGTCTCCTGGTCAAAACCAAGCCTACCCCGAAAGTTATTGGGCAAACAATTCTGGCTCGCTTAACTCGTGCGATGGTCCCATTGATGGTGACTTAGATGTTGATGTCGCTATCATCGGCGGTGGATATACTGGTTTGTCATGTGCTCTGCATTTAGCGAGGCAGCACAATATTAAGCCCCTTTTATTAGAAGCTAATCGAACGGCTTGGGGCTGTAGCGGCAGAAACGCTGGTTTTATCTTAAAGTCCACCGGGCGTAAACCATATGCAAAGATGATTTCACAATGGGGCAAACCCACCGCTCAGGCCATATACAACGAAGTTTGCGAAGGAGTAGAAACCGTCAACCACCTGATAGCTGAAGGAATTGACTGTGACGCTCAGTCAAAAGGTTATTTGAGGGTGGCTCATAAACCCTCTATGGTGTCTGGCTTAATTGCACAATCAAAAATGCTAGCCGATGAATTTGGATACCAAACTGAAATTTTAACCTCTGAGCAATTGAAGCAAGATTATTTTGATAGTTTAGATGCTCACGGAGCGATTAGATTCAACGATGGCTACGGTATCAATCCATTAAAATTGGCTAACGGCTATCAAAAACTAGCACAGCAAGCTGGCGCAAGAATTCACACCGGTAGTCCCGTTACTTCTTGGAGTACAACCTCCAATCACGGACAACAACGCCAACAATTACATACTCCAAACGGTACAGTAACTGCTAAAAAAGTCGTCATAGCGACTAATGGTTATACCCCTAAAGGATTTCATTGGTCCGTTGATAATCGAACATTACCGGTTCTTTCGCAAATAATCGTCACCGAGCCACTGACTGATACCCAGCTGTCAGCGGCAAATTTCCTAACTGACAATGTTGTAATGGATACCCGAGCGCTTAAGTATTATTTTCGTAAGCTACCAGACAATCGACTACTTTTCGGAGGACGCGGCGCAATTTCCGGTAAAGATGCTGATAACCCTTATTTTGCGAAACGACTATTAAACGTATTACGCACCAGCTTTCCAGCATTTAAGAATGTAAACTATCAGTACTCATGGTCTGGCTGGATTAGCATAGCATTAGATGATCTTCCCCATATTTGCCAGGCCGATGATCACCAAAATGTCTTTTATAGCATGGGTTATTGTGGCAATGGCGTGTCGTTTGCAGTGCAAGCGGGTAAACGTTTAGCGCAAAGAGTTGCCGGAATAGAAATGCCTAACAATCCGCTATTTAGCAGAGAGTTACCATTATTCCCCTTCGCAAAATTCAGACGAGTAGGACAGTGGGGCTATTTTCACTATGGAAAGCTAGTTGATCGCTATTTTTAGTTAATTTTTACCCAAGATGTAGCTCACTTAGAGCTCTAATTTTGGTATAGTACGCTCGCAAAA
>CAJQOL010000123.1 GCA_905479925.1 uncultured Kangiellaceae bacterium | reverse complement strand
AACCTGCCTCAATAGCGAGTTCGTAATCCTTCATGTAAGGTTTCTTGTCTGTATCTGGGTCGTATCGATAAATCGAAAATTTCATTATTGCTACTCGTGTTAATCTCTAATTAAGCACGCTATAAAACAAACGTGCCAAACAAAACAAACTACCTAAATTGCTAAATGTTGATTAATAAGTTCTAGCTTTAGGCGGAAACGCATCAACAGTAACCGGCTGCATATTAACTTCACGGCGATCCATATCATGGGTTTCAGGGTAGTAAAGGCTATGAGTTAGCCAGTTATCGTCATCTCTTTCAGGGAAGTCTTCACGGCTATGAGCGCCGCGACTTTCCTCTCTAAAGTTAGCAGCCTTAGCTGTCGCTCTTGCAATCGCCATTAGATTATCTAACTCAAGACACTCAACTCGCATCGTATTAAAGGCTTTTGACTTATCGGATAGCAACGCGGTTTCTAAACGTTTAGCCACGGCTTCTAGCTCGACCATGCCCTTTTCCATCAACTCGCCGGTTCTAAATACACCAAAACTATTCTGCATGATTTGTTGCATTTCGGCTCTGATAGCTACTGGATCTTCGCCAGTTTCCGCTTCTTCCCATCGTCTAATTCTAGCTAATGCGCTTTCAACATTTTCACCGCTACACTCCGACTGAACTAGTCCACCCGCTAACGACTCTTCAAGATGCAAGCCGGCGGCGCGACCAAATACAACAAGATCAAGCAGTGAGTTACCACCTAAACGGTTAGCACCATGCACTGATACACAGGCAACTTCACCAACCGCATAAAGACCGGTAACAATATGTTCATCGCCATCTTTTTTCTTGGAGATTACCTGACCGTACTTATTGGTTGGTATTCCACCCATCATATAATGACAGGTTGGTATAACTGGAATTGGTGCATCAACAGGGTCAACATGAGCAAATGTTTTAGATAGCTCACAAACACCTGGTAGTCGCTTATTTAATGTTTCTGCCCCAAGATGGTCAAGTTTAAGCATTACGTGATCACCGTTTGGACCACACCCTCGCCCTTCCAATATTTCTTTAGTCATAGAACGTGCTACAACGTCTCTACCCGCTAAATCTTTCGCATTAGGAGCGTAACGTTCCATAAAACGTTCGCCATCCTTATTGATCAAATAACCACCTTCACCACGACAACCTTCAGTTACAAGAACTCCTGCTCCCGCTATACCGGTAGGATGGAACTGCCACATTTCCATATCTTGAACGGGTATACCTGCTCTCAATGCCATGCCCACACCGTCTCCAGTATTAATCAATGCATTGGTCGTCGATTGATAAATTCTTCCAGCGCCGCCGGTAGCAAATACTGTTGCTCGCGATTTAAACTGGACAACCTCTCCAGTTTCAATGGACATTGCAATAACACCGCAACATTGACCTTCATCATTCATGACGAGATCAACCGCATACCACTCATTAAAAAAATTGGTTTTAGCCGCTAAATTTTGTTGATACAAAGTATGCAGAAGAGCGTGACCGGTTCTATCAGCTGCGGCGGCGGTTCTAGCTGCCTGCTCACCACCGAAGTTAAGAGATTGACCTCCAAACGGTCGTTGGTAAATTTTACCGTTGTCTAACCGAGAAAATGGCAATCCCATGTGGTCAAGCTCCAGCACAGCATCAGGACCTTCCTGACACATATATTCGATAGCATCTTGATCACCGATGTAATCAGAACCTTTAACGGTGTCATACATGTGCCAGCGCCAATCGTCGTCATGACTATTTCCTAGCGCAACTGTTATACCACCCTGCGCAGAAACAGTATGCGAGCGTGTTGGAAAAACTTTTGATATTAATGCTACTTTTTGTCCAGACTTTGCGAGTTGCAAAGAAGCCCGCATTCCGGCTCCGCCGCCTCCTACGATGACTGCGTCAAAATTAAGAATAGGAACGGTCATTTAAAAACTCCACAAAATTTGAGCGCCCCACAAAAGAAACGCAATACACAAAACAATGACTAAAACCTGAAATATCAACCGAATCGAAACCGGCTTTAAATAATCTGTGGATATTACCCACAATCCTACCCAGGCATGAAAACATAAGGAAACAATTGCCAAAAAGGAAAATATCTTAAACCATGTTTGAGAAAATAATGCTTGCCAAACCGTGAAACTCATTTCGGCAGTTGAAAATAAAAAAGCGCAAAGGTAAACCGTATAAGCGGCCAACAATACCGCGCTTACTCGCTGGATCATCCAATCGTGTAATCCGCTTCTACCTAGACTCGTCACTGACCTTACCATAACCAAACTCCTAACCCTATGGCGCTTGCTACGCCTAGTATAATGACCAACTTAGAACCTAATACACCGCCTTCAAGTGATTCACCAATACCGGCATCCATAAGCAGGTGCCTTACACCAGCGATTATGTGGTAGGCCAACATGGCTAAAATTAGCCACAAAACTAGCCTGGAGAATCCTCCGCTTAACATGCCTTTGATTTGATTGAATTCAGCTTGAGAGGAAAGACTTTTTTCTAATGCCCACAAACTAAAAGGGATGGCTAAAAACAAAAGAACTCCGGTGATCCTGTGTAAGATTGAGGATAAGGAGGTTATCGGCCATTTCATGTTCGCCATAGTGGCGAGAGTTACGTTACCAGGTCTGTTATCTTTCACGATATCAATTCTTCTCGATGTTTGTGAATTTAGGAGCGAACGACGTCTAAGTTTAGGCAAACGTGACGACGATTGCTGAGTATTTATCGACTATGACACTTTTTGATACTCAAGTAATACGCTGGAGCATACATTTTTGGGCGTCACAAACGTGGGCGCAATTATAATCGGCTAACCTACTGAATACAAATGTAATCTCGAAATAAAGCGTTTCTATCAACCCATCCTATCGACAACTTACGAACAGAGCCATAATTCAGATTATTCTATTTGACAAATTTTATATAACTTCTATAGTAGCCGCCTATACTTGTCGAAAACATGTTCATTTTCTTTCATTCGATGGGGATTCAGTGCTCGATTCTACGCCCATATAGGCCAATTCGTGTTATTCTGAAACTAGTACTTATACAAAAAATCACAAAATCTTCAGTCCTAGGTCTTTAGAGCCAACGACATTCGGATAAAACGACCACTTAACAGGGTAACAAACAGTGTTGAGTGCAGATAAAATACTCAGGAGTCTACAATGACGGCAAAAAATGCCAAGTTAACTTTACCAAACGGAGAAACGCTCGATTTAGACGTTTACTCTCCGAGTCTTGGTAACGACGTAATTAACGTAGCAAGCTTAGTAAAAAACGGGGTTTTCACCTATGACCCTGGATTCATGTCTACTGCTTCATGTGAATCTAAAATCACTTATATAGACGGTGATAAAGGCATTCTTTTATACCGCGGTTATCCTATCGATCAATTGGCCGAAGACTGTGATTTTATGGAAGTATGTTATTTATTGTTAAACGGCGAACTTCCAAATGTAACCGAGAAGCGTGCTTTCTTAGACCGAATCAACAATCACACTATGCTCAATGAGCAGCTCACTCATTTCTTCAACGGCTTTAGAAGAGACGCACATCCAATGGCTATTATGGTTGGAGTAGTTGGCGCGTTGTCAGCTTTCTACCACGATTCATTAGATATCAACAATCAGTCTCATCGAGAAAAGAGTGCGTTCAGACTGTTAGCTAAAGTTCCGACGATTGCCGCAATGTGCTATCGCTACAGCATTGGCAAGCCATTTGTATACCCTCGTAACGAAATGAGTTATGCCGAAAACTTCTTAAACCAAATGTTTTCTATGCCATCACACGATGGTAAACCAGACCCTATTCTTGTAAAAGCAATGGACCGTATCTTTACCCTTCATGCTGATCACGAACAAAATTGTTCAACGTCAACCGTTAGACTAGCTGGTTCATCTGGAGCAAATCCTTTTGCATGTATATCATCAGGTATAGCCTCTTTGTGGGGCCCAGCGCATGGCGGAGCTAATGAAGCCTGTCTACGTATGCTTATTGAGATAGGTGACGTTAAAAATATCCCTGAATTTATAGCAAGAGCAAAAGACAAGGATGACCCTTTTAGGCTAATGGGCTTTGGACATAGGGTTTACAAAAACTTCGACCCTAGAGCGAAAGTTATGAGAGATAGTGCCCACGAAGTACTGGAAGCGACAGGGAAAGCCGGTGACCCGATTCTGAAAGTTGCTATGGAGTTAGAAAAAATTGCTTTGGAAGACCCCTATTTCGTTGAACGAAAACTATATCCAAACGTTGATTTTTACTCAGGAATCATTCTAAACGCTATTGGTATACCAATGAATATGTTCACTGTTATATTTGCACTTGCTAGAACCGTTGGTTGGGTATCGCATTGGACGGAAATGATCGCTGAGCCGACTCAAAAGATCGGTCGTCCTCGCCAGCTTTATACCGGTAAAAAAGAGCGCGACGTAAAATCAATTGAAGAGAGATAGCAATATCCACCTCAATATTAATTGATAAGTATTTTTACGGTAAATTGATATAAACAAAAAAGGTGCCATAGGCACCTTTTTTGCTGTTCTCCAATAAATGAGTCACTTACGTTATGTAATTTATTATTTAGCCTAATAGCTAGTCATCTTCAAAATTAAGTGAGATTTGTACTATTTTTCTCATAAAATCCCTTTCTTTTCTAAATCGTTTCTTGAGATCTTCCATTTCTCGTTCTAATTGATGGACACGCACATCCATCGGCGTAGCGTCTTCCGGCAGGTTTACTTCTTTCTTAAGCGCAATTTCTTTGGCAGCTGATTCTTTACCTGCATCGTTCTCAGCTATAATCTCCTCAGTAACGAGCTTAACAATCTCACCGTCTATCTTGGTCTTTTCCTCAAGAAATCCGTACAGCAACAAGCGGTCACAGGTGGTATTGATAATCCTTGGAACACCTTCGCTGAAATCATAGATCAATTGGAAGGCTTCTGCCGTAAACGATGGATTGTTGTCCCATTCTACTTTTGACAGACGATGTTCAATATAGGACTGTGTTTCTTCACCATCTAAATGCGCAAGGTGATAAGACGCAGTTACCCGTTGCCTTACTTGCTCTAGCACGGGAGCGCGTAAATTTTCTCGGAACTCAGATTGCCCTAGCAAGAATATTTGAAGCAATGTTTTACCATCGTGAACCATATTAGATAGCATTCGCAGTTCTTCAATAGTTTCAAATGGAAGATTTTGAGCTTCATCGACTACTAGCATGCAACGCTTTCCATCTTTGCTTCTAGCGACAAAAAAGTTCTCAAGGTTCTTTAAGAGTGATGACTTTTTATTATCTTTATGAGCTAAACCAAAGGCTGCCGCGACCATGCGCAAAATATCGGTAGAGTCTAGCTGAGTATTTATTAACTCAGCGGCGACTACATCATCTTTTCCTTCTAACGAATGAAAAAGCGTTCTAACCAAGGTACTCTTACCGGTACCAACATCACCAGTTACAACAATAAAACCTTCGCCTTGTGACAACCCATACTTTAAGTAAGCTAACGCTCGTTTATGAGTACTACTACCAAAAAAGAAAAAAGGATCTGGCGCAAGCTGGAATGGTTTTCCCGTCAGCTTATAATACGACTCGTACATTTTATTTCCTTATGCTAAAAACACCATACAAATCAATGCATTAGATTATTTATTATATTTGATATCTTTAGTTAGATACAATCCTGCTATTGTACGCAAAAAATTCAGTTAGTTCACCCAAAAATTACACAGATTTTCAGTATTTTTGTTGATCGGAATTGGTCTGTAACAATAACGATGTTAGTATGCCTGCATAATTAAAAACACCTAAAGAGCAGCCTGTTATGTGCGCTATGCAAAAAAATCAAACTCCTTGTTATTATGGCGAGTATCTCGACCTAAACCGTTTTTTAGACACCCAAAACCCGGTTAGTGGACAATACCAAGAAAACGAAGCTCATGATGAAATGCTGTTTATTATTGTTCATCAAGCCTATGAACTATGGTTTAAACAGGTATTGCACGAACTTCGCTCAATCATTGTTTTATTTAGTGCGCCTGAACTTGACGAGAAAAATTACGGAAAAATAATCCAACGATTAGACAGAGTCATAAAAATTCAAAAAGTGCTTAATGACCAAATTTCCATTTTAGAAACAATGACGCCTCTCGATTTTCTCGATTTTCGTGACTACCTTATTCCCGCCAGTGGTTTCCAAAGTCTTCAGTTCAAGGAGATTGAAATATTACTCGGCCTAAAGATGAAATACCGAATAAATTTCGATAAGAAATCCTTCTATAACCGCTTAAACGAGAAAGATAGAACCTATCTTATGGATTTAGAGGAACAACCTAGTCTTTTTGACCTAATTGAAACTTGGTTAGCACGTATGCCATTTCTTGAGAACGATAACTTCTCCTTTGTCAGCTCCTATCAAACGGCTCTTGACGAAATGATTAAACGTGACCTTGATATTGTGAGTAAAGTTGACTATTTGAGTGACAAGGATAGAGAGTTTCAAGTTAATGACTTAAAAAAGACCAGAGAGCAATTCGAAGCATTGTTTGATCAAAACACCTTTGACCAATTAGTCAACGACGGGTCGGTACGAATGAATAGACAATCGCTACTCGCTGCAATTTTTATCAACCTTTACCGTGATGAACCAGCCTTTCAGCAGCCGTATCAACTGCTAGAGAAACTCACCGATATCGATGAACTTTTCACCCAGTGGCGTCATCGCCACACGGTAATGGTTCACCGTATGATTGGTGCCAAAATCGGTACCGGTGGCTCTTCTGGTCACGACTATCTGAGCAAAACAACCCAAAATAACCGTTTTTTCCGCGAACTATTTAACATTTCTACGTTCCTAATACCACGCTCTGAGCTGCCTGACTTGCCGAAAAAGTTAAAAAACGAGATGGGCTTTAATCACTAAAGCTTGTAGTAGCTTCTTTGATGATTTTTCATAAACAGGTTGTTTGTTGCAAACTTAGCGATTAAGCAACCTGTTCAACCAAATTCCCCCAATTCGTATTATCAATAAGCACTTGAACCAGTGACTCTATGCCTATTTTGTCGGTTTCAGAAAACCGAGCCGTTATCGGACTATCAAGGTCAAATACGCCGACAAGTTGCTGGTTAACTATGAGAGGACATACCAATTCTGATTGAGAACGAGAATCACAAGCAATATGACCTTCGTATTGGTTGACGTCATCAACAACTAAACTACGCATCGCGGACCCAGCGGTCCCACATACCCCTTTTCCGAAAGGAATTTTGGTGCAGGCGACAGACCCCTGATAAGGACCTAGCTGTAAATGTTGGTCTCGATGGTTTAGGTAGAATCCCGCCCAATTCAACGTTTCTAAATGATGGTAGACAAAACTAGCGAACTGACTCAGATTAGTTACCATATTAGATTCACCCGCTAATAGAGCTTGTAATTGTTTCAGAAGTAATGGGTATGGATTAGTATCTTTCATCGTTCGTTCGTTCAAGTTAAATGTTCATTTCTAATCTGCAACCCAAAAAAAACGAGAGGCTCGAGATTCTTTGGATTTACAGCGGTCATTATATTTAAGGCAGCAATCATATTTACGTTTGTCATTAGGTTTTGGACTAGCTAATCCAATAGAATCTGTCGCCGGCCTAGTAACAACAAGCGCTATTTGGAATCCGTAATGAGCATCCAAATTCTGAACTTATAGCCGCTAAATTCAAATATCTTTTGGTTCTAAAAGCCAAGCACATAGCTACTAGCTTCTATCCGGCAATGCCTTTTGAAGCGAGTATTCAAAAATGCGGAATTAGTCTGGTAAGGTGAATTAGCAAATGGCGGCATGTTTTGTGCCTAATTAGCGGTGGAAGTATGCGCCATTCAAGGTTAGAATCCCTTTCAAATTTAAGTAATAACACTTTTGAGGTATATGATGAGTAAGCAATGGTCGATATCGGCATTGTTAGGCGGTGAAGTTGCAGCAGGCAGCGAAGTTACGGTCAAAGGTTGGGTAAGAACCCGAAAAGACTCCAAAGCAGGCTTCTCGTTTATTAATTTACATGACGGTTCATGCTTCAACCCAATTCAAATAATTGCTCCGGCCGAACTTGATAATTACTCCTCTGATATTCTTCAGGCAACAACCGGTGCCTCTTTGGTGGTGACCGGAGAATTAGTCGCTTCTCAAGGAAAAGGGCAAAGCTTTGAAATTCAAGCAGCTACCGTTGAAGTACTAGGTTTGGTTGAAGATCCGTCTAGTTACCCGATTCAACCCAAACCTCATACCATGGAATACCTCCGTACCGTTGCCCATCTTCGTCCTCGAACCAATGCAATTGGTGCGGTAACGAGAGTTCGTAACTGCTTAGCACAAGCTACCCATCGTTTTATGCACGGGGAAGGCTTTAATTGGATCCATACACCCATTATTACCGCCAGTGATTGTGAAGGTGCCGGCGAAATGTTCCGCGTCAGTACTCTAGATCAAAACAACTTGCCACTGAATGACGCTGGTAAAGTTGATTATTCCCAGGACTTCTTTGGCAAAGAATCGTTTCTAACGGTTTCAGGACAATTGAACGTCGAAGCCTATTGTTTAGCGATGTCTAAAGTTTATACATTTGGACCAACGTTCAGAGCAGAAAACTCCAATACAACTCGCCATTTAGCGGAGTTTTGGATGGTGGAACCTGAGATTGCTTTTGCCGATCTTCAGAAAAATGCCGACGTTGCGGAAGCAATGATGCGTTATATCTTCAAAGCTGTTCTAGATGAACGCGGCGACGATTTAGCGTTCTTTAATCAACGTGTCGACAAGACAGTTATCGATAGACTGGAAACCGTTGTAAATAATGATTTTGAGCGAATGGATTACACCGATGCAATTAAGATTCTTGAAGATTCTGGAAAGAAATTTGAGTATCCGGTTAGCTGGGGAGTTGATTTACAGTCCGAGCACGAGCGATATTTAGCGGAAGAGAAAGTCGGCCGGCCTATTATCTTAATGAACTACCCAAAAGACATTAAAGCTTTCTATATGCGCATGAACGACGACGAGAAAACTGTCGCAGCGATGGATATACTCGCTCCCGGTATCGGTGAGTTGGTAGGTGGCTCGCAACGCGAAGAACGACTCGATGTTTTTGATGCTCGACTTGATCAAATGGGGCTACCTAAAGAAGAATACTGGTGGTACAGGGACCTAAGAAAATACGGTACAGTGCCGCATTCTGGTTTTGGTTTAGGTTTTGAAAGGGCTGTTCTGTACGCTACTGGCATGCAAAATATTCGCGACGTAATCCCATTTCCTCGAGTTCCAAATAGCGCGGAATTTTAACTAGCGTTTACTAGCCTGCATGAACATTTACCCGCTTGACACACCTCAAGCGGGCCATACTTCCAGACTAATCCTTATACCATACAACGTGATCACCCTGCTCAACAGCCTTAATCGGTCTCTTATCGCCCTCTTCTGTTCCTAAGTAGATAAAACCAATAATCGATTCATTTTCTTCCATATCTAACTCTTTTTTCATGAAAGGATTAAAGCAAAGAGAGCCCGTTCTCCACATCGCTCCAATTCCTTGAAAATGAGCAGCCATTAAAATGTTTTGCGCGCTAGCACCAGCGGATAAAAACTGCTCAATTTCCGGGACCTTTTTATGCTCTTTAACAATAACGGATACAATTATTATCATCGGCGCACGCAGCGACTTCGCTTCAATTTTTGCTAATTTGTCGGTATCAATCGATGGGTCGGCATTTGCACTAGCTGCAGCAAAATGTTTGCCTAGCCGTTTTAGTGCATCACCGGTATAAATTCTAAATCGCCATGGTCTTAACAGTGCATGATCTGGCGCTCTTAACGCTACAGCCATAATGGCATCGACCTGTTCTTTACTGGGAGCCGGGGCTACCAATTTACGATGAGAGACTCTTGAGGATAGAATTTCAATTGGAGTGGACATAGTTAATTACTGCTTTCGGCTATTAAACGACCATCTTAGCACTAATTATTTTTATCAAGAATACAAACACGGAAATATTTAACGGAAAAGAAGGCAAAAAAAAGCCCGATAAAATCGGGCTTTTTAATATGGCGTCCCCTAGGGGGTTCGAACCCCTGTTACCGCCGTGAAAGGGCGGTGTCCTAGGCCTCTAGACGAAGGGGACTTAAGACTTTTCTCAAGTTTTGACTGCTTATGAATAAGCGTCTCATCTCAAGAGCGCGCCATTCTATAGCCACTTTAATCCTTTGTCAAAAACAATTTTAAAATTTATGCATTTCTTTTTGCAATCAACTATCGTCTTTCAGTAATGATAGCCTTCCGCTAATTAATTCGTACTGTCTGCTCATCAGATTAGCCAAATTTAAATCATGAGAAACCACCAGAAAACTGGTATTTTCATCCCTATTTAACTCGAACATTAACTCATTAATTGACTCCGCCGTACGCTGATCTAAATTACCAGTCGGCTCATCCGCTAGAATACAGGCTGGTTTTGTAACCATAGCTCTAGCGATCGCTATTCTTTGTCGCTCTCCTCCGCTCAACTCTCCAGGCGTATGAGTCTTGCGGTCAATTAAGCCCACCTTACGAATGATCTCCTCTGCCCTATTCCTAGCAACTTTTTCACTCTTGCCGCCAATTATTAGCGGTATCATCACGTTTTCTAGGGCGCTAAATTCTGCTAACAAGTGATGGAATTGGTAAACAAAACCTAACTGGCTATTTCGTAACTCACCTTGTTTTTTGGTAGATAGCTTATGAATATCTTGTCCTGCAACCAGGACATTGCCTTCGTCTGGTGAGTCCAAACCACCTAACAAATGTAATAGTGTACTTTTCCCTGAACCGGATGTTCCAACAATTGCGACCATCTCACCCGCTTCGACGGTTATATCAACCCCATGCAACACCTCTACTCGTTTAGAGCCATCTTGAAATGTTTTGCTGATATTAGTCGCTTCTAAAATTGCGGTCATAGCGTTGCTTTTCCTTTACTAAACCCTGTAGCCAAAATATTACTCATAACGAAGCGCCTCTGCCGGTTTCGTCTTCGACGCTCTCCATGCCGGGTACAATGTTGCTAAAGAACTCATAAACAATGCAGCCACAGCAATATTCAATACATCAGACCACTTTAAAACCGACGGAAGGAAGCCGATAAAATAAACATCCGCTGGAAGCACTTGAACGCCCCATAAGTCTTCTATAAAAGCGACAACATCAGCCAAATTGGTTGCCAAAGCAACCCCGCCAATAACACCAATAATTGTACCTATGATCCCGTTTAAACTACCTTGCACCATAAAAATTCGCATTATTGTGGCGGGAGACGCGCCTAGAGTCCGCAAAATAGCAATATCCGCTTGTTTGTCAGTCACTACCATCACTAAGGTACTAACAATGTTAAAGGCCGCCACAGCGATAATGAACGCGAGTAAAATGAACATCATCTTTTTCTCCATTTTTACCGCTCGAAAAAGAGTGCCATGGGTATAGTTCCAATCCGAGATGTAAAAAGAATCACTAACGATGTTGCGAAGTTGAAAAGCGGTTAAAGGAGCGTCTAAAACATTCGATGTCGTTACCCTTAAATTAGAAACCTTATTACCTTTGCGTGTTAGCACTGCAGCGTCTTTCATATGAATCATTGCTAACACACCATCGAGTTCGGACTTAACTTCAAACAGACCAACAACTCTGAAGCGTTTGTAACGGGGTGCAATTCCCGCTGGAGAAACGGTTGCGCCATCCGCTAATAATAATGTCACTTTATCGCCAAGACTTACGCCTAAGCTACTTGCCATACCGACACCAAGAATCATTCCAAACTCACCTGGCTTTAGAGAGTCGAGCTCACCGGCAATCATGTAATCATCAACAATTGAAACGTCTTTCTCTTTTTCCGGTAGTATCCCTTGAACAAGACCATATTTGGTATAGCTGCGATATCGAAACATTGCTTGAGCGTCAATAAACGGTGCTGCCGCGATCACCTCAGGATGTTCTAGTACCTGTTTTTCTAGACTTTTCCAGTCCTCAAAACCATCTCCCCTATCGCCTATTACGATATGTGGCACCATGCCTAGAATCCGTTCCCGCAACTCCGACTCGAAACCATTCATTACCGACATAACCGTTATTAAAACAACTATTCCTAGCGCAATCCCCAGCATACTAACTAGGGAGATAAAAGAGATAAAATGATTATCCTTTTTTGCTCGTGTATATCTGAGGCCGATCATTAGCGAAACGGATTTTTTCATGTAATTCTCAATATTAGCGAAATCAAAAACAAACGAATTAATTAGACTATGTGCAGATGTAGTCAAAAAACCAGCGAGATTCTATCAACTAGCGGCGTCGGCCTAAAGGCTTTTTATACTCATTTGACTAATTGTTGTAAGCTAAAATTACCGAAAAGCGTGGCTACTCAATATTAAGCCGCGTTCGATACCTTGTTCGACGGGAATATAGCGCAATCTAGCGGAAACTTTTAAATCTCTGACCTATAATACATTTTATAGGTTTAATTTATGCTATAAATCGAAAGAGTTTACCAAATGGAAACAAAACATGAGTGAACAAGCGCCTCATACAGAAGACGAACGACGCCAATACTATAGAAATAAAAACTCTGTATTTGTGAAGTTTGAACAAATTGAGGCTGAGGATACACTTGAGCCAGACAATCAAGAACAAGACCGCAGGCTTGAATCTACTCACCTTTTGAAGTTGTTAGGTGAACTGATTAAAGAAAATACCAGTTTTAGCCAAAGTCTAGAGTCAGAAAGCCAATCGACTATGAATCACTTGGATTATGTTAACCGTCAACTGATCAAATTAGTCGAATATGTAAATACAAAATTCGACCTAAACTTTAGTGAATTATTAGAAGTTGATTTAAGCGGCGGCGGTATACGCTTTGAGAGCGATACCGAAATGGAGTTAAAGCAGCGTTTGAAGCTGCAAATTGTATTGGTTCCAGATTATTACAATGTGTCTGTTAAAGGCAGCGTAGTTGACTGTCAACCAAATGCCGATCGCAACCGTTTTTATATAGCAGTCAACTTTGAGCAGATATCTGAATTTGATCGCGACGCAATTATTAAACACGTTTTTAAGAGTCAGTCTGAACAACTTAGGTCGTTAAAGCAGTCAGACGAATAAAAGATAAAATTAATCTATTTAAATTAAAGGGTTAAGAGTGTATATTAATCTTAATTCTAGATACGGAGCAAATTATGAATAATCAACAAGTTAAACTTAAACTAGCTAAATTGTTTTCTTCGTTAAGTTTAGCGGTACTGGCAGCTGCAGTAGTTGTGCCTGTGAACGCGCAAACCCTGGCGACAAAAGTAACATCGTCAAACCAGCAGTCGACTGTAACACCAAAAAATGGTCAAAAGAAAGAAAACGTTGCTTCGATGTTTGGAGAACCAAAACTAAAAATCGCTGCGGTTGGTGAACCTCCAATATCAAAATGGGTTTATCAAGATTTTACTGTATATTTCGAAGATGACACTGTGCTGCACGCGGTTGTGCACAGCTCTTAGAAATCGAGATTAATCCTTAGAACACCACCTTTTTCTCTTGAGGTCTATTTTACCGGAACCTCAGAGACCTTAGAGAAATGCTATTCAGCTTGAGTTTGAACTCTCAGATCTTCAAGCTGTAAACGTTGAGTTGGATACGCTAATTCAGATTGATTCGACTCGACGATTTTAGCAATTGCTAGCAGCACTTGCTGTTTAATCTGGTGAAATTTTACCCAGTCGGTTGTTTTAGTGAAGGTATATACAAAAAAATCAACAGAAGACTCATTAAACTGGTTAAGGTTTACAATAAGCGTCTGACGATTATCAATGTCAGAGCGCCCTTCTAACATTGATTTTACCTGCTGTACAATATTCTCTACCTGCGAGATATCATCATATCTAACACCAAACGTTTCATAGATTCGCCGGTTGGTCATTCGAGACGGGTTTTCTACGGTGATACTGTTAAACACTGCATTAGGGACATATAGCGGTCTTTTATCGAAGGTTCTAATACGTGTTTGACGCCAACCAATATATTCCACGGTTCCCTCTATGTCTCTATCGTTTGAACGGATCCAATCACCCACTGCAAACGGTCTATCTAAATAGATTATCAAACCACCAAAGAAGTTAGCTAATAAATCTTTTGCAGCAAAACCAATTGCTATGCCACCGATCCCCCCAAAGGCTAAAACAGCACTAATGCTGACCCCTAGGTTTTGTAAAATAAGCAAAAATGTCGTAATACTGACAGAAACACGCAACAACTTGCTTATTGCTTCAATAGTGGACTTATCTACCCTATCTTGGTTAGTGGCGGTTTTGCTCGCTTCTATTAAATTTTCCTCCGCTAACCTTATGAACCTAACCATTGACCAAGCCACAACAGAAACAATAAACACGTCTCGAATTTCGCTTTGAACCGCAACCTGGAGTAAATAGTTAAATATTATCCAACTGCCAATACCCCATATCAGAACTGATACCGGCGATGAGAGAGCCATAAGAACCGCATCATCCCAGGTGTTCTTGGTCTTTTTGAGCTGTCTATCGAGCCTTAGGTATACACGCCGCCATATAAAATTAACCAACAATGTCACAAACACTGCCATAAAAAGTTCAAATATGAGGGTGTTTTCACCGATATTGGCTTCAAGCCATTGATTAAAATCAGAATATTGCATTTAATTTACTTTAGATTAGGTGCTGGTTACGAGCTATTTAACGATCAATTAACGCGAGATTTTACCTTGCTAAACAACTTTGGTAAATACACAAACGACCTAGCTGCAAAATTTGAAGGCCAAAAACGAAAAATCCCGCTTAAGCGGGATTTAGTGATTAATAAACTAAGTTACAAAAGAAACATTAGTTACCCATCAATTGGCTTTTAATTGAGGAATTCAGTGGCTTGTCGCCTAGCCATGTTTTCAGAAACGCGCTGTAAAATAACTTACCGGGAATAGCGCCTTTACGTTCACCATTGATAGAAATCAGAGTTCCTGATACTGGGTCGTAATCAATACAAACTTCATCACCTTTAGTGATACCTGAATCCCATATTGCATTAAACTGTTTCAAAAACGGTGCTATCGCTTGCAACTCACTTTCTGTGTGATTAACGTTGATACCTAAATTGATCGCTCGGATCATTGCTTCTGGTGCAATAGAATCGTCGGTTTTAAGCAGAAAACGCTTGGCTCCTGGGCTTTCGATTACATCTTTAACAGACTCACCATCATTTTCCAGGTAGAGACCACCGACATAAATTGCTTGTCGTGCGTTAGACTTAATTGCCTTTCCCTTAAGGCGAAGTTCAGCGCCACCAGGCGATAACTTTACAACTTCTTCTAATTCAACGGCTGTGAGATTATCGGCATTTGAAATGAATGGAAAAACAAAGAGAGAAACTAAAACGGGAAAAACGAGCTGCTTATTTAAAATCTTATTCACAGTACTACCTTCGGAAGTTAAATGGTTAACGTTATCAATACCTTGAAAAATTATTGTTATTATTTTGCTCTTCGAGTTAAGGACAAATTAGTCAATCTAACTCTGTGTGAACCAAAAAAGATTACAACAACTCACTTCCTGTTGCAATAATATTAGAACAAAATTTAACCAACTAGAAGGACGTAGCGCACAAAAATCGATTTTCATGGCACATTCTCAATAATACTCGGCTAACTAAAGGAGTAACTCGGAACACAATACAAACTTGGCTCTCTAATAGTACCTATCACCATCTTAATTGACGTGTCCACAACGTTCCAGCTTAAGCTTTCCTATCACAGAAAGTGCGCGATAGTTAACAAGTACAAAAAAGGTTATCTACGGTTAGTTGACAATCGAATACAGGGTAATTGTTTGCCCTTACTCCAAACCGATTGATTTTCATTACCTTTTAATCTAGTCTTCGTGAGTCGGGTCCTTGTGCAGACGATTAAAGGTTCCAACCTACGTTCTAGTTACGAATCAGTCGAACAGATTTAAGGAAAGGAAGAAATCGATGAAACCGAAGTTATATTTGCATATTGGAACCCACAAGACAGGCACAACGACTATTCAACGATTCCTCAAGGAAAAGGCTGAATCACTAAAAAGCAAGGGTATTGTTTGGATACCAAACCTTAAGAATACGCGCACGTTAAAAACCTGTACTAGCGTTGATAGTCAACTTATAAATGAGTGCAAAAAAGAGCTAAAATTAACCATCGCCAGATATGGTCAAAATAACGCCTGCGATAGTTATTTGATGAGTTACGAAGGGCTTAGCGGAAGCCCGTATCTCGGTTATACCAATTCAAACCTTATTGCCAAGCAGCTTGCCGAAATAACTAACGACTTTGATGTAAAAATCATCGTCTACCTAAGAAAACAAGACGATTTTGTAGAGTCTATGTATACGCAACTTATACATATCGGTGAGTCGTTAACGTTTAATGAGTTTCTTGAGTCTCTACCCGTTAATGCGTTTAACTGGCAGACACTTTTAGCCAATTATTCAGAATATTTTGGTGAAGAAAACATAATAGTAAAGAGGTATGGAAAGTCATTTCTTCCCGAGAAAAACAGCTTAATCGAAGGCTTTTTAGAGTGTTTTGATGCAGATATCGGCGTACTTCCTCAATCAAAGAAAGCAAAATCTCACAATAAAGGCTATTCGAGAGACGCGCTAGAAATTGCTAGACTGAGCAACGCGTACCTTTCAAATGAGGAAAAAGAGAGACTGCACACGCTATTGAGTAGCGTAAGTGCTAAAGAGGCGTTTACTAGTTACAATTACTTCGATGACACAGCTCGGTTAAAATTTTTCAAACAATTTAAGGAGCCGAATAGCAAAATTGCGAGAAAATACTTTGGCGAAGATGGAGACAATCTTTTCCCTAGTTCTGTCAGTAATGGTAGTTACTATAATGGACTTACCGCGGAAGCAATGTGCCCTATAATTATTAAAGCGCTTGTAAAAAAACCGGTCATTGAGAGTTCGTACTTACTTAAACTTTTAGTGAAGATAGAACATAAAATTTTATCGCTTTTTGGGAAAAAATAGGCAACTAACACAACTTAAAAGTTCTAAGCGGTTTGATTACTGCAAATAGGCTTCTTTAGAAGCTGGTAATTGACATTTAGCTGATTTAAGGATAGTCGGTTCTCGGGTTAACAAATACTAGGCGCTTTAGTTTGCTGAAATTTATATTTTGCATTCATCAATAACTAACTCATTAAATATTTTTTGACTATTAGAGTAATAACGTCGAGAATGACGGTCCAGAGTATTTCTGCTTAGCCTGCATTGCTCAATACCCTTGCGTTGTTCTAAACCAACAATTTGATCCTAATCTGAACATTGGCTGTTATTTGAAAAGAATTTAACAAAGAACTAGAACCACAATTTAATAGATAAGGTAACTATATGAAGAATAAACCTTTAAGTACAATCAGCAATTTCCATCATTTAAAAACCAAACTTGCCAAGATAACCACGATTTTAAGTATTGGTATGGCGGTTAGCGCTTGTCAACCACCTCAAGAGATCAATAAGGAAGTAACAGCAGAACCTACCCAATTAACGGTGGAAGATGCCAAGAAGTTTGTCCTGGATGCTGAGAAATCCCTTGATGCAAGCTACGAAATGATCGGCAAAGCCTTTTGGGTGCAAGCTAACTTTGTAACCGAAGATACCAATGCTCTCGCGGCAAAAGCTAGCGAAGAATCAACTATTGAAGGCGTGCGACTCGCAGTTGCTGCACAGAAATTCGACCATTTAGAACTCGATTATGATACTCGACGCAAGCTTGATATGTTGAAAATGGGACTAACCTTACCGGCACCTTCCGATAAGAAAAAAACAGAAGAACTTTCTAAGTTAACCTCGCAGCTTGACGCAACCTATGCAAAAGGCTGTACCGCAGCCGGTGAATGTTACTCATTAGGAGACTTAAGCGGTACCCTTGCTAATTCAAACGATCCTAATGAAATGTTAGAGGCATGGCTAAATTGGCGCAAAGTTTCTCCTCAGATGCGTGAAGGCTATCAACGCATGGTAGAAATAGCCAATGAAGGTTCTAACCAACTCGGTTACAAAGACGTTGGCGCATTGTGGCGCTCCAAATATGATATGCCTGCGGATGCGTTTGCTGAGGATATGGATAGAGTTTGGGGTCAAGTTAAACCGCTTTACGACTCATTACAATGTCATGTACGGGCAAAACTAAATGATAAATACGGAGATGATGTTGTTGCTCTAGACAAACCAATTCCAGCCCATTTGCTGGGGAATATGTGGGCTCAAAGTTGGGAGAATATCTATGACGACGTCGCCCCAAAGACTAAAACTCCCGGAATAAATGTAACCGAGCGTTTAGCGGCCAAAAAATATGACGAAATAGAAATGGTAAGAACCGCTGAAACCTTCTTTAAATCATTAGGCTTCGAACCTTTACCAGATACTTTCTGGCAGCGTTCTTTGTTTACCAAGCCTCAGGATCGAGACGTACAGTGTCACGCAAGTGCATGGGATATTAGTACAACTGACTATCGAATTAAGATGTGTATCAAAAAGACTGGCGAAGATTTTTCAGTCATCCATCATGAGTTAGGTCATAATTTTTACCAACGCGCCTATAATCAAAAACAGGACTTCTTATACCGAGGCAGTGCAAACGACGGCTTCCATGAAGCTATTGGCGACACCATTTCATTATCTATTACGCCTAAGTATCTTAAAGAGATCGGCCTCATTGACGAAGAGCCTGATGCTTCGGGCGATCTTCCATTTTTGATGAATAAAGCACTAGAAGGTGTTTCGTTCTTGCCTTTCGGTCTTTTAGTCGACAAATGGCGTTGGGGAGTTTTCAGTGGCGAGATTCCAGCGGACCAATACAATAAAGGTTGGTGGGATTTACGAGAAAAGTACCAAGGTATAGCTGCGCCGGTAGAAAGAACAGAGTTAGATTTTGATCCGGGAGCAAAATACCATGTTCCAGGCAATACGCCCTACTCTCGCTACTTTCTAGCAAGAATTTTGCAATTTCAATTTCATAGAGAGTTATGCAAAATAGCTGGGAACGAGGGACCTCTTCACCGCTGCTCTATCTACGGAAACAAGGAAGCGGGCGCTAAACTCAATGCGATGTTAGAAATGGGCTCTAGTAAACCTTGGCAAGATGCGCTTCAAGCGATGACTGGAGGACGGGAACTCGATGCTACCGCAATCATCGATTATTTTGCGCCATTGAAAGTTTGGTTGGATGAGCAAAATAAAGAACGTCAGTGTGGATGGTAGTTGTTTAACGCAGATTGTATTCAGCATGTTTTAAGCGCTATCGCTGTCTGCAACAACTAAAAAAGCGACCCTTGGGGTCGCTTTTTTGCTTTTGGATTAGATACGCTTTACCGGTTAACGACTAATGAAAAGCGCTTATTTTGTGAAGGCAATACTTAATAACCGTCAGAAAACAAAACTAATTGAACACCTTGAATTGACCAAGGAGCTCTTCCGCCCGTAGGAATAGGCATCTGTGCGTACTTAAGGGATCCGTCTTCATTCTTATCATTATTCAAACAGTCGACCATTAGACCAACGAACTCACTAGCCGCAACTTCCGTTTTCCACGAACGATAACCGTCTGGCCACTTTAAACTCATTTCTCTCGGCCTTGTGCCCCCCCAGCCTTGAACAACACCTAACTCAGGAAAACGGCTGCCAACACTATCAAAACCAGCTTCCACCATCAAAAAGTCCAATCGGGATATTATTGAGGTAGACACGCGGCTATTCCAACAAATCATAGGTGTTCTGTTTTCAAGCTTATTTAGCCAATGCGTCGAGAACGAAGCCAACAAAGACCACCCGCTATTCATTTTAGCTTTGGACTTGGTATCTTTGTTTAACGCTGCTTTCATAACATCCTGAATACTTTCCCAGTTCACGTCTTTTTGTGGGACCCCCGCTTGAAGGAATATCTCCTCTGCGGTCTTTATCGCCATTGCTTTATCTTCATCATTCCATTCGACACCATCATCGATGCCTCTCGCCAGAAGCTCTGCTCGATACATTAGCGCATCCGCTGAATGGGAAACCTGCATTAGACCGTTGCGCGGTTTTGGCCAAAAAAAGTGCTCTAAACGATCATGCCAACTACTAACCGTCTCTCCGGCAGGCTGGCGCTGATACATTGGCGTAAAAGGGTCATCATCAATCCAGGCGACTAATGCCCGTGCGTAGTCCTCATCAGAATCATCCTTTACGGGTATCACTGGCGGATAGATATCTTCACCAATCACTTCAACACCGGCATCATCGATAATGACAGGTTCTGCACTTGGTGTTTCGATATCGGCTTGGACTCGTGCTTCAGCATAGGCCGTAAACATATCTTGCTCGAGGTAGGTAAGAGAATCCCAAAAATCGACTGCTTGGTCAGTTAATCGGACCACTTCAATATCATCAGTACCTCCAACTTTACTATGTCTGATGACATCAGGGTTCATCAAAAAAAACGCTTCATCTATTTGTGAGCAGTCTCTAAATGACCATGGAACCATAAGCCTCGAGGCAACCTCAAGGGTAAACCGCTGACCCGCATTAATAATGGTGGAGAGATTTTCATCGCTTTGACCAATTGGCATTCTACCTTTGCGCCAAGCATCATGTTCACCAAACCGCTTAAACCACACCTTCCACGCACCGATAAACAACGCCTTTGGTATTTGAAAATGGCTGGCTTTAGGAAAAATCATATTCTTCATTCGAACACCTTTTTATTAATTTTTAGGTATGTCGTTAATCTTAAAGGTTTTATTGACTAATTCAACGCTCTTTTTTAAAACTCATAGGTAAACTTGTTATAAATTTTTGATTTAAGGCTTAATTATCTCACTTTAAGTTTTGGCACCTTATTATCTAACTCGTTAACTCTAAATTAGCTCTTGATTAACTATAGTCGATGCTCTTTAAGTTAGCCTATTTTAGATGGTTATACCGCTGTTAATTAAAAACTACTAAGGAAATACCAGGTTATCGCTAACACAGCACAGCCGCTTTAAAGCGATAGAGCTACTAATATTGCTGAGATTAAAACATTCCGAGCTATATCGATGCCATTTAGCGCAAAGTTAGTGTTAAAATGCCGCTTTATTAAACGTGTACACATTTTAAAGAGGTTTCTATGGAACTTACGGCGTTAACGGCCATTTCATCAGCAGACGGCAGATACGGAAGTAAAACAAAAGAACTACGAGCTATATTTAGTGAATTTGGTCTCATCAAATATCGAGTGACGTTGAAGTACGCTGGTTACAAGCCCTTTCCAACTGCGAAGCGATCAAAGAAGTTCCAATATTTGAGAATACCGAAAATGAGCTTTTAGACGCCATTGTCGATAACTTTTCGGTTGAAGATGCTGCGCGAGTAAAAGCGATAGAAAGCGAGACAAATCATGATGTAAAAGCTGTTGAATATTTTCTTAAAGAAAAGATATCAACTAACTCAAAACTAGACGCCGTTAGCGAATTCATCCATTTTGCTTGTACCTCAGAAGATATTAATAACCTATCTTATTCGCTAATGTTAAAAGAAGCGGCAATCGTCATATGTGATATTCAAGACGAAATAACAAACTCTATCGCCGACCTAGCACATCAATTTGCTGAAATCCCACTTATGTCACGTACACACGGACAACCAGCTTCACCAACAACACTTGGTAAAGAAATGGCCAATGTTGTCGCCCGTTTGCAACGCCAACAATCGCAGTTTGGCAATGTACAGCTTATGGGTAAGATTAATGGTGCCGTTGGTAACTATAACGCTCATATATCAGCTTATCCAGAAGTTGATTGGCCTGCTTTTGCACAGTCATTTATTGAAGGTTTAGGATTGACATGGAATCCGTATACAACCCAAATTGAACCTCACGATTATATTGCTGAATATTTTGATGTAATGACACGTTTTAACGTCATTCTAATAGACTTCGACAGAGACCTTTGGGGCTATATTGCGTTAGGTCACTTCAAGCAGAAAACCGTAGCTGGCGAAATTGGCTCGTCAACTATGCCACACAAAGTGAACCCCATTGATTTTGAAAACTCCGAAGGTAATCTGGGCGTTGCTAACGCGCTATTCACCCACCTTGGTCAAAAGCTTCCAGTATCGCGCTGGCAGCGCGATCTTACTGATTCAACCGTACTTCGTACCTTGGGACTCGGCGTAGCTCATTCATTGATCGCTTACAAAGCCACTCTAAAAGGGATATCTAAATTAGAAGTTAACCAAGACTCACTAATGAAAGAGCTTGACCAAAACTGGGAAGTTTTAGCCGAGCCAATTCAAACGGTTATGAGACGCTACGGAATTGAAAAGCCCTATGAAAAATTGAAGGAATTAACACGGGGTAAACGTGTTGACCAACAAGGGATGCGAGAATTTGTTGACCAACTAGAGCTGCCTGAATCCGCAAAAGACGAGTTAAAAGCGATGACGCCGGCTAACTATATCGGAAATGCTGTACAGCAAGCTAAAAATATTTAAACCCAAAGTGCCGCTCTTAGGGCGGCACTTTTAAATTAGTTTATTGATACTTGCCGATTACCAACCTAATAAAGATTCTCAAATGTACGATATTCCCTTTCAAGCTATCGATAAAGCCGACTTCTTAAAACTCTATTGGCAAAAGTCCCCCTGCTTTTTTAAACAAGCTATTCAAGATACCGAACAACTACTTGATGCCGACTCATTAGCAGGTTTATCCTTAGAATATGAAGTAGAATCTCGGATAGTCGCCCAACATAAAGAAACGGGTGAATGGAGAACGGAACATGGACCGTTTGACGAAAGTCACTTTGAAACTCTCACAAAAGATGACTGGACACTATTAGTTCAAAGCATCGACAGTTGGATACCTGAAACTCAGTCTCTTTTAGAGCGATTCAGTTTTATTCCCCGCTGGCGTTTTGACGATGTTATGGCAAGCTACGCTACCGATAACGCCGGCGTCGGCCCTCACTCCGACAATTATGATGTATTTCTAGTTCAAACTAGCGGTAAAAGGCGCTGGCGAGTTGGAGAAAAAGGGAAATTGCCGAAGCAAAAACAACTCGTCCAGGGAATGAGACACCTTGAAGATTTTCAACCGGTTATTGATGTCGTGATGGAACCCGGAGATATGTTATACGTGCCCCCTAACACCGCCCATTGGGGTATATCAATAGGTGAATCCGTTGGTTATTCAGTAGGTTATCGAGCTATACACCGTAAAAACCTTTTAAGCATATTGTTGGATGATATTGAGGAAAATCATTCTGATTCAGATTTTTTCTGCGATGATTATCGCGAAAAAGAAACCCAATCCAATCAATTGGAAGAACCACTGATTGGTTGGGCACAACAACAACTGAAAACCCTTGCTAATAACCCAGAGCACCTACGCAAGCTATTATCCCAAGCGCTAAGTCACTCAAAACTAGGAGCGTATCCGCAAACGGAACAGCAAAATCAAATACCACTTAACGCAAATTCAGTCATTCAGTTGTTACCCGAAGTAGCGGTCAACTGGTACGCTACAAAACAAGCTCTTGTGGTCAATATCGAAGGAAATCGTCTTGATTTCGAGCTTTCTGACAAAAATGCCGTTCTAAAACTCGCCTCATACCAGCCTACAAGGTTAAAACTGTTCAATTTTTCACCAGAATTGGTTGATTTTTCACCAAAACTGACTAATCTGATAGATATGGGGTATGTAAAAGTCTTAGAATAGTTAGTCAGTTGGTAATTGAAACATGAATAATAGTATGGGGAATATTCACTTTTCCGAAGTTACTTGGTCGGAAGCTTGCGACGATATCATTGATGTTCGGCAAAAAGTATTTGTTATTGAACAGCATTTTAGAGAGCATCCACTTTTCGATTATAAAGACGAGAATAGTTTTCATGTTATTGCACGCAATGACGTTGGTGAAATTGTTGGTAGCGGAAGAATTACCGCTAGTGGCAGACTAGGAAGAATAGCAGTCTTAATCCCCTATCGTTGCCAAGGCATTGGCAGCAATATTCTAGAAGACCTCGTAGAAATAGGAAAACGACAACATATATCAAGTGTTTCACTTAACGCTCAGCTCGACGAGCAGGAGTTTTTCAAAACGGAAGACTTTCTAATTGCCGGCCCTGTATTTATGAAACAAGGTGTACCGCATCAAATGCTTGCAAAGAAATTATTAGCTTAAAAACCTGAAGCGGTTTATTCTTTATATTTCCTCTTTTAAGATTTTTCGATGAGCCAAAAACAGACTGACTCCCCTCCTACTCACCAAAATTATGGTAAAGACAATGTTGCAATCAACTCGTTTGCAGCGATTAAAGCTGCCACCGAAGAACTTATTCAGAATGCAGAACGCTCAATTAAGTTGTTTACTCACGATTTAGACCCTCGCATATTGAGCAATCGAGTCATCGAGATAAAGCTCATACAATTCATAAAGAAAAGCCGCAATAGCAAACTACATATACTCATTTACGATGAGAACCATCTAAAAGGTACCGATCACAGGTTAATCGCACTCGCACAACAATTTACAAGCTATGTCGAAATAAGAGTCGTCCCAAAAGATTTCCAAGAACATCGCTACGCTTTTTATTTAGTTGATGACAAAACGATGCTCAGTCGGCGTTACCAAGATCGTTATGAAGCCGACTGGCTCAGTCTGCCGGACTCTACCTTAAAACAAAAGCTCACAACTTTTGATATGATTTGGCAACAGGCGAGTCAGGCTAGTTTTTTAAGGGCATTACATTTATAATTTCACCGTTAGGTTAACCTTTTCAGTTTAATCTATAATCACCTCAAGTTATTTTCGTTTATAACTCCATACCGTCTATAATCCAGTTCTCGATAAACCATCGTTAACCTCCAAAAAGTGGTAGCCGTCTTAAAATGCTAGCTAATGTTAAAAAAGAAATTAGAGAATTAGCACCAATCGGCATTCCGGCTGTGCTCTCTCAGCTCGCGCAAATGGCAATGGGTTTTATTGATACCGTAATGGCGGGAAACTACAGTACAGATGCTTTAGCAGCTATTGCTATTGGGACTAGCTTACTGCACCCTATCTTGGTTTTCTTTCTTGGGTTATTCCTAGCGTTCAACCCAATCATTGCTCACTTTAACGGTAGCGGTGACCAGCCTAAAATCAAGACACATTTTCAAGCCAGTTTGCTGATGGCGTTACTTTGTGCGCCGATTGCAATGATAATGTTGCTAAACACCGACTTTATCCTGCTTGCTCTTGATATAGAAGCCGGGGTATCAAAACTCGCTATCGGTTATATAAGTGCGACGGTATGGGGACTACCTGCCCTGTTATTATTTCTGGCGTTAAGATTTTGTAATGAAGGAATGTTCTCAACATTTTCTGTAATGACCATCACCAGCATGTCGATACCTTTTAACATCCTATTTAACTATTGGTTTATGAACGGCGGTTGGTTTGTTCCAGAAATGGGGGCTGTCGGAATTGGTTATGCGACCTCATTGACCTGGGTGTTAATGTTTTTCGGCATGTTAGTTTATACCGCAACCGCTAAGAAATATGTTGGCCTCAAGTTATTTTCTAGTATTGAACTGCCTAGTCTAAAGGAAATTAAAGCGGTGTTAGCGCTGGGGCTCCCTGTTGCGGTAACCTTAGGCTTTGAAATTACCATGTTTGCTGCGGTCGCCTTAATGATTGCTCGCTATCCCGTAGAAGTAATGGGCGCCCATCAAATTGCGGTTAATATTGCGTCATTAACCTTCATGATCCCGCTTGGTCTTTCCCAAGCAATTACTGCTAGAGTCAGTTACTTTGCAGGCAAAAAAGAAAGAAGCTCAATGCAACTAGCCGGTAATACCGGAATTGGAACTTGCGTTATTATAATGACTTTCTCGGCTCTCATGATGATCGCTATTCCTTTTCAATTGGTATCCATTTATACCGATCAAGTCGACCTTATAGAACTGGCTAGCTCATTATTGTTTTTCGCAGCGTTATTTCAGTTCTCGGATGGATTACAGGTATCAAGTTCAGGAGCACTAAGGGGCTTAAAAGATACCAAAGTACCAATGGTAGTAACCGCGGTTTCTTATTGGTTAGTAGGATTTCCTATTGGTTATTATTTAGCAGAATATCAAGAATACGGAGTGAATGGATACTGGATAGGTATGATTTTCGGTTTATCCACCGCCGCCATTTTATTACTGAGGCGATGGGTTGTATTTTCTAGAGACAAGACACATTTATCCAATAATTTTTCAACCAATATATCTTAGGTCTAACGAGCGCTCACGCAATTGCTCTATTGATTAACTAGCTTGTTCAAGACGCGCTCGTACGCCTGTGTAACACGCTCTTGATTGCTATGCTTATTGTCTTCAACGACCACTTTCCCAGCGATAACAACCTGACTTATTGGCATCTCAGCTGACGCAAAGATTGCCGCATCTAAACGTTGGTGGTTTTGTTTTGCGAGCATAGAAGAAGCTTTATCATTTAACACAACAAAATCTGCTCGTTTGCCTATTTCAATTACTCCGCTATTTCGGCTACTCGCCAAGGCACCATCAAAAGCCGACTTTAAATAGATAAACTGCCCGACCGATGAACAATGCTCACTCGTTAACACAGCCCTTTGATATTTGGTTAACCTTTGGCCATACTCAAGTAATCTAAGTTCTTCAGCAACATTTATTAAGATATGAGAATCTGAGCCTATTGCAAGACGCCCACCTTTTTGCAAATATTCCGAAGTTGGAAAAATGCCATCACCTAAGTTCGCTTCCGTTATCGGACAAATCCCTGCAACCGCCCCACTGCTCGCCAACTGGGTAACCTCTTTCTCAGTTAGATGGGTCGCATGAACAAAACACCAATTTTGATCGACAGAAAATTTTTCTAATAACCATTCAACCGGTCGCTTTCCATAAAATGCCAAGCAGTCCTCGACTTCTTGTTTTTGCTCCGCAATATGAATATGAATTGGGCTATTAGCGTTCTTTTGCTGTACCCAAGGAATAATCTCTGCTAACTGCTGCTCACTGACAGCTCGCAGCGAATGCGGCGCTATACCTAGTTGAAGCCCCTCAGTGTTTTGATAATGAGATTGTAAACGCTCCCAAAGCTGAACATAGCTTTCAGTTGTATTAATAAACCGGCCTTGGGCGTTGCTTGGCTGCTTGTGTCCAAATCCCGCGTAGGAATACAGAACGGGTAGATGAGTGATATTAATGCCTGCGTTTAACGCTGCATTGATAACTTGATGCGACATTTCCGCAATATCACTATACCTAGAGCCATTTTGTTGATGGTGAAGATAATGGAATTCTGCGACACTAGTAAAACCAGACTTTAACATTTCTATAAAGGCGTACTCCGCTACTATAGCGGCATCTTCAGGTGTCATTTTTGCCACAAAACGATACATTATGTCTCGCCAACTCCAAAAGCTGTCTTGCTTGTTTCCCCGGTACTCTGAAAAACCAGCAAAAGCTCTTTGAAATGCATGGGAATGACAATTAATCATCCCAGGTATAACAGAACCGTTAAGCGTTGCGCTTCCTTGGTCTTTGCCATCGTAAATATCGATGATTACACCATTGGAATCTAGTTTAATCGTCTTATCCGTTTGCCATTGACTGCCAATCAGAATATTTTCGGCGTATAATTTAGTCATATTGAATAAAGCTAAAAAAGTAAAAATAGAAGAACTCGATTATGCCAGAAATTTATGACCTCATCCTACATAATATTAATCTTGCCAGTATGTCAGAGGAAGACAGTTATGGGGAATTAAGAAACGCAGTGATTTGCATTAAAAACGAGCAAATTGCGGCCGTATTTTCCGCCGATGACCCAAGTATTAAGCAACTAGAAACCAATGAGTCTATTGATGGCAAAGGGTTATGGGTCACACCGGGATTGATCGACTGTCATACCCATCTCATTTATGGTGGAAATAGAGTCTCAGAGTTTGAAATGCGTTTAAATGGCGCGAGTTATGAGGAAATAGCTAATAACGGCGGTGGTATTGTATCTACGGTAAAAGCGACCCGAGAAAGCAGCAAAAGCGAGCTGTTTGAAAGTGCAGCAAAACGACTGAGTTATCTAATTGATGAGGGTGTAACCTCAATAGAAATCAAGTCCGGCTATGGCCTTGATCTAGAAACTGAAAAGAAGATGCTTGAAGTAGCGCAACAGTTAGATCAGTTTTCACCGGTAGAGGTCAGTAAAACTTTTCTTGGTGCACACGCGGTGCCTGTCGAGTTTAAAGGCCGAGCAGATGAATACATCGATGTTGTTTGCAATCAAATGCTGCCGCAATTACATTCACTCGGACTAATCGATTGTGTTGACGCTTTTTGTGAATCTATCGGGTTTGATTTGACACAAACGAAAAAAGTTTTCGAAGCAGCGAAAGAACTAAATTTACCCGTTAAACTACATGCTGAGCAACTCTCCGATCTAGATGGCTCAAAATTAGCTTCTGAGTACAAGGCTTGGTCTGTCGATCACCTCGAATTTTTGTCGGTAGAAAACATCCAACACCTAAAGGAGTCTGGAACAGTTGCGACCCTATTACCCGGCGCATTTTATTTTCTGTCGGAAACGAAACTGCCTCCTATCGAAGCACTTAGGCAAGAAAAAGTACCAATTGCCCTAGCAACAGACTCGAATCCTGGAAGCTCTCCTTGTTTATCGATTTTACTGATGCTTAATATGGCAACAACCTTCTTTAAGTTAACCCCCTTAGAAGCACTTAAAGGTATTACCGTTAATGCAGCTAAAGCAATTAATCGAGCCCATGAAATTGGTACCGTCGAAGCCGGAAAGCAAGCAGATCTTGTAATGTGGGATATACAGAGCCCAGCGGAACTGAGCTATAGAATTGGCGGTAATCCTTGTCAATTGGTGATAAAGAAAGGAAAAATCGTCCTCGATAAGCGTCACTAACGTTAGTAAAACAAGAATCTATTTTTCAAAGCTACAAACACTGATATCTATCTCTAAGAGCCAGCCATGTTTATAGTTATTTTGCCTTACATTCTAATAACAATTTCTGAAAAACTTGTGTCCCTGTTTCAGTAGCTCGCTCGACATTTCGGTCCGGTATGTTTTCAGGATCCGGATATTTTTCTAGCGCCCGCTGCAGGCTATCTTCACGAATAATGTGAATGACGGGATATGGTGATCGATTGGTATAATTAGATGGATCTGTTTGTCGTACACCGTCAAAACAATAGTCCGGATGAAAACTCGCGAGTTGATAAACCCCTTCGTAGTTCATCTGAACCAACAGCCTATTTGCCAACTCTAGTAGATCTAAATAATCAAAAAAACTCTCCTGCCCAATAGCAAGAATAACCAGTGTTGTTTCGATATTTGGGTTGTTGTCTAAACGCTCAAACTCGTATACCAAGGCCGCTAACTGTTCATCAACAGCCCGTTCGTCAACGTGTTCATAATGGATAGATTCACCAACAAACTCTTTTTTTGCAAATGGACAAAAATTGAAATGGATAATAACTTTTTCGAGCCAATTCTTAGTCGATTGGATTACGGCATCTTCTTTCATGTAAGTTCCGGTAGTTCTCTGGTTTCATTGATCAATAAATTATCTAGATTCGCCGCTATTATAAGCTAATGAAAAGATAATGATAAGCTAGGCTAAATCACTTGTTGTCAGTATTAAGCCTCGGTAAAATGTTGCTCTTTTAATAAACTCTAAATTGGATGTTTAAATGAGCTTAAGGGTCGAACGCGTTGTCGTCACACCATTTCAACAAAACTGCTCTGTTATTTGGTGTAGCGAAAGCTTAGAGGGAGCAGTAATTGACCCGGGTGGAGACATCGAAAAAATCATTGATGTTATCCAGCAACATAAAATTGATGTAAAACAAATTCTACTGACCCATGGTCATTTAGACCATGCCGGAGGCGCGGCGGCTTTATCAAAACAGCTAGCGGTACCAGTAAATGGTCCTCATCAAGCTGACGAATTTTGGCTTCAGGGTATTACGGAGCAAGGTAAACAGTACGGTTTTAGCGGAGCGGAAAATTGTCAGCCTGATAACTGGCTTAACGAAGGTGATTTTATTTCTATAGGTAAGGAATCGCTTTCGACAATACATTGTCCTGGTCATACCCCAGGGCATTTGGTGTTCCACCATGCAAACTCTGCGTTAGCATTCGTCGGTGACGTAATTTTCAAGGGAAGCATAGGAAGAACAGACTTTCCCCAAGGAAACCATCAGGACCTTATCAATTCAATCACTCAGAAACTCTGGCCGCTAGGAAATAAAACACGCTTTCTTTCCGGGCACGGCCCTCTGTCTACATTTGGTGAAGAGCGGCAGAATAATGCCTTTGTCGCAGATAGTCGTTTAGGTTAGCGATAATCGAGACTGAACAGCCGCCGACAAGCGGCTGAATCTAATACAACGATAGATTTAGTATTGCCACATATAACTAAACTTTGCGAATACCGTTCTTTCCTCTTTTTTAATGGTGCTCAACTCGTCATCCTGAAACCCTCTATCGGAATAACCCAGATAAACTAACGAAAGCGGGTTTATTTTGTACGAATAAATCAGCTGAGTACCTAGAGTTTTGTACCTAGCATTTATGTCAACGTCATCTACATGATTATACAGCTCGGTATTTCTGCTGATATCGGTATTTTGTAGCGTTAGCGATAGTCTACTGCGAGTACTAAATTGATAAGAAAAGCGCAGATCATAAAGGGTGGCATCAAAAAGCTCCCCTCCAGGTACGTCCAGTGTCTGAAAGGTTGTAGACGCATTCACATTAAAGTGTTTCCCTAATTGCAGGCGCATAAAAGGTTCAAACAAAGTTAGATCACCAAGTTGAGTATTGGCAAAATCTATTTGATCCCCAAAAGCCATAAAATTACCAACGGTAAGGTTAGAAAACGGCTTAAACTCAGTAAACATCATGAATCGATTCTCATCGAAATAGGAATTGTCTTCACCGATTACAAGACCCGCGTCTCTATTAAAATAGCGCTCACGCTGTACTATGCCGAAACGCGTACGAAACTGCATTGGACCGTCGATATTAAAATGAATCTCATTTTCTTGTTCCAGCAGTTTTCCACTTTGGTCAACCGTTTTGTCCCAGTCACCAAATACTCCCCAACGCGTCCAATTACTTCCTGGATCTCCAAACCAATTGTAGCTACCGCCAACAATCATTTTTCTATAGTCCACCTGGCCTATAAATCCCATATCCGCTCGAAAATCCTTGCCGAAATCGTTCAACGCAACGTTGATATTATAATCACGTGTACGGTGCCGGTATCGAAGGCTATAAGCAATATCTGACTGCGAAGCTGCAGTGTCAAAATCATCAACCACGGACTGAGGATTGTCGGTATCGGAATGCATTACCTGAAACTCAATACTATCAGCCTCACTAAAATAATATTTACCATCCGCTGAAGTGACCGTATTGTGATAACCATTAGCGCTTCGGTGGGTAACTAGTGCCCCTAGACTACCTTTATCTGACAAGTCCTTCTTATACCGCGCAATTAGAACATCGGACTCGACACCTTCAAGCTCCGCCAGATCAGAGCCTAGTCTTCCCGGTAACAGAAAACTTTTATTAGTATCTCTCGCTACAATAATTCCAGCGGTATGCCCATCCTGTTTACCACTAAGCTTTAAGCCATAATCAGGATCAGCAATATTTCTGGTATGAACTAGTCGATTGGTACTCGCGAAATAGTCAGCGCCGTCTAAGAAAAAAGGCCTTGCTTCACGAAAAAATAACGAAAAGGTTGTATTGATATCCAGTTGTCCACCATCGGCATCAACTTGCGAAAAATCAGGATTTAGAGTTGCATTAAGGATCCAGTCTTCGGTGACCGACCAGCGAACATCTGCGCCAACTTCGGTATCAGTATTTGCATCTTGCCAGCTGCTTTGAACTTTCGGGTCTCTAGACTCATTTCTTACATAGGTAAGCGTTGGTGTAATATCAAGGTTATTTCCAGCCTCAATATTGGGCATACCGGTTACTTTATGAGATTGGCAAAGCAAACAATCTAAATTTCTATCATTAGCTCTATCGGAAAAACTTGTTCTAGAGTCTCGAGGATAAATTCTTAAAAAGTTAATACCCCAAGTTTGTTTCGTTAATCCCGATGGAAAACGCAAAGCTCTATAAGGAATCGACATTTCAACTACGTAGCCCTCATCAGTTACTTGGCCTAGACTTTCCCATACAGCATCCCAAGACGAATCTTCATTAAAGCGAGCGTCATCTCGTGTTAAATCCCCTTGAGCGCCTAGCGCATTAACAAAGAACTCAAAACCAGTTCGTTCATCGTTAAACGTATCAATGATGACACCTACAAAATCGTCTTGAAAAATATTATCTCTATCGCGCAAATAAGCCAATATATTTTCAGGGTTTGGATCATAGGCCTTAAAAGCAAAGTAAAGGTTTTCGCCGTCTTCCATCATATACGCAGTTGTTTTTACTTTGGCGGGTAGGTTCTCTCCAGGGCCAGTTTCATAGGCCAAGTCAACTAATTTCGCCTGACTCCACTCGTCGTGATTAATCACGGCATCAATAGTAGGTGCTTTGGTTATGCGCGGGATTTCATAATTAATGGTCTCCGCTTTTAGGCTACACGCGGAAAGCATAACAACTAACGAAATTATTCTTCTAAACCCCATTTACATACCTCTCTTTTTTAGTTTTCAGGAATATACAGAAAAAGACGGGTAATATTCACGATAAGTTTGCCGTGTTAATCCTTTGTTACATCTATTACCCTTGTAACAACAAGTTGAAACAACTTGAGATAAATCTCAATAAAATAGGTTCACGCAAATTTGTAACACTAAGTTATTTAGCCCAGCCTTAGGTTAGTTTTACACCATTACTAAAATCAGAGACTAATGTATCTTGGAGATGCAGACTGGAGGTTCTTGAAGGGATAAATTAATAGATTAGAAGTGAAAAAACGAAGGGCGAGAGTTGGCTGTTCTAACGAAAATTTAGAAAATGTAGAGATTATAAATGGATAAGAATAGTTGGAAAAAATAGGGAGAAACCCATTATAGGTTTCTCCATCGTCTTAAAAGCGGCTAGAGATCATCGATAACCGCAGCAATAGCATCTATACAGGACGCACCAAGATTTTGGCAACGCTCAGGTGACCAACCTTGCTCTTGATCAGGGCTTTCAATTGTATCTTTAAAAGGCATTTCTAGGGTCATTGATAACGCATCATAAGTTTCCGACATAAAATTAGTACATATGGTCATATCAGCGGTATTAGGTTCATCAATTGGGTAACCTTTCACCGTCTGAAAGTCAGGGTTTACGGTCTGTAAATGCTGCATAAACGTCGATTGTAATCCTGCCAAGCGAGGGCTCCAACTCTTGGTGCCTTCCGCTCCCGCAATAAAGTTGTATGGTAAACCTTCATCCCCATGAACATCAAAGCACAGGTCGACACCGATCTTCTTCATCGCTTCAGTCATGACAAAGACTTCAGGACTCCGTTCCATGGTTGGGTTCAACCATTCTCGATTTAAGTTAGCGCCTACCGCATTTGTTCTTAGATGTCCTCGTTTGCTTCCGTCCGGATTCATATTTGGGGTCACATAAAACACCGCTTTTTCTAGCAATGATTTGGACAATGCGTCTGTTTCATCAAGCAAACGGTAAAGAAAGCCTTCAGCCCACCATGAGGCTTGGGTCTCACCAGGGTGCTGTCGGCCGTGCACCCAGATTTTCTTCTTACCATCCGCCGGCTCGCCAATCACTAGCTGGTCGAGATCTTGTCCATCTATGGTCTGGCCTAAGATATTAAGGGAAACATTAGGATAACTAGCTAATTCAGCAATGAAGTCTGCATGACGCTCCATGCTATAAGGCGCAAAATAGGCAAAATAAAGGGAATCTTGCTGTGCGGTATGCTCAATAATTAGTTCGCCGTTTTCATAGCTTGTATCTACGCGAAACCAGATATTCCGGTCATAAGATGCGACAGCTTGATAACCAGACCAGCCATCAACATAGGCGGCTTGTGCTGCATTTAAAATCCTATAGCGACATTTTGTATCTTTGACTCCGTTTGCTCTAAAATGAAACCACTGAAAAAATTCACTTTCATTATCGCGGCGTATTTCGAGCTGAATATCGTCGGTATTTTCAGCGCTCACACACTGAATATTACCACTATCAAATTGTGAACTTATTGAAATCATTTTTTATTCTCCACTAATTTTATACTCGACGCCTTTATCGGTCTGAGTAACTTCAAAACTATAGATATTTAACACCAAATCGGCTAACAAGCTTTCAACGTTAATGCGTCCTACTGGATATCCACCGGCATTATCAACTTCTGTCCAGTCTAATTGCTCCGAATAAGAGCCTTCCGCAAACTCGAGAGCTACCGGATAATCCGATTTCTCATAAAGTTCCTGGCAAACGTTTGCCAAATCCGTGTATTTATAGACTGCAATACCTAAATCGTCGCAATCATCGTTAACACGAGGAATAATACCTGTGATGGTCGCCTCTTCCCAAGCTTGACTCGATAACACTTTAAAAATCGACAGCATTGTAACTACGTCTTAAAACAAAAGCAGTATGCTACCAATTATCAATCCGAGGAACAACTAAAGATGTCGCCTAGAGACATTTAGCGAGCGCCCAATATGCTTAATACTCTAGCGCTAACTCCACCGAATGACTATTTTCAAAATAACCCATGGGTTGAAATCATCACATAGAAACACCTACAATAGCCGTAAATAACTATCAAAAACTTTAAATTAAGTAGTAAAGGCCTTGAACAAACTAAAGCGCATTGAAATATTTACTCGATTAAGAGCCGAGAACCCCAACCCTGAAACTGAACTGGAATATAACTCGCCGTTTGAGTTATTAGTTGCCGTTACCCTCTCAGCACAAGCTACCGATGTGGGAGTTAATAAGGCAACCAGAAAACTGTTTCCCGTTGCTAACACCCCGGAAACTATAGCGAACCTTGGAGTAGACGGCTTAAAGGAATACATAAAAACCATAGGTTTATATAACTCAAAAGCAAACAATGTCATAAAAGCCTGCAATATTCTTATCGATAAACATAATTCAATTGTTCCCGAAACAAGAGAAGAACTTGAAGCGTTACCAGGCGTAGGAAGAAAAACCGCCAATGTTGTTCTTAATACCGCGTTTAGACAACCGACCATGGCGGTTGATACCCATATATTTAGAGTTTCTAATAGAACCGCGATTGCAAAAGGAAAAGATGTCGTTGAAGTAGAAAAACGATTATTAAAGTTTATACCCGATGAATTTATAATGGACGCTCATCACTGGTTAATTTTGCATGGGCGTTATACCTGCGTCGCTCGCAAGCCGCGCTGCGGCTCCTGCATTATCGAGGACCTCTGCGAGTTTAAGCAAAAAGTTGGCAACGACTAATCGTTTTAGCAGTGTCGACCAAAATTGTCTCATAGATTTACCCGCATCTGACTAACGCGTTAAACAATTAGCCTTTGTATGGTGAACGCTCGGTTAGGCTTTGCATTGCCTGGTCGACATAGACAACCTCCTCCGTCAAAAAATCCTTGATCGCGGCTTGGAAACTACTATTTTGTAACCAGTGAAAAGAAAAGGTTTTTACCGGTATAAAACCTCGTTTTATTTTATGCTCTCCTTGAGCGCCCGCATCAAAATGTTCAAGACCATACTTTATACAATATTCAATACCTTGGTAGTAACAGGTTTCAAAGTGCAGGGAATCATACTCTTGTAAGCACCCCCAATAGCGTCCATATAAACGATACTCATTCTTGAAGAATAAGGAAGCCGCTATCATTTGCTCGTTATTATAGGCTGCAATCAATACAATAGAATTTGGCATTTCTTTGCCTATTTGTTGAAAGAAATCTTGGTTCAAATACCCATGGTTGCCACTTCTTTTTCGGTAGGTATTGATATAAAAACGATAAAATAGGCTCCAATCATCGTCTGAAATATTGGCCCCCTCAATAACCTTAAAGTGGCATCCAGACTGGTTAACTTGTCGACGTTCCCTTCGAATATTTTTTCTAGGTTTAGCCTTTAAACGGCTTAGAAAATCGTCAAACGAACGGTACTCGTTGTTAAACCAATGATATTGAACGCCTTGTCTTTTTAGTAGACCCGTTGTTTCCGAGTCAATCTGCTCAGGGTTGTCCGGAAACAATAGGTGAAATGAACTCGAATTAAGGCGTTTAGCCTCAACCTTTATTGCATCAATCATAAGCTGAACTAATTCGCTGGGTGTAGCTTCTAAAAGTAGAATCCTTGGGTCGCTGCAGGGAGTAAATGGAACAGCTGTGAGCATCTTTGGGTAATAAAGGCCACCCGCTTGTTGATAGGCTTCAGCCCACTGAAAATCGAACACGTACTCGCCATAACTGTGGCTCTTTAAATAGAGAGGAATAGCGCCAACTAATCGATTATCAGATAATACAACTAGATGATACGGCTGCCAACCAGTCTGCTTCGAGACACTATTTGAATCTTCAAGAGCTTTTAGAAAAGAGTAATTCAAAAAAGGGGATTGATTACTTGGTAAAGCATCCCAATCATTCGAGCTAACTTCTGAAATTGAGGTTATGAATCTCAATTCAAAGTTGTTAATATCCAATAGAATAACCCTTACGTCAAATCTTGATAATTGATGGAAACAATAAAATGAACAAAAGCTTAGCAACAAATATTATAGCCTTAGTCTGTATCGCTGTCGGGCACTTTATGAATATTTCGTTTTTATTTACTGTAGGTCTTTTTGCGTTTTCTGGTGCTATTACTAATTGGCTTGCGATTCACATGTTATTTGAAAAGGTTCCTGGACTGTATGGTTCTGGAGTAATACCTGCTAGGTTTGAGGAATTCAAAGATGCAATTAGAAAAATGATGATGGAAGAATTTTTCAGTCAAAGCAATATTGATAAGTTTATGAAGGAGTCTGGTAGTAAGGAAGTTGAGATTGTACTTACGCCAGTTATTGAAAAGGTTGATATATCCCCCGCCTTTGACCAATTAATTAAGGTAATTATGGAATCTTCCTTCGGCGGAATGTTAGGGATGTTCGGCGGCCAAGAAGCGTTATTACCGCTAAGAGAACCATTTATCAAAAACATGAAAGAATCATTAATCGAGATAACTAACACCCCAGAGTTTGACCAACTTCTAAAAGACGAACTAGTTAACGAAACTGTTAGTGACGACGTTAGACAAAAGGTCTCTGATATTATTGAATTAAGACTTTCTGAGCTGACTCCTGGCATCGTTAAGTCTATTGTTCAAAATATGATTAAAACACATTTGGGCTGGCTGGTGGTATGGGGTGGTATATTCGGCGGGGTAATTGGCGGCATATCTTCGTTTGTTATTTAACCTGAAGTTTAGAGGTAATATTTCCTTAGAAACCGTAAGGATCAAATACCTTATGAAAG
>CAJQOL010000122.1 GCA_905479925.1 uncultured Kangiellaceae bacterium | reverse complement strand
GGAACTCAATCAGCCGGACGTTAGATCTCTTCTTTAGATAATTTATAGCCACCTCAACTCCCTAGATATTGTGATTTATCCTCACTAATCGCATTTTCTCGCGCCATGTACAGAATCGTTGATTATAAACATCTATTCAATAGTTGTCGGCGCAGGAACATTGGCCTCACGTTCAGTAGACTGATTTGACCAGATTCCTAACATTGGGATTTTCTTAAGAACTTCTTTTCCCTTAAATTGAGGGTAACTGTTTACAAATCGGTCCAAGTCCCTTTCAAAATAATCTCTAATTTCAGGAACAGCATCATTCATGGCTCTTGTTAGAAACCAGTTCCCTACTGTGAAATTAACATGCCAATTTCCCAAATATACGACCTCGCCCTCAACCACTTCGAACTCGAGAGGCGGTGGGGACCCCTTGGGGCGGAGGAAAAGACTACCCTGTGTTAGCTGCCAGTAATCTAGAGTGTAAATTCCAGGGCTTAATGCGGTGGCAAATAACCTTCCATTTACATCTTCAAATTCGCTTGGCTCTAGTGATAACCCAGGTATTGCTTCCTGCCTTGACTCAAAATAGTGAGAATTACCATTTACACTCTTGATGTAGAAAAGAGCTACGACATTATGGCCACCACGTTTTTTGTCAGTTGTGATTGTTCCGAATACTAATCCTTTACCAGAATTAGGCTGGAGCTTAAAATCCTTTGATATATTAGAGGTTGCGCAGCCCTGAATAAGGGACAAAATCAAAATTAGTAGTGCAACTTTCATCTTTATGTTTTCCCTTGTGAGAGCTTATAACGCCTGTTTAATTTTTGAAAGCGGTTTGCGAAACGATTAAAATTCAAACTCAGGTTATGTACTGACTTCATCCCGCGCCCCAGCTTGCAGTTGTTGTATCTTCGGTCAATATACCGTAAATAAGACTCATTGGCTTACCTGAAACGTCAAATTTCCAGCCAAGTCCGATAGCTTACAAAATGCTATTTTAATGATTGATGGAGTGACTGAGTTAAAACTCTCTCTTCCGTAGTCTTCAGATCTACAGAATCCAACATCAGCGATCAATAAGTGTCCTTCACTTTGGTGTTTAATTGGTACTCCGTATTGATCATTATGCGCTTCCTCATGGGAGAGCTTTTATCTGACCTTCCAGTAGAATGTTTCCCCATTAACACCAATCTTCCTAAATCCCTTTTTAGAAATGGTCACTATTTCCTAGGTTTTACACATTGCAGTTTAGTCTTAAGCATCAGACTCAAACCGCCGCAATACTAAGACGTTTTTTTGAATAACAACAATTTAACTACAATATCCAGCAATAACAAGCAGTTTATCTTCGGCGAGAACCCGTACAAATTGAAAATTGGCGCTTTACTGATTTATAGCGGTGCTGTAATTTTGGCTCATATCCCCGCACGACTTATATTATTTCTTATAAAATCAATCAATTAGAAAACACTAGGCGCGCATTTAGAGCATCATACTCGAGATAATCGGATTCTGTGTGTCAAATACAGCCAAAAGAACTGCTTTTATAAGTACGGCAAGAGGAGTGTAGGCGCAGTATTTAATATGGATGTATGCTGATCTTTGAACGAAGATACATTCGCTAAAGGACCCTGTCCGGTAGTGTCCGATCAATTGCTCGGACATTGTCCATTTGATGCTGTCCGCCTAAGCCTTGTTCTACAAATGGAAAATAAATCAATAAAATCAAATAGTTAATAACTTAGAAAATTCTGGCACGGAAATCGCTATAACTAAGGGTAATATTAATGACGAGACAGAAACATGATCCAAAACACTTCCGCTCAGGACGTAATCTTAGAAAAAAGTGAAAAGCGCCCACTTTGGTTTAAATTAGTGGCAGCCAGCATAGTCGTTATTATTATTGGCTGGTTAATGTATCCATCTCTGTCGGCGTGGTCATCTTCGGACCGTTCTGTTGATAGCAGTCGATTAAGAATGGCGCAGGTTGAGCGCGGCGATTTTGTTCGCGATATTTCACTTCAAGGAAATATCGTTGCGGCAAACAGTCCCAAACTTTACGCACCGGCGATTGGTACCGTCACCTTATTAGTTAACCCTGGCGCAACCGTTGAACAGGGTCAAACAGTCGCTCGCGTTAGTAGCCCATCGCTAACAAATCGGCTGCAACAGGAGCTATCAACTTTAGAAAGCTTACAAATTGCCCTAGAGCGACAAAAAATTGCTACTAAGCAAGCACAGATAAAAAGTCGCCAACAAATTCAATTAGAAAAAGTAGTACTAGATGCAGCAAAAAGAGAGCAGCGTCGTGCCGAAAAATCGGTAAAAATTCAGGCGTTAAGTCAATTGGATTATGAAAAAGCGATTGATGATTTAAAGCGTTCACAGCTGAAATATGACTTCGCAATTGAGCAAGCTGAATTAGAGAAAGAGAATTTGGCCTTTGAATTAAGAACGCGCGAGTCTGAGTTTAATCAATATCAACTATTGGTAGAAAATACCCAGCGGTTGGTTTCTGAGCTGGATATGAAAGCCCCCGTATCAGGAATTGTTGGTTCGTGGTCAGTCGAACAAAAATCAGCGGTTGCCTTAAACCAAGCTCTACTCACTATTGTAGATTTGTCGGCGTTTGAAGTTGAAGTTGATATTCCAGAAGCCTACGCCGACACCTTAGGAATTGGAATGACGGTTAATGTGAAATATAACGGTAAAGAATACGACGCCTCGGTAGCTACAATTTCTCCAGAAGTTAATAACAATGTGGTTAAAGGCCGAGTGACCTTTATCGCTGAACCGCCTCCGGGAATCAAGCAAAACCAACGAGTCACTAGTCGTGTCATTATTGAGGAGAAAAATGACGTGCTATATCTGCCTCGAGGATCATTTATTCAACATCATGCAGGTATGAAAATATTTGTTGTAGAAGAAAATACCGCGATATTAACCGCTATTGAACTAGGTGCTCGTAGCATCGACAAAATCGAGGTAGTCGGAGGGCTTAGCCAAGGGCAAAGAGTCGTTATCTCTAATACCGATTTTGTAGGAAAGGCGGAAAGGTTAAACCTAAATTAGAGTTGATAACGAGCATAGCTCGCTCAACAACAAAATTGAACAAAGCGGCGTTAAATTAAGTAAACCGGCGTTAAATTAAATGAACCGAATTTGAATTTAAGAATTAGCAAAAACCAAGAGGAAACATCCATGTTACAAATGAATAATATCAAGAAAATATTTCGAACTGACTTAGTTGAAACGCACGCACTAAGAGATTTTAGTTTACAGGTTGAAGAGGGTGAGTTCGTCGCGGTTACCGGCCCGTCGGGTTCTGGTAAAACAACTTTTCTTAATATTACAGGGATGCTAGAAACCTTTAACAGTGGAAGCTATTTGTTGGATGGACAAGATGTTAGTCAACTCAACGATAATCAACGTTCTAAACTACGTAACGAAAAAATTGGTTTTATTTTTCAGAGTTTCAATTTGATTCCAGATCTTAACCTTTATGACAATGTCGATGTTCCACTCCGCTATCGTGGTTTTAGCGCTAAGGAAAGAAAGCGCCGTATAGAAAACGCATTAGAGAGAGTTGGGCTTTCGGCTCGAATGAAGCATTTACCTTCACAGCTATCCGGCGGACAACAACAACGTGTCGCCATTGCAAGAGCGTTAGCCGGTGAACCGTTGTTTTTGCTTGCGGATGAGCCAACTGGAAATCTTGATTCCTTAATGGCTAGACAAGTCATGCAACTACTGGAAGAAATTAATCAGCAGGGAACCACCATTATTATGGTAACTCATGATGCAGAGCTTGCTCGTCGAGCACAACGCAATATTCATATTGTAGATGGGCAAGTTAGTGATTATCAACAACTACAACCTGTACTTGAAGTGGCTGAAGCCTAGGAGCTAGTATGATTTCATATTATTTAAAACTATCTTGGCTTAGCATCAAAAGAACACCGATGTTAACGGCGTTAATGATTATTGCTATTGGCCTAGGGATTGCGGTTAGTATGACCGTATTAACCGTCAACTACATGATGGATAAAGATCCGATTCCGAGCAAGAGTCATCAACTTTTTCATGTTCAATTAAATACCTTTGGCGAAGGGCATTCCAATAGCCGGACGACCGATGGTTTACCCTATCAGGTCACCTATCAAGATGCGATGAACATTCATCGTTCAGAGGTGCCTTTGAGAAAAACCCGTAGCTTATCCACTGGTTTTTCTGTTATTCCCGCAGCAGCTGATAAGCCTCCGTTTATTGAGTCAGCTAGAGCTATTGATAGTGATTTTTTTGCCATGTTTAAAGTACCTTTTATATATGGCTCAGTATGGGATAAGTCGGTAGATGAGGCCCCTAAAAATGTTGTTGTAATTGGTCAGGCTTTAAATGATCGATTATTTGATGGTCAAGATAGTATTGGCAAACAGATCAACCTTAATACCAACCTGTATACCGTTGTTGGCGTTGTCGGTGAATGGCAACCGGCACCTCGATATTACGATCTAAACAACGGCAACTTTAATGAGACCGAAGTTGTATTTGTTCCTTTTTCATTGTTACCGGTACATGAAATACCTAGCTGGGGAAACAACAACGGCTGGCGCGTTGAAACCATCAATAATTACCAAGATAAACTAGCATCGGAAATTATGTGGAATCAATACTGGGTTGAGCTGAGTGATGACGATATGAAACATCAGTATCATCAATGGTTAAAAGGCTATATAGGTGAACAAAAAAAGATTGGCCGGTTTGCGCAAAAAGACGCAGATGCATCGCTTAAAAACGTCATTCAATGGATGAAACAAAATAATGTAGTAACCAGTGATAACTCTATTTTGGTTGGTTTATCGTTTATGTTTCTTGCGGTTTGTATGATAAATACAATCGGCCTATTGCTAGCAAAATTTCTACGACGAGCACCGGAAGTTGGAGTAAGAAGAGCACTTGGAGCTAGCAGGCGCGAAATTTTTATACAACACCTGGTTGACGTTGCCTTAATCGGGCTAATAGGTGGCTTGTTAGGTCTCGCACTAGGACAACTGGGATTACTTGGAGTAAAGAATTTATATAGTTCCTATAGCCAATTGGTCTATATGGACACAACATTAATCGTGATGGCTATTTGCATTTCATTAGGCTCGAGTGTACTCGCGGGTATGTACCCCGCTTGGTTAATCTGCCGCACTAATCCATCCGTTTACTTAAAGATTCAGTAGGAGAAATATTATGTTCGAAATAAGACCGATACTAAGTGCGCTTCTACGACATAAAAGCAGCACGTTCCTAATAATTTTACAAATCGCGATCACCTTTGCGGTAGTCGTTAATGCTTCGAGTATTATCAAACAACGTATTGAGATGATGAACCGAGAAAGTGGTATGCCAGAAGAGCATTTATTAACGCTTAATGTCAACGCCTTCGGCGCAAATTACGACCTTGAAAATAACATAAGAGCAGATATAGAGCTTTTAAGAAAAACACCAGGCGTCGTTGATGCTGTTGCGATTAATCAGGTTCCACTAACCGGCAATGGTGATTCAGGTGGAATCTCTGCCACTCAGGAACAATATGACAATCGAGAATCAATTCCCGTTGGTTTTTTTATGGGTGACAGCCACACTTTGAATACGCTGGGTGTAAAACTCATTGAGGGTCGTGACTTTAACGAGCAAGAAGTTATCTATACAGCGGAAAGGCCAGAAGTTAAAAGCTCGATAGTAACCAAGTCTTTAGCCGATAAGTTATACCCTAATGGCGATGCTCTTGGAAAGCCGGTATACATTGGTGGGGGAGAATACGTCACTATCGTTGGCATTGTAAAGAAGATGTCGGGTTCCTGGGTTCACAGTTCACTATTTGAAGACAGCATGATTTCACCAATTGTATCCTTGGACCGATTTAAGCGGATCCTAATAAGAACCGAAAGTCCTCAAGTAACCGCGAAGCTGTTGGGCGAAGTGGAAGGTCTATTGATTGCAAGAAATTCAGAGCGTGTAGTTACAGGTGTACGGTCACTAGTTGAGCATCGTGCTAGAGCCTATTCTGGAGACAATGCAATGACAATCATTCTTTGGAGCGTCATTATTTTATTAGTGGCAATTACCGCGCTTGGAATTGTTGGTATCGTCAGCTTTAACGTCAACCAACGGATCAAGCAGATCGGAACTCGTCGCGCTTTAGGTGCAACTAAATTAGATATCTTAAGGTACTTCGTTACTGAGAATATTCTGATTACGTCGCTAGGTTTGATGGTTGGAACATTGTTAACCATTGGTTTTAATGTTTATTTAGTTGACCAGTATGACATGCCATCATTTAATTGGTACCTTATACCGGTTGGCATAATCATCATGCTTTTGGTTGGTTTTGTATCGGTTCTTATGCCGGCATTAAAAGCATCTAAAGTATCGCCAGCGGTGGCCACCCAAAGTATCTAATCAACGAGCGGTTGAATTCCTACTGATTGCTGCCTATTAGCCGTAATCAGTGGGGTTAAAATCGACTCGCTACAAATAGTTAGTAATCACCTAGTCAGTCTATTAAACTGTAAACAATTAGAACGGAATTATTGCTACTAATGAACCAAATACTAGTCATCGATGATAATCCAGGCATTGCCAATGCATTAGAGATATTGTTTTCGTTATACGAGATCGATACCTTACATGCAAAGTCGCCGAAAGAAGGTTTGTTTATCCTGCAAACTAATCGGGTCGATCTAGTTATTCAGGATATGAACTTTACCGAAGACACTACATCCGGTGAAGAAGGACAAACACTATTCAAGCAGATCCATGCTCAATATCCCGACTTACCAGTTATTTTGTTAACCGCTTGGGGTAATTTAGAAACCGCTGTCGAATTAGTCAAAGGGGGCGCCAACGATTATTTAACCAAACCCTGGGACGATACCAAGCTTGTCAGCACGGTTCAAAATTTAATGGAGCTAAGTCAGTTACGCCAACAAACCAACTCCATGCTACGGCATCGCTCTAAAACAACCCAATCATTAGCCAACAATTTTGATTTGTGTGGCACTATTTTTGATAGCCCGGCAATGCTCCAGACCATGACAATGGCAACACAAATTGCTCATTCCGACATCCCGGTATTAATTACCGGACCCAATGGTAGTGGTAAGGAAAAAGTGGCGGAAACGATACAGGCAAATTCTAGTGTTAAAGATAAACCCTTTATAAAAGTTAATGTTGGGGCATTACCTAGTGAACTTCTAGAGGCTGAACTTTTTGGCGCTGAAGCGGGTGCATTTACCGGCGCACAGAAGAAGCGCATCGGACGATTTGAAGCCGCGGACGGTGGTACCTTATTCCTAGACGAAATCGGGAATTTACCTTTGTCTGGGCAAGTTAAATTGCTGCGGGTTCTGCAAACCGGTGAATTTGAACGCCTTGGAAGCTCTCAAACGCTTAAAGCCAATGTTCGAGTTATTAGCGCAACCAATGCAAATCTGCTTGATGATATAGCCAATGGAAGTTTTAGAGAAGACTTATACTATCGACTTAATGTTATCGAAATAAAAGTTGAACCGCTAGCCAATAGAGCGGAAGATATATTGCCGCTTGCCCTTAACTTTATGCAACCGGATAACATCCTGTCGCCAGAGGCAGAAGCGACTTTGCTTGCTCATCAATGGCCGGGTAATGTCAGAGAGCTAGAGAACGTTATGAAACGAGCTTGTTTATTAGCAACCAATGGGAAAATTGAAAGTGCTAATTTGGGTTTAGCCACTCCCGAAAAATTATCACCGACCGTTAAGACAAATTCGGAACCTGACAAAGACAGCCTTCTCGATGCTCTTGAAAAAAATAAAAACAATATATCCCAAACCGCTAAATATCTAGGGATGAGCCGTCAGTCTTTATATCGTCGCTTAGACAAATTTAGTATTCCGCGCAGCTTTTAAGCTTTGATAATCTGTTTTTAGCCAGACTCGTGATAACATCAGGCTAGTCTTTAGTTACCGGTTATAGATTTCACCTGCTTTAAGAATAATAAAAGGCATTAGTTTTGAAAATAAGACTCAGCTTAGAAGCTCAACTTAGTCTAGTTATTACCGCTATCACAATAGTCGCAATTGCTCTTATAACCACTATCCACTATTGGGTAGAGGACTTATGGGCGGCTACCATTCTGTCCGCCGCGCTAACCATTCCTTTGACCTTACTTTTACTTCGTCGTTTTATGCATCCTATCAACCGTATTCTCAGCTCGCTCAATGATGGTTTTCAAAATTTTTTAGATAACGACTTTAGTGTATCACTGGCTAAAACACGTAACGACGAACTTGGTGAGCTTGTAGGTGTTTATAACAGGGTAGGCGAGATCCTTAGAACGGAGCGATTAAACCTCTATCAAAGAGAATTATTACTAGATACCGTTATACAAACAACACCGCTATCTCTAGTACTGACCGACAATACCGATGCGATTATTTACAGCAACAGTGCAGCTAAACAATTACTCCATCAAGGAAAAGCTATTAACGGCATCGCTTTTCAAAAACTTTTAAGTCAGCAGCCCGATCCCTTTTTGCGGTCGGTCAACTCTGGTCAAAGTGGTCTATTTACGGTGACCGACAAAGAGCAAATAGAAACCTATCATTTAACTCAAAGTCAATTTTTGTTAAACGGCCGTCAACATCGCTTATTTCTGTTTAAAACCCTCACCAAAGAAATTAACCGCCAAGAGGTTGCCACCTGGAAAAAGGTTATTAGACTAATAAGCCACGAGCTAAATAACTCGCTTGCGCCAATTACATCTCTGGCTCATTCAGGAAAAACCCTCTGTGAAAGACAAGGGGAAGAAAAATTGAGTAGCATATTTTCCACCATGGGAGAGAGAGCCCGTTACTTACAGACATTTATCGAAGGTTACGCCAAATTTGCAAGACTTCCAAAACCTCAAATTCAGCGTATTGAAAGCTATAGTTTCTTCTCTGATTTAACGCAGATTTCAAACTTTGAATTATCTTGTCCGCTAGACTCGCCACCAATATTTGCGGATCCTGCGCAACTTCAGCAGGTATTAATCAACCTGATTAAAAATGCCCATGAAGCAAGTGAAAGCGATAACCCCGTTCAGGTATCGGTAACATTTCTTAATGATTGTTTTGAGATTAAAGTGAAAGATAGAGGTAAAGGTATGAGTGAAAAAAATCTAGCAAACGCCCTTTTGCCTTTCTATTCGACCAAAGCAGAAGGAACCGGTTTAGGGCTGCCACTATGTAGAGAAATTATTGAAGCACATGGTGGAAAAATTATGATTGTCAATCGAAATGGCGGCGGCTTAAAGGTCACAATTGTTTTGCCGCTATTAAAAAATTAGGCTAGAAATAATCAGCGTAAAAATACGCTGATAAATAAATGATAAGGATAGATTTAACAATGATCCCATCAAATTTGATCTCAGTTAAACAATTGCATCAACTGGCAACGAAGGCCTCAAAATCCAATCTCGTAATCCTTGATGCCACTATGAAAAAGAAGCCTAATGGCGATCCAATAGAAACGCCACTGGAAAAAATCCCGAATGCTCTCGCTTTTGATTTTGATACACAAATATGCGATAAAAACTCTGAACTACCCCATATGCTGCCGGCGCTAGAGGAATTCGAACAGGCTGCGAAGAGCTTGGGGATCAACACCAATAGCACCGTTGTTGTTTACGATGCGATGGGAATCTTTTCTTCTCCACGTGCTTGGTGGATGTTTAAAGTTATGGGCCATAAAAAAGTGTTGGTTCTAAATGGCGGCTTACCGCAATGGATTGAAAGTGGCTACCAAACAGAAACTCAGTATGGCCAGCCGAATGAAGAGGGAAATTTTGAAAGTCATTTTAATGCGAATGATGTCGTAACGGCTCAACAGGTTTTAACAAATATAGAAACTACCGCTCGACAAGTTTTGGATGCCCGTTCACTCGACCGGTTTACTGGTGAAGCCGCAGAGCCTAGGATCAGCTTAAAACGAGGCCATATTCCTTCTTCACAATGCCTGCCATTTACCGAGTTGCTGGAAGATGGTTTGTTTAAGGATACCGATTCGCTTAAGACAATTTTTAGCGACCAGTTAGCTGATAATAAGCAGTTTATATTCAGCTGCGGCTCAGGAGTTACCGCTTGTATTCTAGCGCTGGCTGCCGACCAAATAGGTATCAAAGACTATCAAGTTTACGATGGAAGCTGGAGCGAGTGGGGTGCCGGCGAGCAGTTCCCCATTCAGCTTGGTGATTAGCATAAATTCGGGTTAGTAAACGATTGAGTTTATTGCACCAATTTGAATCAAATTAGTTGTTCAACAAGCTTCGAAAAATTGGTTAATTTAGTCTTACCCAAAGCGTCGAATAAAGTAGCTGAACTAGCTTCAAACGAAACCTTTGCTTCATCATATATTCGTTTACCTGCAGATGACAATGCCACTAGACTGACGCGCGCATCGCGGGGATTAACCTGCTTGTCTACCAAGCCGATTTTCTCCATAGGATTCAGCAATCGTGTGACACCGGAAGCGGTTAAGCCAACCTGTTCAGCCAAATCAACTCGGCGCATCTGGTTATTCGGCGCATTAACCAACTGACGCAATACTTGGAATTCCGAGAAACCAATACCATGCACGGATAATGAACCACCAACTCGTTTCTGAATTTTTCCGTGTAAGGCGATGATATTCATCACCAAATTTTGTTCTAAAGCTCTTGTCATATTTCCTACTCCAATTTGATGGTGCGCAAAAGTAGCTACCGGTCAGGTTATTTGTCGTCAAACAATTAATAATTGTGACATACTTGAGTCCGCAACTATATGTGAATATACTTGACTAGTCAAGCACCTATTTAATTTAATTATTGAGAAAGCCTAATAAACAAAGGCATGCCTGTCACTAACGGTTACATTTACTCACATTGAGTGGATTGTAGGATCACAAAGCCAGTGATAGCATGCGCGTTACAGTAGTAGCAGTAAGCTATTTTTTGCGAACACATTTAAGGACCATCATTTTTATGAACATTATAAAGCCGGTTATTTTTTCGTTAGTACTATCGCTAACACCTTTCAGCGTTAGTGCTGAAAATAAGGGTAAAGCGATAACTCAAGATTTTGGTTACGAGTACAGTTTAGATTCCAAAGTATTAGCTGAAAGTCGCCAGTATTTAGTTCACTTGCCAGAAAGTTATAAAGATTCCGATAAAACTTATCCTGTTATCTACGCACTAGATGGCCCATCTCATTTTAAGCACATTGTTTCGGCCATGAAGATCCTGCACGCCAACGATAGAATGCCCGAGGCCATTATTGTCGGGATCCCGAATAATCCTGGAACACGAGGCCGTGATTTATCGCGAAACAATGATCAGTTTCTAAACTTCTTGGAAAACGAACTAGTGCCTCTGATTGACAATCAATACCGAACCAGCTCTGTGAATACATTATTCGGCCATTCGTTAGCCGGGTACTTCACTTTTCATACCATGTTGAACGGCTCTCGTTTTACTAACTTCATTGCCGCTAGTCCGCACATTATTGCTAATACTTCAGATATTAAGAGTGGCTTAGAAACCATGATTAAAAACAACAAACATACAGGAAAAAGTATTTATTTCACCATGGCCGATGCCCAAGGGGACGGTGTAGGACGAGTAAAGAGTGTAGAAACGCTATCGGAGTATTTAGCCAAGGAAAAAGCAGATGGATTGGCCTGGAAATATCAACCGATTGATCAGCAGGAACATATGACAACACCCTATTTAACGGCTTTTAAAGGGTTAACTTACGTATTCACTGATTTTCAAACCCCAATGTTCGCTGATGTTAAAGAGTTTACAGCTAAGGGTGGAATGGCGGCAGTTACACAGCACTACAAAGATCGGTCAAAAAAATATGGTGCTGAGAATAAAGTTGCACAAAGAGTAATTCGTCAAATTGCGGGTTTATACATGGATGAGAAGAAGATGGCCAAAGCCATAGAACTTTTATCGAAATCCGTTAATGACAATCCTACCTCTATGAGAGCACATTTTGATTTAGCCAGGGGCTACCAGGAAAAAGGCGATACCTCGTTAGCAATCAAATTCTATCAGCAAACACAAAAATTATTGCAACCAGAGCATGGTGGATTTGCTAGGTTCATAACGACACAACTAACCGAATTAGAAAGCAACAAGTCATAGCTTGCTTTCCAAGAAATTCAGATTTTACTGTATAAATTCGACCGCAGCTGGATAAATTTAGAGAGTGAATGTATCAATCATTTGCTCTACGGCTTCCGAACAAACGTTGCAGAAATCTTTAGTTCGCGTAAACATCACACAATTCATTGAAGAGCGGTAATAACCCTTCGACTGATAATTGGCGCCCTCAAAAGCGCCAACGGTTTGGTGGTTAGGATGCTTCGAAAACAAAGCCTCTACAAACACTTGATTATCATCAAAGAGCTGATTCATTTCCGATTCCGATTTATTATCAGCTCGTAACTTTGCCCTTATTTTTTGATACTTCAGGGAGTGCGTCTCAAACGCTTCCTTTGGCCAGGCGGTCGGTAACGGCGTATTTTTTACCATTAAGTGCTTCCACTTAATCTTTTCCGGATTGAGTAACGCCGTGACATTTGGCTCATAGGGTTCAACAATATTATCCGGAGTTTGATAAGCTACCGAGCTCGTATAATACTCATCGGCTAATCCAGCGAAATGATGCCCGAACTCATGAACAAAGAGATAGTTTGCCCAGGCGCTATTTGCCGCAGCGGTTGAATAGAGTCCGTAAATTCCACCACCGCCATAGGTTTCACTATTGGTAATAATAATAACCGCATCATAGGGAGCCGATGAAGCTACTCGACGCCAGTTTTTGTTATCGTAGGTTAGAACATATCGCTCAGAGCCAAAAGCGTCGTAGGTCGCTCCTAGGGGCGAATCTATATATCTGGCCGTAGACGGTCTCGAAACGCCACTCTGTTTAGCATGAGGAGCAATCGCCCAAACGTTAATATCCTTTCGTCGTTTACTAAATGGATGGCTAGTCAGAAAATACTCGCTTAATTCACGTGCTTTTTTCTCAAATGCTGGTTGCTCTTGTAAGGTATATCCATCGCCTAAAATAAGTAAATCAACTTTGTTAGAGGGATCACCATTTTTTTCAATAGCAATGACCTGATCTTGATAGTCCGCATTTTCCCGGTGATTCAAATAATCATCGGCATCGAGCGCGATTTTCCAAATCAATTGAAACTCATTGTTTTTATCGCGCTTTTTTAGTCTTACCGAAAATTTTCCATTTGGTTTAGGGAAACGTATGGACTCATGAAAAGTTCGTTTAAGTTTGGTTGCCTCTAACGTGGTCTCCCATTCACCATAAATACTCGAAAAACTTCGTGAATAGATAATCGGGTCTTTTTTTCCGGCTTGTAAAATTTCAAACAGATACTTGCCCCTAAGCAGTTTATCCATAGGTTGGTTTAGATTTCCCGGCCACGCCAATGGTTCAACAACCAATTCATCAATGCTAAATACTTCTGAGTTAACATCTCCAGTATGAAAATAATCTAAGCGAAGGGTTTGTTCTGCCTGTAAATTAGTGCTCTGAGTAGCGCCAATTACGATCAATAATAAAAACCATTTTAATAAATTCATGAAGACCTCGCTAAAAAGAAGATGCTCTGCTACTAACACTACTGATGGGGTACTGTTAACTAGCTAAAAGCGATACTAGCAAGAGAATAGACTATAACCGTTCATACATAAACTCAAGCGGCAATCATTTACTTAAGGACAGCTATTCTAAGAAAATAATAGATACTCGCTCAACGGATCAACTCCATCAAGGTTGAGGTCACTATTAGTTGAAGTCAATACTAGTTGAAGTCGCCGTGAGGAATTGCCCAGAATTTGTCTGTCTTATTATTTTTGGCCATTCAAATAATTGAATGGCCATTTATTCTAACTTTACTCAGGGTCTGCGTTAACGACGCCTTAAAGACAGAGTCAATAATCCAAACAGTAACATAATTGGAATACTACCACCGCCACTGCTCGATTCGCTTGGCGGTTCACCCGGTGCCGATACAGTCACAGAACGAGTCATAGTATCGCTAACGTTTTGGCTATCAGTAACCGTTAACTCGACGCTATAGGTGCCTGCTGAGGCATAAGTGCGGCTCGGTGATTGAGCCGAAGAACTCGTTCCATCACCAAAATTCCAAGAATAAGTTAAAGAGCCTTGGCCACCACTTGAAGAATTAGTAAATGAGACGGTCAAATCATTAGCACTGAAGCTAAAATCAGCGTCCAGAACATTTGCAACCGCAGAGCGGTTAATCAGAAATGAATGACGCCCTAAAAAAGCAGGATCCGAAGCATCACCTAATAGTGCAACGCCGAGCCATTTACCGCCGGACTGGTTCAACCCTGACCAAGCCAAATCAAGATTAAAGCTTGTCGTTCCATCTAAGGATGAAGGAGCAGTCAGTGATATGTCGGTACTTTCAGAAGTTTCCACGACGCCGTAACTAAGGTCAACGCTGTCAGTCGAACCTGCACCACCACCCTGCCAGTTTTGCACCAAAATCCAATAGGTACCGGCGACGGGAAAATCGATTACAATATCTTCTTCGGCGTTCGCTGTTGTGCTGGTCTCTAGTTCTTCAGACTCATCAGGTTGTTGATTGTTATTTCGGTCCAAGCCAACATAGAGATCCATATCGTTAGCGCTGGAATTTTCGGTTTTGACAACTAACAGCTGTGCTCCCTCGGCAACTGTGATGGTCCGGAACGTCGCTCCGTCCGCTAGGTCGTCATAGACATCGCTGTTGTCCGAATCTTCCGCCAAACTCAAGACTTCGACTGTTGCTTGTGCCGCATAAACCGTTGTGGTTGGATTAGCTTCGGCGATACTCGTCACGCCAGTAAACTGATGGCTTCCTGAGGCTTCATCACTCGCAAGGTCAACATGCCCTTTGAATGAACTATTAATATTTCTCACGACAACCGGCAGACGAGTCGGGGTAAAACCACTACCGGTTGGAGTAAGTGTAACTGCTCCCATTAACCAATCGTTTTGAGCCGCCCCTAAAGTAGTTATATCGATATCAAGGCTGATTGATTCACCGGCGCTTAATGAAAAACTACTTTCAGAAACAGAAATCGTACCTGTTTCTGGTTGGGTAATGCTGACATTCCAAGTAGCCGTACCTACTGCAGTAACTGTACGTGTCCAGGAACAACTCGACAAACAATTGCTGTCAACCATAGAAGGTAAATTTAGCTCCTTTGGTTGCAGAGTAGGGTTAGTCGATCCAGGATTCGCACTGCGGAAGTTCGTGCCTGTCTCACTTATTAGAAGGCCAGCATTTAATGCCGACGGAATATCAATACGACCACCGCCAAAATCGAACGCATCAGCATAGGCAGCACCATCTCGTTTAGTTAACATTGTCGAGCCTGAAGTTGAAAGCGCCGAATGAATCTGCGAAGGCGTCCAGCTAGGTTGCAGCTGAACTAGCAGCGCGGCTGCGCCTGCGGCATGAGGGCTAGCCATCGAGGTGCCGCTTTTGAAACCATAATCAACCGGTAGAATATCGGCAGCTAAAATTGAAACACCAGGAGCGGCTAATGAAGGCGCCAAAATTGAGTCTGGATTCTTATTAGGACCGCGAGAGCTAAAACTAGCAACAGCGTCTCCAGCTGACGTATCAATTTCCACCTCACCGTTGGTTCCTGCAATAGTTGCCATATGGTCACTTCCGCCATCAGTTAACCATTCTCGTACGCTGGTTGCATCAGCCTCAATGATATGGATACCCGGTATCACATAAATGTCATCAGCTAAATTGGTTGCCCCGCCGGATACATTGCCCAGAATATATCCACCAGCACCGCCGTCGGCAACATTTTTAGCTTTTTGAACTCGTGCAATTTCGCCGCGGTCGCATAACACTATTTGACCGCTAAAAGTATTTGCCGGAAACGGTGTAAGGCACTGCTCAGGGTTGCTATCTCCATTATCAAAATCCCCTGCATAAACGATGGGTGCAGTGATACTTCCTGTCAAACTATTTCCTACAATATCCGTGGGTGGCGTAGTAGTTCCACCGGTCATCGAAGTTAGGGCTTTATCAGGAAATGCACCTCGATCATGAGTGGTTGCTGCAACACTTGTTAACCAAGGGGCATTAGCTGGTGAACCAACTGTTCCAGAAGAAGGTCCCGTATTACCAGCAGAAGTCATCACCACAATTCCTGCTTCTCTAGCTGATAAATAAGCCAGGGAATTAGGATTATTCCACGGTGAACCTACTGTACTTGATCCAAAGGAATAATTGATAACATCAACGCCGTCTAGAATAGCCTGTTCAATCGCCGACGCCGATGCTCCTCCAACGGTGGTTCCCTCACTATCTGAAATTTTATAGGCGATTACATTTGCTCTTGGTGCCACACCAGATAATTCCAAGCTATTACCATTGCCTAAATCAAAATCCAGTGCATTGCCAATTGCTGTACCAGCAACGTGGGTTCCATGGCTGTGCTCGTCGGCAGGATTCTCACTACCGTCAACAAAATTGTAACTACCAATCAACTTACTATTACACAAACTCGGTTGTGAAACGCAGTCACCTAAAAAAACATCATTACCTAAAGGATTAATATGAGTGTATCCGTCTGAAGGGGATACTTCTGCAAAGGAGGGATGGTCGTGTCGAATGCCTGTATCGATAATAGCCACAACAACACCTTCTCCGCGAGCTTCGGTGCTGTTAAAGATTCCGCCCCAGACATCCGGCGCTTTTATCATAGTTGGTCCACGATCTGTGTGCGCTTTATAGGTAAGGGTCGGCCGCACAGATTTAACGCCTGGAACCTTTAGTAGGCTCTGTGCTTGTTTCGCGGAAAGCTCAAGTGTAAATCCATTTAATGCCGCGGAATAACGGCGTTTTGGCTTGAGAATGGTTTTTAGCACTTTTCCTGCATTTGTCAGTACATCATTTTGTTCGCTTTTAAGAAAAGTCATATAGGCTTTGGATTGTGCCGATTTAGAGTTCAAGCGGCTCTTTCCGGTTACCGTGATGCTGGTCGCTTTGAGATTACCAATACCACCTTTATACTGAGCAAGCGGCGGTTGCTCCAAAAGAACCATGTAGGTGGTTGTTTTATCGCTATCTTTTAGACTTTTACCTATGACACTCGAGCTACCGAAAACCAATACCAAAAATAATTGAGCATAAACAAGTGACTTAATCCGCATTTCGCTTTCCTAGTTTAAATGAGTACCCATTAAATCTAGCAGATAATCTCATTTTAAGCGTGTATAAAGTGCGCAATAATGGGCTTTAATAGACCGCTACTAAAGGTTTTTAGGCATTTAACTCACGTTTACTTATAGGCCAGTGTAAATGAGGTTGAAACAAAGCAGGCACTGATAACAGTATTCAATGAAATTATTCCAAAAGCTACTCAAATAGGTTGATTGCGCTCATCTGACTATCGATTACTAGTGGCATTGATCTGCATGCATCATATGGTATCAAGAAACATTTCAATTTTATTCAGCCAATATTGTTGGAGTTACCACCCCAACCTACCGAGCTTGTATATCTCTATCTTCATTCATATAAATCTCTATATTCTTTAAGATATCATGAAAAGCTCGATAGAAAGCTCTAGTCATCGGTTTTTTCCTCGCAAAAAATACAGCATTCACAACTTGATTTGCCTCTGACTTTACTAGCAGTACGCTATTTTGATCTAATAGTTTTGTATTCAATATCGCAGTATGGGAGCCGTCAATAGCGCTTGCTTCAGCCTTTGCATCAACTAGTAGTTGGTAGTATGGGCCCGAAAGATTCGTAGGGGGTTTTCCATTGACCACTTTAGCAAATTTTATCTTGAACACTGCATTTGCCATATCTTTTGCAATTGGAGTCCCATCAAATGTAGAGGTAACCTCAGTGAACTGAGCATAGGAGGTAGCCGAGACTAATCCAGGTAGAGATTTAAAGTCTATATATAGAGTTTTGGAACTGATAGTGGGTTTAAAATCTCTATTTAGCTCTACTATATCCTCCTTTAAATTGCCAAACGTTACGCAACCAGATAAAAGAGTCAACTGAACTACGGCAAATAAAAATCTAATATTATTCATTAAAATAAATTCTCCAACGGTCATCTACATAGACTTAGTAGTCCTACTATGGATCCACCTATTTATTCAAAGCTAAAGCGATAACTTCTTCAAACCTATGCTCAATTACTTCAAACAGATCCTCAAAATCTTCTTCGTCTATAGATACTAGTTTTCTTGATGAAGTCATGTTGTCATCCCTTACGTTCATTTAGCTAACGCTTCACTAGCACGCAAGTAATTGTTGGTTAAAATAAGCGACTAAGGGGCAAAAACCAACTGTTACTTGTCCTGCTTAAGTGACTTGTTAGCCATGCTTGATGTCATTAGCAACACCAATTTATCCATTGCCTCTTGCGGGTATACATCTCTGTCGTTTGTCGCGATTATAATAAACATATTATCATCTACAAAATAATGCATGTCGGCATATGAGTAACCATTTGAACCATTATGTTGGGCATGCAATGTGTCTCGATCTGTAAAGGAAATATCCCAACCATAACCGTAATGTGATTTTGACTCTTTCTTCAAAGAGGCATTGTGTGGCAAAAATAATTGATGTTTGGATTCATCAGAAAGCACTAAATTTGAATTTAAAACTAAATACCAACGAAACATATCTTCCACTGTCGATGACATGCCTCCTGCACCTTCCATATTAAATCGAGGGCCTGCCTTAAGCTCTAAATGCTGAAACGAGCTGCCCACAGGTAGACTTTCTGGCTCTATAGAAAATAATCGTTGGAAAGTCGTTTGATCTGCACCGTAATTAATCGCTACTCGTTTAGCATCTCGTGCTGGGAGCCGATAACCAGTGTCAACTAAACCTGCAGGTTTAAACAGCTTTTCGAGATAAAAATCTTCGTAATTACCTCCTGTGACTTTTTCGACAATTAGGGCGAGTAAGATATAGCCAATATTCGAGTAATTATATTCTTCACCAGGTTTGGCAAGTAACTTTGATTTCAGAGCAGTGTCGATTAACTCTTTTCTTGTCACAACATCATATAAATTGGAGCTGCCTCCACCTCGATTAGGGATGAATCCAGCCGTATGCGTGATTAGGTGGTGTATTGTGATGTTTTTCTTATCTGCTGGAATATCATCCAAATACTTGGATATTGGGTCATTAACAGATAGCTTCTTGGACTCTTGCAATTTTAAAATCGCGCTAGCGGTAAACTGTTTTGTAAGAGAGCCGAGATCAAAAATGCTGTCTGTTGAAAAAGGTATGTTCTCTTCTCTATTAGCTAGTCCAAACGCTTCTTTAAACAATATTTTATTATCTTTAGCAACTAATACAACGCCTGAGAAATTCGATTGAATAACGCTGTCTCGCCATATTTCAAACGAAATTTTCTCATCGGCGTAAGCTGTACCGCTTAGTATTACTAAAACAAATCCAAAAAATATTTTCATTTTTACTCCTACGCTACTATTGACTAGTATGGCTAACGGAAAGTTGAGACGCGCGTTTTTCGCGGCGAATTCAAACGAATGGTTAAATACATTTCAAGTTATCACCACTCTTCAAGTGCTCAAGAATAAAGTGGTTGAAGTGGAAAGCATATTCGAAAGTGCTTTCTGGCGCATCTTCGTATCGTTTAAATTTCTCTTCGAGCTTTTGAAAAAGGAGCAACAACTAGTGAAGAGCCTGTATACATCTTTAGTGGCACTTCCACAGCTAAATATTCGCTCAATCAAACTCTCAATCAACTGAAACTAACCTCACTCGTGCCCGGAATATCAAAAATTAGTTGATTACTAATTAATACCGATGGCGTATAAGCTCCGCCTTCCTTTGATTGCTCAAGTAAGTGCTGGCCAATATTTAAAGCAGCAAGGTAGGTCAGTTGATAGCCATTACAGGTTTCTAAATTTGCTGTAACCTTTTCTCCTCTAGCATTTCTCGCTTCGCCCCATAAATAAGTCTTTAGTTTCTCGCGTTGCTCTTCGTTGGGGCCTTTGGCCGTTTTTTCAATTTGTTGTTTCATTTTATTTTGAACAAATTTAAATTTCACTAACCAACGAAACCAATTCATCTTACGCATGTTCTTGGCGCCTTTAGGCGAGATAGGAATATATACTTCGATATTCTTAATACCAGTCGAATAGAATGCCGTAGACACATCACCCCAAGGGATTGTCACCGCGTTTTTTACACCATTGCCAAAATCGATCTGTCGTTCTTTATAGGCGAGTGGTACTTTAACAATTTTGCCGTCTTTTCTAATTCTTCCGCCGCTTGCTACTCCCTCAATCGATGTCTTTGCTGTTCCTGGACTCATACTACTTCCCGAATCAAACCCTAGTGCTAGATGAGTCGCATCAGGCATTTTTTGTTTTAACAGGCTAGCCAAACAATCCGTTGGAACGACATCAAAGCCAACTCCTGGGCATAATACAACGCCAGCGGCCTTAGCTTGCTGCGATAACTCTTGAGCAAGTTCGAAAACACTAATTTCACCAGTAATATCCGTGTAATGGGTTCCGCTTTTTATACAGGCATCCATCATTGGTCTAGCGGTTGCTGAAAAAGGTCCGGCGCAGTGAATTACCACGTCAATATCCGCTAGGTTTTCTTCTAGCTGCTTTTCAAATTCTAATCCAAAGACTCTTGACGTTAAATCGAGTTCGGAGGCGAGTGATTCGATAGCCGCTTGATTTCGACCGGCGAGTATCGGTTTTAACCCTTGTGCTACGGCTTCTTTGGCAATCAGTTCACCGGTGTAGCCGTTGGCCCCATAAATCATCATTTGCTTAATGGCTTCGCTCACGTTGTTTCCTCAATTCGTTGGGTCGTTCTGTCTTATGTGCTTTTATTATTCGTTTCTATATTGTTATCTTCTTTAGCATCTGGCTAAATAGCATCTTACTATATGGTACTTATTTGTAATTTACTCGGCTTAGATCCATTTAACTAGCGGCTTTTCTATTACGGCTAGCAAAAATTTCGCCGCCTTTTTTGATCTGTTGTTTCATAAACCAACGCGGGAAAAAGCGCTTAAGTCTATAGGCTTTTCTCGCATAATCGTGGCTGATGACCATCAGTTGATTGTTTTCAATGCCGTCCATAACATCCTGGGCAACATCATCGGCGGAAACTTTTGAATTTTCCATCCACTTATTAACCAGTGGTTTCAAGCCTTCTTCACTTGGTGACATAGAATCTAATAAATTCGTTTTGAAAAAGGCTGGGCAAATAGCCGAAACACCTATGTTTCTGTAACCTAACTCGGCACAAAGCGTTTCACTTAAAGCAATCACTCCCGCTTTGCTCACGTTATAGGACATCATAGTAGGTGCTTGGGCGATACCGGCAAAAGATGCTGTATTAACCACATGGCCTGGTCCGTTTTCTGGAATTAACGGTAGCCAAAAATGACAACCTCGATAAACGCTATTGAGATTGAGATTAATTGCGCGCTCCCACTGAGCAGGGGTGCAGTCAACCATCGGTCCAGTGGTGGCTACACCAGCGTTATTGATTATGATATCCAAACCGCCCCATTGGTCCTTAAGCGTATCGGCAATAGCGGAAAAATCGTCGTCTTTACCGACGTCGCATAAGAAGGCTAACGCTTCGGCGCCATTCTGATTTGCTTCTGCAGCAACAGCTTGAGCCCCTTCAAAGTTAATATCTACCACGGCAATTCGCCAACCAAGACCAGCAAATTTATCTGCGATTGCTTTGCCTAAACCACTGGCACCGCCAGTAATCAGCACTCTTTTTTGCTCAAACCGTTTTAACATATCGTTTTCCTTTAATGCTTAGGAGAAAGAAAAATAGCAAAATAATATAGCCACCTTCTTAATCCCAATCGTTATTCATTTGCCGCCAATTGCATAGGCGAGCAACTGATACTACACTATTTCAACCAAAAATAAAACGAACGCTCGTTCGTTATTGACAAATAAACCGGGACTAGCGTATGGTTCTAAGTACAAAACAAAGTCGCTTTAAAACTTAAATACAGCATCAGATAGAGACAAAATGAGCAAATTCACCCTAATTCGACACGGCCAAGCTAGTTTTGGTGCTGACAATTACGATCAGCTATCCGATATTGGCAGAGAGCAGGCGCGTGCCGTTGGTGATTATTTTTTTGTTCAAAATACCCAGTTCGACCTTATTGTGCACGGTGCACTTTCTCGGCAAACCGAAACTGCCCAGTTAATGGCAAAGCATATGAAACATGATGCAGAACTAGTACTTGATGATAGGGCTAATGAATTTGATAGTGAGCGTTTACTAAAATGTTATATCCCTAAAGTAGCGGAGTTGTCAGAGAAAGACTCCGCGCTGATCTATTCTACCGAAACCCCTTGGTTTGCTTCTAATGAGCACTTTGAGCGGATTTTCAGAAAAGCTGTTCAACTTTGGCAACTCGATAACAATTGTGACTTTGAATCCTGGAACGAGTTTAAACAACGTATCAATAGCCTACTACACGATACCAGAAATGCAGTGGGTGCCAAAAAACGCATAGCCATTGTGACTTCCGGCGGCCTGATAGCTCATACCTTACAAAGTGTTTTAGGCTGTGATGACAAAGTATTCTTAGATATGAATTTATCCATCAACAATGCCAGTTTAAGTGAGTTTAAGGTCGACGAAACCGACGATGGCAACATTGGAATGTCTTCCTCAAATAATCAGATCAATGCAAAGCTCCTGTGTTTTAACAATGTATCGCCGTTATTAATCAAACGACAGAAACATCTCATTACTAGAAAATAGAAATGATTCGAGTAGGAGCTAGCAGAGTCAAGCAGGTGTAGATGCTAGAAAAAACAAAAAATCCTCAGAAGCAAAAGATAACAATAGAAAAGACGAATTAATTTAATCAAGATAAGATAGGAATCAACAATGAATTTTGAAAGCCCACCATGGTTAACCGAACAACTAGAGCAAGCCCAGGCGTTTGTCGACGAAGAACTCATACCGCTCGAGCCATCCATTCTAAGCGCGGATTTTTTCGACGTTGAGCCTCAATTAAAAGCGCTCCGCGAAAAAGTTAAAGCCTTAGGTTTATGGGCGCCGCATATTCCATCGTCAATTGGTGGCTGTGGTAAAAGCCTAGTTCAGCTTGGTTTATTATCCGAAGTTCTTGGTCAAACACCGCTCGGCCATTATAGCTTTGGTTGCCAAGCTCCCGACGCGGGCAATATAGAATTACTACACAAATTTGGTTCAGAACAGCAAAAAAAGCAGTGGATGCAACCGTTAGCCAATGGTGATATCCGTAGTTGTTTTGGTATGACCGAACCGGAAACCGCGGGCTCTAATCCAACATTACTGGAAGCCAGCGCCGTTCTAGAAAATGGCGAATGGGTACTCAATGGCCGTAAATGGTTTACCTCCTCTGCCGACGGCGCCCAATTCTGCATTGCGATGGTTGTTACCGGCCCTGAGGAGTCAAAACATAAACGCGCTAGCATGATTATTGTTCCAACCGATAACCCGGGTTATAAGTTTGTTCGTAATATATCCATCATGGGAGAAGAGGGATCTGGTTATTACTCGCATGCTGAAATCGCTTTTGATAACTGCCGAGTGCCAGAAGCTAACTTAATTGGTGAAGTTGGCAGTGGATTCACGCTAGCCCAAGAGCGCCTCGGGCCAGGACGTATTCATCACTGTATGCGATGGCTCGGGATCTGCCGACGCTCACTTAACGAAATGATCGACTATGTTAAGATTCGAAAAATTAGCTCCAGTAAGAACCTATCAGATATGCAAACAATCCAGCATTGGATTGCTGAATCCGCCGCTGAAATTGAAGCGGCCAGAACACTGGTGCTACAAACCGCCTGGAAAATTGAGAACCTCGGTTTTGAAGCCGCCAAAAATGAAGTGTCAATGATTAAGTATCATACCGCCAATGTCATGCAGCGGGTGGTTGACCGTTCAGTACAAGCACTCGGCGGACTTGGAATGACCGATGATAAAATACTGGCGTACTTTTACCGTCACGAACGAGCTGCAAGAATTTACGATGGTCCCGATGAAGTACACAAAATGGTAGTAGCGCGAAACTTACTCAAATAAACAAGATACAAGATACAAGATACAAGAAGAAGTTTTACCACAGAGAGCACAGAGAACACTGAGTACGTAAGAATAATACTAAGCTATAGAATGGAAATTTGTTTAAAGTTTATTCTCATGAAATTTCGAGTCTTAGCTTACAAAGTGACAACCATATTTAGAGTGCTTTTATCTTTTCTCGGAGTGCTCTGTGCCTCTGTGGTAAATAGTGTTTAGGTTTTTTGTTTTAGATTTTTTAAGGTAAATATAATGACTCAATGGCAAGGCGAAAACAACTTCGCTCTGTTCAAATCCACAGCTCCAGTAAGCGACTCTCAAGTATGCTCGGCTTTTTATCAGCAGCACAAAAATAAAGTGGCTGTTCAAAAGGAAAAGATTGCGGTCGGTAAATTAAAGACCATTATTACTGCAACGTTTAAACTTTCTAATAAGAAAGGTTTCAGTTTGATGAGTTTAAGAGATCTTAGCCAAGAAACCGGCATGAGTATGGGTAGTCTTTACGCCTACATTGGTAGTAAAGGTCAACTTGCAGAAATGATTCACCAGTTTCTACCGCATATGTTTGATCTATGTATCGTTGAACAGATTCAAGGATCAGATGCTATCGATTTAAAACTAAAAAAGATCGTACGTGGCCATATCTTTGTCACTGAGTGTTTGCAACCGTGGTTTTTCTTTGCGTTTATGGAAACCAAACACTTGAGCAAAAACGTTAAACAACTAGCCAAAGATAACGAACTTGGTTCTGAAGCCATGTTAGAAGAAGTAATCAACGAAGGCGAACAACAAGGTATTTTTAAAGCTAGCAATCATTTTATGGCGGTTATGCTAATAAAAAGTCTATTACAAGGTTGGTATGTAAAACATGGACGCTATAAGCAACACAAGATGAGTTGCGAAAACTATATTGACTTCATAGAAACAGTAATAAACCAACAACTTTTAGTTAACGATTCTATTTAAACAAAAACCAAGTTACCAACGGACTAATCTGATGAAACTGTCACAAAATTCGCGACCATCTGACCAGCTAAATTTGGATAAACTCGCAGACTATTTAAAAATTGAATTACAAGATTTTGCTAATGTTAGTAACTTCCACGTAGAGCAATTTTCTGGAGGTGCATCTAACCTTACTTATCGCTTAAGTATTGATGATAAAGATTTGATTTTGAGAAGGCCACCTTCCGGCACCAAGGCCAAGTCAGCTCACGATATGCAGCGAGAATATTCTACCCTTAAAACTATAGCAGGTTTTTACTCGCTCTCTCCTCGACCTGTTTTGTTATGTTTAGATGAATCCGTCATTGGCGAACAGTTCTTTATCATGCAACCGATCGATGGTTTAGCAATTGACAAAAACTTACCGGTCGATATGAACGAAAATCAAATTGAGCAGCTATGCAAAAATTACGTTCATGGACTAGTTGAATTGCATGATATCGATATTAATCAGTCCGAAATTGCATCTTTAGGAAAACCCCAAGGATACGTAAAGCGCCAACTAGAGGGGTGGAATGAGCGATTTTCTAAGGCTAAGACCGATGACGTATTGGCGAACCATAAAATATACCAATGGCTCGTTGACAACCTGCCGCTGAATTCCGGACAGGAAGCCCTCATTCATAATGATTACAAGTTTGATAATTTGGTATTGGACAAAAAAAATCCTGAGAAGATTATTGGTGTTCTTGATTGGGAAATGAGTACCCTAGGGGATCCATTGCTTGATCTCGGCTGTTCATTGGCCTATTGGATAGAAGCTGATGATGCACAAGAATTACACGCGATTCGAATGATGCCTACTCACTTGCCAGGCATGATGACTCGACAACAGATTTTTGAAAGCTACTGCAAAGAAAGAGGGTTAGTCAACATCGAACTGAAGCCTTATTATATATTTGGGCTATTTCGGTTAGCGGCAATAGCGCAACAAATTTATTATCGTTTTTACCACGGTCAAACCGACAATCCAAAATTCAAACATTTTGCATCATTGGTCAATATTCTAATCCAAGCCGCTGAGAAACAGATGGCAACTAACGCTTCATAAGAATTATCGAATACAAACTATAAGGAATTAAATTATGAGTCAAACACCTTTCGGGTTATCCAATAAAGTAGCACTGGTCACCGGCGCAAGTCGAGGCATTGGCGAAGCAACAGCGAGGCTTTTTGCTAGCCAAGGTGCTCGAGTTATAATATCTAGCCGTCGGCAAGAAGCATTAGATGAGCTTGCGGAAAAAATTAATCAGGAAGGGCATAGCGGCCAAGTGATTGGTATGGCCTGTCATATAGGTGATCAAGAATCAGTTGAGAACTTGCTTGCTAAAATTTCTGAGAAATTCTCGACGATAGATGTGCTTGTAAACAACGCAGCAACCAATCCTTTTTTTGGTGAGCTTATAGAAACACCGGCGAGCATGGTTGACAAAACAATTGACGTAAATATAAAGGGTTACCTGATGATTAGTCAATTAGTGGCAAAAATCATGAAAAAAAATGGCGGTGGAAGTATCATCAATACTGCATCAATTAATGGCGTTATTCCTGGTGCTATGCAAGGTATTTATTCAATTACCAAAGCGGCAGTTATTTCTATGACGGCGTCCATGGCAAAAGAAACCGCTCGCTATGGCATTCGTGTTAACGCGGTTCTTCCTGGTTTAACGGATACAAAGTTTGCATCGGCGCTAACAAAAAATGAAGCGCTATTAAAAAGCATACTACCTATGATTCCTATGGCAAGAATGGCTCAACCTGAAGAAATTGCTCCGGCATTTCTATTTTTAGCCAGTGATGCTGCCTCTTATATTACTGGCATTAGTTTACCGGTAGACGGCGGTATACTCTGTTAGCAAGAGTTAAATTTGTTTGCCGTCTAGTGGTTTAGCGAAGGTTAATTGGGCAATCATCAATTTAAGCGGTCGTAAATTTGACGGTCGCTATTTTGAGGTTCTTACGCTTTTTCACTTTTTATACTCCATTAGAATCAATGCTTGAAGATTGGTAACTATTGAGCATTATTGTCTTGTATATAAGGCCTTGCCATACCATTAAAATACGGTTTCAAAATTGGCGCCATAGCATCGGCGGTAATTTCTTTCCAAGAATTGCCGTCAATATAATAATTGGTCACTTGGTTATTCACACCTAGTTCAAAGAAACTAGGGACAGGCGTTTTCTTTAAACCAATGGTCGCAAAGTCTACTTTCCATTCATCATAGTCTAAGCGAATAATATAGGTTCCTCGATAGGCATCCATTAACGGTTCTTCTTCGGTCTTTTTTCTAAGGCGTTTACAAGGACTGCACCATTGACCGGTGAGTTGGAGAAATACTTTTTGATTTTTTTGATTAGCCAAACCTTGATGTTTTTGCAGTTCCTCAAGCAATGACATACCGTTCCATGGTAACTCTATAATCGTAAAATCGGCGTACTCTTTAGATTCATAAAAATACTTATCGGTTTCGCGCTCACTACAAGCTTGAAGAAATAGAAACAAAGTAATGAAAATAAATCTAGAAAATCGCATAATAATTTAGCTGTTTTAAAAGTAAATATTGGTACTAATTCAATTCTGCTAATTTATTGATACCAAACACCATTGGTTACCTGGCAATCGATTGAATCCAAAAGCATATGAATAACTAGTCCGATGCCAATAAATCGAGTCCTTGGAAAAAAACATAACAGAATATAACCAATGATAATAGGCCACTGATGCAGTGGATGAAAACCAATACTACAGCGAGCGGGGTCGTATATTGGAGTAGCTAATAGATGGTCAAGATCCACCAGCATCGTTGCTATCATCAGCAGGTAGGCTTTTTTCCAATACCGTCTGAAAAAAAATGCAACAACAATAGCGGGAACAACAAAATGAAGTGCTATATGAAAGATAGACTATAACCCTTTAACCAAGCTTCTATTTCCGGCCAAGGTTTTGGCTTACAAATATAATAACCTTGCGCGTAATCACAACCAAGATGCTTTAATTGTACAAGGGTTTTATGGTCCTCGACACCTTCAGCGACCACATCATGCCTTAAATTATGAGCTAGCGCTACCGTTGAATTAATAATGATAGAGTCCTGTTCATTATCTAACATATTTAGAACAAACTCTCTGTCTATCTTAAGTAGTTTTGTCGGTAATTCGCGCAAATAAGACAGAGAAGAATAACCCGTTCCAAAGTCATCAATGGAGAGTTTTACGCCCATATTAGATAAGCGGTTAAGTAGCGCGACCGCCGTTTCTGGGTCTTGCATAAGGGCGGTTTCAGTAATCTCCAATTCTAACATTCCGGGCTGAACCGAAAATTCCTCAAACATAGCTTGCAAGGCCTTAATAACGCGGTCGTCGATCAAGTTTCTTGCGGACAAATTTACCGCTACGGAAAACTCATGTCCCGCCTTATACCAACTATTTTGTTGTTGTAAGGCTAATCTTAAAACCGCTTCTGTCATATGATGAATTGAATCACTCATTTCAGCGAGCGGTACAAACTTATCGGGATATAATAATCCCATACTCTTGTGGTTCCATCGCACCAAAGCCTCAAAACCGCTTATTTCACCGCTAATTAGTGATATCTTGGGTTGGTAGTGCAGCTCCAGTTGGTTATCCCTAATTGCGCTATTGAGCTCGGCGATTAGTGCAAGTCTTTGCGGCGTGTGTTTATCGTCATTTGAATCATAGAATTTAATACC
>CAJQOL010000121.1 GCA_905479925.1 uncultured Kangiellaceae bacterium | reverse complement strand
AAATTTATCACGGGCATTCATCGAGACAATGAAGGGCATTCGTTTGTCATGGTCGGCGACGATGAAATCAAATTGGAAATCAGCCGTCGCCATTTAACCGAGGTTAAAAAATTGGTTAGTCGTCTCTAACACTATTAAGACTCTAATCCTATTACGACTTTACCCTTATTAAGACAAGCCCTATTAAGACATTAGCCCTATTAACACACTAGGGCAAAGAGTATTGAGCTAACTTAACCAAAAGACCACGATTACAATCAATACTATGATAATCGGCATTGCTTTTTACCATGAGCCTTATTAGCTTTTTTATCAATGACGCTAGCGGCACTCACCCATAACGCGATCAAAAAGAACATTGCTGTCTGTGCATATTCACTTTCTCCAAGCAACCAGCTATTAAGTAAAATCATCAGTGCAAAGAAAATAGCACAAGCAATTTGTATCATTCCAAAACGATTCTGTTTCATAAGTTTCTCCCTTAAATAGTCTAAAAAATATCGACCAAATTATTGGTCTTGAAAAATTGATTCAATAGGTAGTTTAAATAACCTCGCCGCTTTAAAAGCCAGCGGCAAACTTGGGTCGAACTTACCTTTTTCTATCGCATTAATTGTCTGTCTTGAAACCCCTAAGGCTTCGGCAAGTTGCGCTTGAGTTAAGTCGTTTTCCGCCCTTAGTACCTTAAGTCTATTGTTCATCGGTAACGCGCCTGGCCTAAAATTAGTGCCGCTAGGTAACTCAACCCCATAATAATTATCAAATGAGATATTTCTGCATCACCACTAATAACATTTGAGGTATCAAGCAATGAGTAGCCAATACCTAGCACCAACGTCGAACCTAATGAAATTCCCATTGCATCGAGTTGAATTTTTTGTTGCAACTCATCCAAGCTTTTCATTTGCTTAATATTGGCAAGCACCATAAAAATGCCCACTATGACATTAAGCGCGATTGCTAACAGCGAATAAAGTGAGTTTGAATCCCACATCAGCTTAGGTCCAAACGAAGCCAGCGCTGTAGTTAGTACCCATGCAAAGGTCCAATAGGCTAAATGCTTAGTCTTTTTCTTAGTTTCGCATTGCCAGTCGTCGGTGTTTGAGTCTTTCATTAAGTCTATATCCTTTTACTAAATGTAAAGTAAGTTTGACATATAGTACGTACATCAATATCTAATGTCAAGTTTAGTTGACATAATGACCACTATTCTTGACAAAGTGCAATCGTCTATAGCCAGTCGTTATTATTCAAAATAGCTAACAATTGCCGACAGAGCTAACGCGAAGAGGTCGCAAATTAGCAGTGCTGGAAAAGATTAGGAGACTGCTTGCTTAAACGATTAGAAGGCGTGAAATGAAAGTGATAGAATCTAACTTTACAATCGATATTAATCCTTTCACCTAAGGTTACCTTATGTCCGACACGCTTCGAATCGCTACACGGCAGAGTCCTTTAGCGCTGTGGCAAGCTGAATTTGTTAAAGCTGAACTTGAGAAATTTCATCCTGAGCTTAGGGTTGAACTAGTTCCCATGGTTACCCGTGGTGACAAGATCCTTGATACACCTTTGGCAAAAATTGGCGGCAAGGGATTGTTTGTTAAAGAGCTAGAACTTGCAATGTTAGAGGGAACTGCCGATCTCGCCGTTCACTCAATGAAAGATGTTCCAATGGAGTTTCCCGATGGCTTGGGTCTCTCGGTCATTTGTGACCGCGAAGATCCGCGTGATGCATTTGTCTCTAATCAATACCAGCATATCGACGAGTTGCCAGAAGGCGCTAGAGTTGGTACCTGTAGCCTGCGGCGTCAGTGCCAATTGATGGCAAAAAGACCCGATCTTAAAATTCTGGAGCTTCGCGGAAATGTCGGTACACGTTTATCCAAATTGGATGATGGCCAATATGATGCCATTATTCTAGCCTCGGCAGGTTTAAAGCGGTTACAGTTACACAACAGGATCGCTCACGAAATAGAGCCAGACTGGATGCTACCTGCAGGGGGGCAAGGAGCCGTTGGAATTGAGTGTAGAACAGACGATGAAAAAACGTTGCAATACCTAGCGCCGTTAAACCACCCCGAGACCGCTTGCCGGGTAAAAGGCGAGCGCGCTGTTAATCATCATTTACAGGGGGGCTGTCAGGTTCCAATTGGGGTCTATTCGGTTATTCGCGATCAACAGATACATATTGAAGCCCTCGTCGGTGAAGTTGACGGTAGTCGCATTCTTCAGCGCACAATTAGTGGACCGAAGGAAGATAATGAAACCTTAGGTGTCGCACTTGCTGAACAGCTACTTGAGGCAGGAGCGGGCGACATTCTTAATGCCTTAAGTGACTAAATAATGGCTAATAGCCAAGGTTTAACAGAAAACGACACCAGAGGCTCTTGCGCTAGTAGCTCTTGCGCTCGAGACTGTTACACGAGAGATTTTTGCACTAGAGACTCATACACTAAAGCATCTTGTAACAGCAACTTTGGTGAGGTTTTGCTATGAAACCCGTGATCAGGATTGTAGCGACACGCCCTAACAATCGTGCAACTCAATTAGTAGATGCTTTAGCTAAGCTATCCGACGGCTCTGATCCGCTCGACCCATCAAGTTCGGCCTATCAACTTGAAACCATTCACTGCCCACTGATTCAAATAGAAAATTACCATGACAGCGCTTTTCAGCAAAGACTCGACAAGCTATGCACGTCTACCAGCTTACAAAAGTTTGCCTTTGATGGTGTCATTTTTATTAGCGGAAACGCTATAGATTGGGCGAAGGCCAGCCTGCGAAACGATTACTGGCAAGCGCTTTTAAGTAATCAACTTTATGCAATAGGCGAGCAAACCGCCCGATTGTTAGAGTCCGAGGTGAGTGAATTTGGAGATAAATCTAACTCAAAGGCGATTATCCACCCACAGCAAATGAATAGCGAAGGTCTTTTGGCATTGCCGCAATTTAAACGCCTACAGGGACAAAACTGGTTAATCGTAAAAGGGGTTGGTGGCCGCCAAACGCTCAAACAAGGCCTACAAGAAGTTGGTTCACAGGTGCACGAGCTTTCGGTATATCGCCGCAAACAGCCTGATCTATCGCTGCAACAAAAGATTAAAGCGCTTCATGGTAAAGATCCACTCTGGTTGATTACTAGCCTCGAAGCGCTCAATAACTTGTCACAGGTCTTGAATAAAAAGCCCCAGGGCTGCAGAATTATTGTCAGCAGTGATAGAATTGCTGAGCAAGCTAACAAAATGAATTTCCAAGTGATTTCTCAGGCGAAAGATGCCTCAGACAAATCGCTGGTAGACTGTATGCAAACACTCATTAATAACCTGCCCAGGAACTAATACAATGGCCGATGAAAAAACGCCTTCAGACGATAACGTCAGCAATGAGCCAATTAGTGGTGAAAGTAACAACACCCATGCTGCAGATCAGAACAAAAACTCTCAAGAGCCAACCAAATCAGCTGCCGTCGATGATAAGCCCAAGGCTAATCTAAGCGAAGTTAAAACGGTTTCGGCGACCACTACGGTTAAAGAAGCGAAAACAACCGATCAATCAAGCACTAATAAACAGCAAAATAAAAGCGCTGCTGAATTATTTGGCCAAAAAGCTATGCCAAAAATGACTGCAAAGTCGAATAAGAAGAGCTCGATTGGTAGTTGGTTTGTTGCTCTTTTGCTGATTGTCGCTATTGTAATTTCTAGCTGGAATGCCTACCAGCAGTATACTTTTGATCAACAATGGTCGAATATGCAAGCCAAAGTAGAGCAGCAGTTTAACGAGCAATCGCAACTAATTCAGCAAGCGAACCAAGCCAGTCAGGCTTCCCTTAATGCGCTAAATCAGACCCAAATACAGGTCAACCAAATCAGTGTAAAGAGCCAACAGCTAACCGATTCACTTTTTTCTACTCAAGAACGTTTAAAAGAACTATCGGGACGAAAACAGCAAGACTGGATGCTGGCTGAAGCCGCCTATTTGATCAAACTGGCTCAGCTTCAACTGGTATTGCAAAAAGACACTTCAACCGCTATTCAATTACTTAAAACCGCTGATAGCAGAATTGTAGAAACAGCCGACGATAGCTTACTACCAATTAGAAATGCGATCGCCCAAGACTTATCTAATCTAAGCTTAACCTTGCAACCGGATATCACCGGTATTTCTCTACAACTCAACGCCATTGGCCAGCAACTGCCATCTTTAACGATTAACGCGCTGCAATTTACACCACTCAAAGAGACGCTAGAAAAGCCCGATGGTAATGAACAAAATGACGGCTTTGATCTATCGACTATTTACCAAAATTTCTTGGATGATTTTGTGGTCGTTAAAGACCATAGTGAACCAGTTAAGCCGCTCATGACAGAACAACAACGTGTTAATCTTGCGGACAACTTGCTTTTGGCCATTCAGCAGGCACAAATTTCACTACTAAAAGGTAATGAACCCCTTTATCGAATGAACCTTGAAAAAGCGCTGTTATGGCTAAACACATTTTACCAGCAAGACAATAAACGGACGGTTGTGATCAACCAATTAACCGAACTACTGAACCAACCAGTAGAAGTGAAACTACCGACATCTTTGAACGCACAAACCGCTCTAGAGCAAATTAGCCAACAGCAACTTTATAGATGGTTAGACAACTCCTCTGTAAATAAAACACTACAATCAAATGAGCAATCAAGTGACCAATCAGAGCAGGATAACCTAGGTAAGCAAGATTCCAACGATGGAGGAGTCGAGCAATGAAATGGAAGATTGCATTAGTTTTTGCAATAGTTATTGGTGGTATCGGTGGTTCTTGGCTAAAGAATTTACCGGGTTTTGTCATAGTTGCATACCAAAATACCAGTTTTGAAATGCGCTTATGGGTGTTTATAGCATTACTAGTAATCGCTGTTACTTTAGTCATTTTAACCATCAGTATTTTACGGTCAGTAATGGGTAGTGCAGGGCGTATGAGAGGGTGGCGTGGCGAACGCCAATTCAGAAAGGCGCGCACACAAACGATTAAGGGGTTGTTGTCGTTTATTGAAGGACGTTGGAATCAGTCTGAAAACACCATGATTAACTCGGTTAAAAATTCCGATACTAAGTTAATAAACTACTTAATTGCCGCTCAATCCGCACAACACCAAAATGCAGAAGATCGTCGCGATGGATATTTGCGCTTAGCGCATCAAGCTCAGCCCGATGCAATGGTAGCGATAGGACTAACGCAAGCTCAGCTGCAACTTGATAACGCTCAGTTTGAACAGGCTCTGGCAACACTTACCGAACTAAATAATAAGCAACCCCATCATCCATTTGTGCTTAAACTTTTGTCCGCAACCTATCTAAAACTCGAGGACTGGCGTGCAATTATAAAATTGCTACCGGAACTAAAGAAATACAAGGCATTAGCTCAGGAAAAACTGGAGCGGCTTGAAGCAAAAGGTGTCGATGGCATTCTGAAAAATGAGTTCGCAAAAGGGCAACTAGAAACCTTGCAAGATACTTGGTTAAACTTACCCGCTAGTAGCCGTAAGTTACCAGCCAATATTATCTGTTATGCAAAATTACTAATTCTATTTGAGCAAATGAAAGAAGCGGAGCGCTTGATAAAACCGCTCATTAAGAAACAGGCCAATGACGAACTGGTTAGTCTTTACGGCCAACTCAAAGATCCTCAATCCACTAAGTTATTCAGCTTCTTAGAAAACTGGTTTAATCAAAACCCACAAGCACCTTTGTCTATTTATTTAGCGTTGGGAAAACTAGCCTACAACGAAGCATTATGGGGCAAAGCGAAACATTACCTGGAACTAGCTATCAAAAGTGCGCCAACCGCCGAAGCCTATTTTATGATGGCAAAAACGTTACGCGAACTTGACGATGCACAATCACCCAATGAGTTTTATCAGCGAGGCCTAGAATTTGCGATTAATCCTGACCAGCCAGCCGACACTTTAGTTTTAGAAAAAGGCAGTGATGATTTAGTAAGCGCCAACCTACTTCCTAAATTTGAAACGAACCGCTAAAACGAATCGCTACAGCAAATCATGGCTACAAATTACGACTACAATTCACGGCTACTAATCACGACTAGTAATCTCGACAAAAATGATCGGCTAAACGTTTTACTGCTTTGCCGATCAAACGACCTAGTAATGGCATTTAAAAAGAATGGCTTTAATACAACCAGTAAATAAGACTCATAATTAACGCCCCTGACCAAAGCAAAATGACCGTGCAATAACCCATAATCTGCTTAAGGTCGAGTCCCGCTATCGCCAGCAAAGGTAACGCCCAAAAGGGTTGTATCATATTAGTCCATGCGTCTCCCCATGCAACCGCCATTGCTGCTTGGTTTAGTGGTACTCCAAGTTCCGCGGCTGCAGGAATAACTATCGGCGCTTGCACTGCCCATTGCCCGCCACCTGACGGTACAAAGAAATTAACTATGCCTGCGCTCAAAAAGGTATAGACCGGAAAGCTGTCCTTAGTTGATATTTCAACAAACCATTCAGACATGCCGTTGGCTAACCCCGATCCAATCATCATACCCATGATCCCGGCATAAATTGGAAATTGTAGAATGATTCCACTACTTGAGGTGATTGTTTGGTTCATTGCCGTTAGGAAGTTGTAGCTGTTCTTGTGAAATACCAAAGCTAACAATAACAAACATAAATTGATGATATTAAGACTGATAGAGTTTCCATTAGCGAAATAGTTAAATAAGTAGATTGCGCCAATCAATACCAACAAATAAATCACTATCGGATTGTGCTCTAATTTTTCTGCGGGTGTGAGTTTAGAGCGATCAATATTATTGGTGGGTGTTTGCTTTTCGGTAAAACCGATGCTGTTTTTTTCCGAAGGCATCATTAGAATGTTAAGTATTGGTAATGTAACTACCAAGCAGCCGATGATTACCAAGTTTTGCCATGCAAAAATAGTCTGCTCTAAGCCAATCGATTGTCCCTGTAATAAGGCGCTTAGACTATCATTACCCGCCGACGCTATCTTAAGGGGTATGGAACCAGACAAACCGCTATGCCATATCAAGAAACCACTATAACCCGCAGCAATTAAAAGAGGAAAATGCACATTTTTGACTCGATTAGCAACCTCTCGGGCAACTAAGGCTCCGATCACTAATCCAAACCCCCAATTAATCCATGCCGCTAACATTGAGACCAGTGTCACTAATACAACTGCTTGGCTTGGTGTGGTGGCTAAAGCGGCAATCGACTTTAACCCTCGCTTTACCGGGCCGCTGATTGCAACAATACTTCCTAGAACAAGCACTAATACCATCTGCATGGAAAAGGTCAGTAGCTTCCAGAAACCGTCCCCCCAATAACCAGCCATTTCCACCACTGTTTTACCTTGAAGAACCAGCCCCAAAACAAAAACCAACCCTGTTAAAAAAATGGCAATAAGAAATGCGTCGGGTAACCAACGTTGCATTATTCGACTAAAAAAATCTGCACTTGCTTTTATCATAAAAAATACCAAGCTATGTTCTAAGAGGTTTGCGCTAATGTTCTCGCTAGATGAAATATCCTGACTAAATGAAATACGCTCTCTAAAGGAATTACGCTCTCCAAAGAAATATTCTCACTTAATAGAAAATTATCGCAAAGTTATTTGTCTAACACTGCGAAGGCTCAACTGATAAGTAGCCAATCGCTTACGACATGAAAGTGTTTTATCGTCTTAAGTTCGACTGTAGCATAATCTACTATCTGCTATCTTGCTACTTAGAAGTTAACCAAAGGAATGGTGATGTCTTTATCCATAATTTATACGCGAGCTGGCGTCGGCATTGAAGCGCCGCTAGTCACTGTTGAAACCCATTTGTCTAATGGTCTTCCCAGCATGTCAATTGTTGGGCTACCTGAAGCGGCGGTCAAAGAAAGCAAAGATAGAGTAAGAAGCGCACTGATTAACTCAAACTTCGAGTTCCCAACTCGTAGAATTACAATTAACCTCGCTCCAGCGGATTTACCCAAGGACGGCGGTAGGTTCGACTTACCAATAGCATTAGGCATTCTTACAGCTACTGGGCAGCTCAATGTTGATGATATTCTGCAATATGAGTTCATGGGAGAGCTCGCTTTGTCAGGAGAGCTTAGAAAGGTTAACGGTGTATTGCCTGCGGTGTTATCAGCTAAGGAACATCAAAGAAAGTTAGTGATTCCCGAACAAAACCTAGCAGAAGCGCAGTTAGTCGGAGAGCAGCACGCCGTTGGTGGTAATCATTTATTACAGGTCTGTGCTTATTTGCAAGGACAGCGCGACCTCAAACTAGCTAATATCGCTCCGATAGAAAATAATCCGCAAAAACAATCCCCCGATTTGATAGAGGTTAAGGGGCAATATGCGGCAAAACGAGCCCTAGAAGTCGCCGCAGCGGGACGACATAATTTGTTATAATTACGCGAATTGCGCCTACTACAGCAAAATGCTACTCTAGCCTTTACTACATAGGTTCTCAGGGTTTTGTTGTGTGAGCAAGTCAATAAAAAATAAGTATGATGTTGTAATTAGTTATGTACGATTCAGCTCAGCGATCCAAGAACAGGGAGACTCCATAAGGAGGCAGACTTCATCTGCTAAGGCTTTCTGTGAGAAGCATGATCTTACCCTATCAAATATTTCTTATAGCGATTTTGGGAGTTCAGCATTCAAAGGTGAACACCTCAAATCAGATGGTGGATTGCGAGCTTTCATTGATGCTTTAGAAGATGATTCAGCTGGGCTTAAATTCCCTAGAGGAAGTACTTTACTATTGCTCGATGAGTGGAGCAGGTTTTCTCGATTGCCGCCTATGCAAGCTCAAGGACTTGTCAGCACCATAGTTGGAATGGGGATTGATATTGCTACGTGTGATACAGGTGACATACTGAGCAATGATGCCGGTATCAGTGAAATGCTTACTGCTATTATCAAAATGAACAGTGCTTTTGAAGAAAGTGATAGGAAGTCCAAGCATCTTAAAGCTGTTTGGCATGGCAAAAGACAAGCCTTATTAAATGATCCATTACATGCTAAGAAGATGACAAGTAGGTGCCCATCTTGGCTGTCTTTAGATAAGTCAAAAAATGAATACATCGCCATTCCTGAGAGAGAGAAAATAGTACAGTTGATCTATAAACTTTATTTAGATGGATTAGGTAGATCAGCAATAGCCAAATACCTTAACTCTAGAGAAATCGACACATTTGGGGACTCGGTTAAGTCAGCAAGAAAGGCAAAGATTTGGCGAGAATCATCCATTACAAAAATACTATCAGAAGACTATGGCCGGTCTACTCTAGGAGAATTACAACTTTTCAAAATGGTTGACGGTAAAAGAACACCCGTTGGAAGTCCGATCAAGGATTACTATCCACGGGTTATAAGCAATAGTGACTTTTATCAGGCTCAAGAACTGCGAGAAAGTAGAGCTACGGTTCGAGGAAGAAAGGGAAATAAATTGACTAATCTTTTTCAAGGTATTATTTACTGTAATAAATGTAGTAACTCTATGAACATAATCAACAAAGGTAAAAAAAGTAGTGGTAAAAGCTTAGTTTGTAGTGCTGCTAAAGTAAGTGCTGGTTGTGATTATGTAACATGGCACTATGAAACTGTAGAACAATCAATT
>CAJQOL010000120.1 GCA_905479925.1 uncultured Kangiellaceae bacterium | reverse complement strand
GCCAACCGGTGATAATACCGCTAACTTCTTGCCATCCGGTGATATTTGAAGTCCTGAAAAGTCAGGGTCCTTAAAAAAATCTTTTACAGGAATATTGCTTGGATTAGCGAATGCTAGTTGTGACAGCATCCCCAATACCATTAGCAGTCCTATTTTCTTGAGTATGTACATGCCTTGTCCTCTTTTCGTTTTGAAGGTAGAAATTATCCGATATTGTACTTTAAGCACTAGTCTACAAAATGACCTTTCGGTATGACAACTACTCAATCGTAAATAATTGTTAAGTGCTATTTAATATCAGCCTAATAAACCTTAGGTTTTAGATGTTAGCTAATTAGTCCTAAATAGTTTGCGATTATTACAGCTTGCTAGATAAATATTGTGTTTTATTGGTGCAAAGCCTTGCTACCGGCATGATTGTAGATGTTGTAGCTTTTAAATTGATGGTAGAATCGCTTTCAAATTTAAGACCTTAGTGTTGGTTTATCATGTCGAAAACATCAAATTCTAGTGAAATTGGTAATAATACCAAAATTGGTTTTGTATCGTTAGGTTGCCCTAAAAACCTAGTCGATTCAGAGCGAATCCTAACTCAGCTAAAAACTGAGGGTTATGATGTCGTTCCTAGTTATGATGATGCTGAAATGGTGATTGTTAATACCTGCGGCTTTATAGATAGCGCAGTTAAGGAGTCCTTGGACACCATTGGTGAAGCGCTGGCGGAAAATGGCAAAGTGCTGGTTACTGGCTGCTTAGGCGCAAAAGATGACGAAATAAAGGAAATTCATCCCAATGTGTTAGGTGTGACAGGCCCCCATGCTTACGATGAGGTTCTCGAACAAGTTCATCAATATATGCCAAAACCTAAGCATGATCCGTTTATTAGCTTAGTGCCTGACCATGGCATAAAACTGACGCCTAAACATTTTGCCTATTTAAAGATATCTGAAGGTTGTAATCATCGTTGTACTTTCTGCATTATTCCATCAATGCGTGGTGATTTAGATAGCCGACCGATTGGCGATGTATTGAGTGAGGCTAAACGTCTAGTGAATGCCGGTGTTAAGGAGCTGTTGGTTATTTCCCAAGATACCTCTGCCTATGGTGTTGACGTAAAATACCGCACTGGTTTCTGGGATGGCATGCCAGTAAAAGCTAGACTGTTGGAGCTTTGTGAACACCTAGGTAAAATGGGGGTATGGGTCAGATTGCATTATGTTTACCCCTACCCAAATGTTGATAAACTAATTCCTCTTATGGCTGAAGGAAAAATTCTACCTTACCTAGATATACCATTTCAGCACGCCAGTCCGCGCATTCTTAAATTGATGAAACGGCCAGGAAATATCGAGAAAACTTTAGAACGTATTCAAAATTGGCGAAAAATCTGCCCTGAATTGATTATTCGATCGACCTTTATCGTTGGTTTTCCCGGTGAAACCGAACAAGAGTTCGAAGAGTTGCTGGAGTTTCTTCGAGAAGCGCAGCTTGATAGAGTAGGGTGTTTTAGTTATTCACCGGTTGATGGTGCTACAGCAAATGAATTGCCAGATCCGGTTGACGAAGCTGTAAAGCAGCACCGATTAGAAAAATTTATGGCTGTTCAAGAAGCAATCAGTACCGCAAAGCTCAAGCAAAAAATAGGTCAAGAATTTTTGGTATTAATTGATGAAGTCCACGCAGATGGAGCGGTAGGAAGAACTTACGCTGATGCCCCAGAGATTGATGGTGTAGTGCACTTAACCGATGAGTTTGATGTAAAGCCAGGTGATAAAGTTTGGGCGCAGATCATTCATTCCGATGCGCACGATTTATGGGGTGTCAAAGTTGAAGATGAACAATAGATTATTTAAGACTAACGCTTAGGATTACTTGCTAGCAATACAATAAACCGTTTGTGATTGGAAACAATAGACACTTTATTGAATACCTTTTTTAAGCTGGTCTTATATTGTAAATGTCTATTAGCCACAATCCACATTTGACCTTGAGGGTTTAATTTTCTTGCGCCCTCTCTAAACATTTGATTGGCAATGGTTAGTGTTTGAACGTTTTGTTGGTGAAATGGCGGATTGCAAAGAATGTAGTCGTAGCTATTATCAGGTAAACCATCAAGAACATCGGTTACTTTAAAAAAAGCCTTGCCGTATTTTGAAGCGTTCTCTTCGGCCGAAAGGCTAAACTCCGAATCATTGGTTTGTTCTGCCGTTTCTTTTTTGTTATTGAAATTATGAGTAAATGTCTCTCTGGCCGATTCGACACCAAGAAAGGATTCATCGGTAAATGTAACTCGTAGCGATGGATTCTGCATTGCGGCAATAGTTCCTAAAATTCCGGTGCCACAACCTAGATCAATCAATGATTTGTTCGGTAGCGTCTTTGGTAAATACTCGAGTAGTACGCGGGAGCCAATATCTAAATTATCTCGAGAAAAAACTCCAGGTAATCCAAACACTTTTATAGAAGGTTCTTTGATTTCATACGTCTTCGAATTTGAACGTAAGATATCGCGGTGCGGTGATTGATCTGTTGCTGGTATATTTTTAATAGTGTCAGTTTTAAAGAATGAGCTCGTAAGCTGAGGAAATATTAAACGAGCTTTTTTCTTAGCTAAAGAGGTCTTGGTCTCCCCCAAAATTGATTCAAATATCTTCAAGTTTGATTTATGAATATCTTTAGTCATTCCAACGCCAACAATTCTGGTCTGAGGGTGAATATGTTGGGCGATGCACTCAAGCTGAAAAGTCAGTAAGCTATTATGCTTAGGTACTCTAATAATAACCAAGTCGAATTGTTCATTGATTAAAAAACAACTGTCAGTTTGATTAATGAAACGCGGAGAAACATCCAAGCTATTTCTATTGATATTACGTTGTATTGATATTTTAGACAGTAAAGAGTCAGTCCAAAGTGTTGTATGCTTGTGATTAAGTGTGCAACAAATTGCCCCAAACTGGTCGTTTACGATTAACGTTCGTATTGTTTCCGTCGAAACATTCTGATCAATATTCTGTCCAATATTCTCTAGCACGTATTCGTCAGCTGCACTCCAAGCTTTTAACGAAGGATCGGACGGCTTTGGATATCGATTTAAAGTTAAGCTGTGAAATTGATTTTTATCGTTATTCATAAAATGGAGAAATACTAACTGATGGTTTCATTTTTATTAATCGTTTTCGTCGTCAAACGAACTATTATTATTACTGTCGGGATCGTAATTATCGGGAAGTTTAAACCCCTTCGATTTTAATAACGTCATCATTCCGCCAATGATAAAAACAAATACAAAAACAATTATAATGATTGCAGTCCACATTATTCATTACCACTTTACAATTTGAAGGGCTATAAACTTCGAAAGCCATGCTAATTAGTCTACCATATTCTGATATTGCTATTTGAGAAATAGTGCGCCGATAGACCTAACGTTTCCGTTTTTCCTAAGTAATTCTAAATAATTATTCGGAGTCACAGATATTTAAAAAATACTTTTCTTTATAATGTTCAAAATGGTCAAGAATAAATGTTTTGTCTAAAATATGGCTCTTAGCTAACCATGACTGACATTGCTCATAGGGAAAATCATTTAACATTTTTCCCGCGGTTGAAATATGAGAAATATGCCAAGGTTCGCACGAAACTCCCTGTTGGTAAATACGGTAGGGCCTAAAAAAGCCAAATTTTTGCAAGTTATCGTTCAGCCAATTGTTTAGATGGTAGCAAACACCGTTGTTAGAAAATTCTTCAGGAGTCAACTCTACTCTATGTCCGTCGGTAATAGCTTGTTTGGAAAAAATATCCAGGTCGGTACCCCAGTGGTGCCGACTTAGGCCTGGAAGCGCAGACCACAAACTAATCGCCTTATATTTTTCAATATTAGACAGCTGATCCACGTTTAACCGTCTACCATGGCGTGAAAGTATCGCTCTGTGTCCCTGCCATTTTTCATTCCAGATTTTTAACTGTTGGTCAAAAGAGCGAAAACTACTCACAATGGTCATTGGTAGATCTGCTTCAGCGGCGGCTTCTACAAGTCTTGTTAAGTCGTTTTTAATTGATTGGTGGATGAAAGCGTCACAATCGGGCAATCCAAAATCAACTAAGTGAGAATTTTCTGCGCCGATATATCGTTTCCAATTGTCGCTCATTTTTCACTAGCCAGTATATTTATAAGTATTTGATAATAGATTTCTTCGAGTTTAGTCAGTTCTTCTAAATCAACGCATTCGTTAACTTGGTGAATTGTTTTATTTATTGGTCCTAGTTCAACGATCTGCGCACCCATTTTAGCGATAAAGCGGCCGTCTGAAGTGCCGCCAGTTGTTTCAGGAGAGGTCTCTAAACCACAAACTTGATGAATCGCTTTTGTTGTAGCATCGATTAATTCACTTGAGCTAGTTATAAATGGCTCTCCATTTAATTTCCATTCGAGCTCACTGTTCTCACAATGTTTATCAATAAATGATTGCAGTTTATTCTTCAACTGATCCGCTGTGTATTCTGTTGAATATCTGAAGTTAAACTCAATATCTATTTCGCCCGGAATAATATTTCCTGCTTCACCAGCCTTTATATTTGTAATTTGAAAACTTGTTGGTGGGAAATATTGATTGCCTTGGTCCCATTCAATATCAGTGACTTCTTGCATAAAATAAGCGGCTGTATGAATGGCATTGTCCGCCAGGTGGGGGTAGGCCACATGCCCTTGAACACCATGTATTTTTAACCACCCGGTTAGAGAGCCTCGTCGACCTATTTTAATAACGTCACCTAACTGTGCCGATGAAGAGGGTTCCCCTACCAAAGCATACTCAACGGTCTGCTTTCGCTTTATCAACTCATCAACAACTCTAATTGTTCCGTTTATAAAAGGTCCTTCTTCATCGCTGGTTATTAGAAAGGCTATTCTTCCCTCATGTATCGGAAAGTCATCTATGAATCGATTAGTTGCACTAACCATCGCCGCCAGCGAACCTTTCATGTCCGCAGCTCCTCGACCATACAAAATACCATCCTTTATGGTGGGTTCAAAAGGGTTAGTCTGCCATTTGTCGATGCTTCCAGGAGGCACTACATCGGTATGTCCAGCGAACATAAATACAGGTTGCTCTGCGAAACTTTCAGAGCCATTTGTCGAGTGTTTCTTCTGTTTACGCTCGATAGCCCATAGATTTTGTGTATCGTGAAAATCCATTGACTCAAAACTAAAGTTTTCTTTACCTAGAAGGTCACGGATTAATGCTTGGCATCCGGCGTCCTCGGGAGTAACCGACTGACGAGAGATAAGTGCTTTAGCTATTTCAAGTGTGTTTTTTCTCATAGAGCTATCAGTAATCCACCAAAAGGGCTTTTATAGAAAAAGGTCATTCCAGTCGTCGGCGTTAAAACCGACTGACCAAAAATCACCGTTAAATAATACCGGTCTTTTTAACACCGTAGGGTTCGTCTTGATTAAACTAATGATTGCTTTAGTTGAATCGAGCTGTTTTTCCTCATCAGGAAGTTTTCTCCAAGTGAGTCCTCGTTTGTTGATTAGTTTATCTTTATCAACGCTTTCTAACCATTCGATTATTAATTTGTCATCTAGCGATTCTTTTTTTAGGTCATAAAATGTACTATCAATGGCTTTTTCGTTTAGCCATTTAATCGCCTTGCGTTCAGTGTCGCAATTTTTTATACCATACATTTTTACTGGTTTTTGCATTCTAGTGCTCTCTTAAATAATTTTTTACCGGCAAGGTCTGTAGTCGCTACCATTATAAGTGCTTAGGCCATTCGCAACAGTTCATTTATTGATGTTTTACTACGAGTTTTTTCGTCGACTCGTTTTACAATTACTGCGCAATATAGAGAATGAGTTCCACAAGATGAGGGTAAACTACCGGATACCACAACTGAGCCGGCCGGAATTCGACCATAGCTTATTTCGCCTGTTTCACGGTCCAATATTTTTGTACTTTGTCCAATGAAAACGCCCATTGAAATAACCGAGCCTTTTTCAACGATCACGCCTTCCACAATTTCGCTTCGAGCGCCGATAAAACAATCGTCTTCGATAATTGTAGGATTTGCTTGAAGAGGTTCTAATACTCCTCCAATTCCTACTCCGCCAGATAAATGAACATTCTTGCCAATTTGCGCACATGAACCCACTGTTGCCCAAGTGTCGACCATGGTTCCTTCGTCAATAAAAGCGCCAATATTAACGTAGCTAGGCATTAACACGACATTACTATTAACGAAACAACCGTTTCTAACAATCGCTTGCGGAACGACTCTAACACCCATCTGGTTAAACTCTTGCTCGCTAGTCTCTGCATATTTAAGAGGAACTTTGTCAAAGTATGAAGTATGCCCTGCGTCTATTTTCTGGTTGTCGCGAATTCTAAAAGAAAGTAAAACGGCTTTCTTTGCCCACTGATTAACTTTCCAGCCAGCTTCAGTCGGCTCAGCCACTCTCAGCTCTCCGGAATCTAATAAGCTAAGGGTATCAATAACTGCTTGTTTTACTTCCGAAGAGACGTTATCAGGGCTGATATTTTGTCGTTCTTCAAATGACGCTTCAATAATTGTTTTTAAGTTGTTCATAGTTAAACCTTTGAATAAAATGCTTAATTTGTTAGGTGTTTGTGTAAGGAGTCAATTAACTGCTGCTTTTCATCTTGAGATTTAATGGCAGTATTATCCCTATGACTGATAATGAAAGTATCTTCCACTTTTTCGCCAAGGGTCGTAATTCTCGCGTCATGCAGTCTTATACTGCACTCTTTAAATGCTCGAGCCATTAAGGCAAGTAAACCCGGGCGATCTTTCGCGACTATATCGAGGCGAGTATAAGTACTATATTCATCGTTGGAAAATACTATTTCGGTATTTACATCAAAGTGTTTTATTTGTCGAGCCATTCGCTTTTGAATCGTTATCTTCGAAGAGTCTAGCTTAGCCAAATTACGCCTTATCGCCTTTTCTAGGCGTTGTTGCTCCATGTTTCCGATTGTCGGTTTGCCGACATCATTTAAAGTAAAGAAACTATCATAACAGTAACCATTGCTATCGGTGTGAATAGTAGCGCCTTGAATATTTAGACTATGCTGAGCGATGGTGGCTGTTAAGCTGGCGAATAAGTCGTCAATATCTTTGCTGAATACAAATATTTCGCTGCCTCCACCGTCGAGCCGTTCACGAATAGCGACCATCGTTGAGTTGCTTTTTGTAGCTTCTAGCTCATCGCTTTGATTTTTGAATTGGCGTTGGTGATCAATAATAGATTGGCTGTGCCAGGCAATTGTCTCTGCTGGATTTTTA
>CAJQOL010000119.1 GCA_905479925.1 uncultured Kangiellaceae bacterium | reverse complement strand
TCCCAAGCGAAAGCTATTCAATCGTTTCTGAGTAAAAATGACATTCTAATTCGCGCTTTTAGCGAGCCAGAGTTGCAAGGTTGTTTAAGAATTACTATTCCTTACCAACTAGAAAAGCTGCAGCAAATTTTAGCTCAATGTCTACGCCCTCAATTGATCTGTATGGATATGGACGGCGTACTAATAGACACCAGTGAAAGCTATGACCAGGCCGTTATTGCGACGGTTGAGCAACTCTCTGGTACCAAGGTTAGTATCGAACAAATTGAGTCATTACGTCGCCAGGGTGGTTTTAATAATGATTGGGTATTAAGCCAAGCACTTTTGTCTCAACTTGGAAGGGAGCTTGAATTAGATCAAGTGACCGAGGTATTTCAAAAGCTATATTTAGGGGAAGGCTCAGCTGCAGCGCAAGAAGTAACTGATATAAGTACCAGTAAAACAACCAGTATAACGACCAATAAAGCAGAGATTGACAATAATGAAAATCAAAGCGGATTAATGGCCAATGAGACTAAACTTATCTCTAAGCAACTAGTATCTCTTATAAAAAACCAACAAATGACCGAATTTGCGATTGTCACCGGCAGACCGAGGCAGGAGGCAATGATGGGGCAAAGCATGATTGATTTGACTAAGCTTGATCTAATGAGTTTATGCGATGTTAAGCAAGGTAAACCTTCACCAGAGGGCATACAAAATTTGCAGCGTAAGTACGGCGAGGCAAGTTGGATGTGTGGTGATAACCCCGACGATATGCAAGCGGCGGTTGCGTCAAATAGTTTAGCTATTGGCATTGGAACGAACAAAGTGGAAGCATTATATGCCGCGGGTGCGGATGTTGTATTAGATAATATTAATGAACTGGAGCAATGGTTATGAGTAATAGTGATAAAAAAGAGTTGATCAGCCAGATAGTAACGGTTGCCAGAAAAACCAAAGAAACTCAAATTGAAATTAAGCTAAATATACAAGGGACTCAAACCCTTAATATCGATACAGGTATTGGTTTTTTTGACCACATGCTTGAGCAACTGGCTTCCCATGCTCGTTGGGATTTGTCGATTCAAATGACAGGTGATTTAGTCATTGATGATCATCACACCGTCGAAGATGTTGCTATTTGTTTGGGTGATGCACTTCAACAAAGCTGGAGAGCGTTACCTTCAATGAAACGTTACGGACAGCGACTATTACCGATGGACGAAACTTTGATCATGTCAGCTGTCGATTTGTCAGGGCGTGGTATTTACGTCGGTGAGTTAGAGTTTACGCGAGAAAACTTAGGCACTTTTAGCACCGAAATGTTCGAGCATTTCTTTAATACATTAGCCATGAGTGCAGCGATGACGTTACACATTAAACCGATGTACTTTAGGAATAATCATCATTTAGCAGAAGGTTGTTTCAAGGCTTTGGCATATTCACTAAGAGAAGCGTTGAGTTCGGCAAGCGGTGATAACACCACTAAAGGTGTGCTTTAGTTTAACGTTCTAGAAAGTTGAAGAATGTTTAAAAAATCGCAAATAACGGTAATAGCGAAAATAACGGAAAAAAACAGGAAAAGCAGTTGAAAAATATACTGATAATTGACACTAAAGCGGGCAATCTTTTTAGTCTGCAATCGGCGATAGAAAGGTTAGGTTTTAATGTCACCATTTTAGATTGTCCTAGTGACGCGGCAAACGAGAAAACGTTTGACGGAATCGTTATACCGGGTCAAGGCCGTTTTGGCACGGTGCTTGAAAATATTAGCGCGCGGGGCTGGCCGGATTATCTTGAGCGGGCATTTAAGTCCAATATTCCTATGCTGGGTATCTGCGTAGGCATGCAGATTTTCTTTGAAGGTAGTGAAGAAGATCCAGACGCTAAAGGATTAGGTTGGCTAAAAGGACAGGCTCGGGCGCTCGATTTTCCTAAAAAGCCAATGGTTGGATGGGCAAAACTCGACGGTGATTATTGGAGTGACGCGGTTGTCTATTTTGTTAATAGTTACGCGGTTAAATCCAGCGATATGCAAATTGCATCTACCAACTACGGAGAGGTTTTTTGCGCCGCAATCAAAATAGGAAGCTTAACCGGTGTTCAATTTCACCCGGAAAAATCCGGTGAGAAAGGCGCTGAAATAATAAGACAGGCATTGAGTAATACTTTGTCTAGTAGTGGAGATAGACCAGTTAGTGGAGATAGACCAGTTAGTGGAGAGACGAAGTATGAGTAACGAAAGAGCAACTGGCAGTTTAATGCCAAGAGTGATTGTTTGTTTAGATGTCGATAATGGTCGGGTCGTTAAAGGTACTAATTTTAAACAACTACGAGATATGGGTGATCCGGTAGAGCTTGCTATGGCTTATGAAGAGCAAGGGGCTGACGAGTTGGTTTTTCTTGATATCTCCGCCAGCAGTGATAATCGACCCACGGCGCTAAAGCGGGTAACGGATATTGCTAAACATTTATCCATTCCATTTACTGTGGGGGGCGGACTGAAAAAATTAGATGATGTAAAAGCCTTCTTGGATGCCGGCGCTGATAAAGTCGCGCTTAATACCACTGCGGTACTTAAGCCGGAAATTATCGACCAAACAGCAAAGGCCTATGGCAGTCAATGTGTTGTTGTTGCCATTGATGTCAACAAAGAAGGGGATAAATTACCTTTTTATATTCATGGCGGTCGAACCTTAGTGGATAGAGATTTTAACCAATGGACTCAGGAAGTCGCCGAGCGAGGAGCCGGTGAAATCCTATTAACGGCGATGCATAAAGATGGCACCGGAAGTGGATTTGATACCGAGCTGACCGGCCGTATTAGTCAGCAGGTACCGGTACAGGTGATCGCTTCCGGCGGGGCCAAAAATGAGCAGCACTTTTTAGACGCCTTTAATCAAGGAGCAGATGCTTGTCTCGCCGCTGGCATGTTTCATTCCGGTGAATATAGCGTAAACCAAGTAAAGAAATATTTAGCCGACAATGGTCTTTCTGTTAGGAGCTAGGAATTAGGAGCTGGGAGCTGGGAGCTGGGGACTAGGAGCCAGGGGCCCAAAGCGTTTCACGGGGCAAGCTCTGGTGAGAATGGTTTTTTAGTTTCGAGTTTCGAGTTTCGAGTTAAAAGATAGGAGCTAGGAGCTAGGAGCTAGGAATTAGGAGCTAGGAGCTGGGAGCTAAGAACTAGAAAAAAGCGCCATAACAGAATAAACACTGCTTTAGAAAGTAAAATAGTCATCATAAATTATTAGGAAATAGATATGTTAATACCATCAATCGATTTAATGAACGGAAAAGCGGTTCAATTAAAGCAAGGTAAAGAAAAAATTTTAGAAAGGGACGATGTGTTCGAATTACTCGAAGAGTTTTCGGTTTTTGGCGAAGTAGCGGTCATCGATTTAGATGCGGCGCTAGGTAAAGGTGATAACAAAGCGCTTATTAAGAAAATGTTAAAAGTGAGGCCTTGCCGAGTCGGTGGTGGTATTCGCGATCTGGAAACCGCTAAGGAATATATCAAAGCGGGAGCGAGTAAGATTATTATCGGTACTAACTGTCGTCAAGAGTGGGTTAAAAAACTATCTAAAGACACCTTAATTTTTGCTATTGATGCCAAAGGTGATTATTGGTCAACCCAAGGGTGGCAAAATACTGAGTCTGAAAAAGTGTTAGATCTAATTCCAGAGTTAGCAAAAAATTGTAGTGAGTTTCTCTACACCCAAGTTGAAAAAGAAGGCATGCTACAAGGCATTGACCGAGAGCGAAATAAACAGGTCATCGAGGCGTCGCCAGTTCCGGTAACAATCGCTGGGGGAATAACACAAATTGAAGATATCGAGTGGTTTACTCAACTTGGCGCCAACGGACAAATCGGTATGTCGATTTACACTGGCAAATTAAGTCTATTAGATTGTTTTTTGTCACAAGTTGATTTTGATAAAATGCCGCTTATTCCTACGGTGGTGCAAGATGCGGATACCGACAAAGTACTAATGATGGCTTATTCTAATCGAGATAGTTTGCAGAAAGCTCTAACTGAAAGAACAGGCACCTATTGGAGTCGAAGCCGCAATGAGATTTGGCAAAAGGGCTTGACCAGTGGTAATACTCAAGAGTTAGTTCAAGCGGATGTTGACTGCGATGGAGATACCATTTTATTTAGGGTTAGACAAAAAGGTGATGCGTGCCACTTTGATCGCTATAGCTGTTTTGCAACTCAAAAACGACCGTTTAATCTCAACCGTTTAACGGAGTTACTCACAAAGCGAAAAGATAACCTACCCGAAAAATCATTTACAACCCAGCTATTTAAATCGGCGGATTTTAGAGCGGAAAAAATTACCGAAGAAGCTCAAGAGTTAATTGAAGCAGAGACTTTTGAAGACGTGCGATGGGAAGCGGCGGATTTAATCTTTTTTGCACTAACCGACGCGCTCGCAAAAGGCGTCGAGATTGATGATATAGTTTGCGAACTAAGGAGTCGATTTAATGATAATTAATTCGGAACAATGGCAACGCAAAGGATTTACTTTAAGTAGCGATAAGGTTGCAGACTCGCGCACAAACAATGAATCCACCATTGAAAAAAAGGTCAGTAGCATACTGTCGGATATTCAGCAAAATGGTGATGAGGCAATTCAGCGCTACGCGATGGAATTTGACCAAACAGCAGTCCGTCGAATAGAGTTAAAACCTTTTGATGAATACGGTTTGGATAACCAACTAGCTGATGCGATTCAACTGGCTGCAAAACGAATCGAACGCTTCGCAGAGTTTCAAAAGCAAGGCGTCAGCAGTCGCTCATTTAGTGATGAAACCGGTAGTTATGGGCAAGTAGTAAAACCGATTGAACGAGTGGGTGCATATATTCCGGGTGGTCGATTTCCATTAATCTCGACCGCGCTGATGACGCTTATTCCAGCTCGAGTAGCGGGTTGTCCAATTAGAATCGCATGTTCTCCGTCGGATAATCCTGCATTGTTGGCGGCTGCATCATTAGCAGGAGCCACAGAGTTTATTCAAGTCGGTGGCGTACAAGCCATTGGGGCCCTCAGTATCGGTTATCAACAAACCAAAGCAGTTGATCTTATTGTTGGTCCTGGAAACGCTTGGGTGAATGAAGCGAAAAAACAGGTTCAAAGCCGAGTTAAAATTGATGGGTTAGCGGGACCTAGCGAATTGTTAGCTATTTGTGATGAAAATCAACCGATTGAATGGATCGCGTTAGATGCACTTGCGCAAGCAGAACATGATCCAATGGCTTGCTCTTTAGTGGTTAGCGACAGTCAGATATGGCTCGAGCGGTTACAGCAATTTTTGGATAGCCGTGACGACATGAAAGCGCTGATTGACAATCAACAAATTGAGCTTATCTTTGCGGATAATAAATCGAAACTAATTCGTTTTAGTGATAACTATGCGCCTGAGCATTTAATGCTCTGTCATGAAAATATCGAACAGGATAATCTATCCAATTATGGCTCGTTGTTTGTTGGAGCTAACAGTGCTGTAGCCCTCGGCGATTATATTACCGGTCCCAATCATACTTTGCCGACTTTAGGATATGCTAGGCAGACCGGTGGGCTAAACGTGCAAACTTATTTGAGAGTGTTAACAACGCAGAATGTTAATGATACTGGTAGACGTTCGTTAACAAGCGCCGCTATGGCCATCGCTAACGCTGAGGGGCTTAGCTATCATTTTGAGAGCCTCGAGGTACGGCGTTAGTGAAAGACCGCAAAAGCTTACAGGTTGCTTTATTAGTCAGTATTATTGGCTGTTGTTCCTACCCGTTGATAGCAGGCCTTTCACTTTTGAATTGGCAGCTATTCGGTGAGTTGCCACTGGGAAATGTGCTCGCGGCGTTAGTCATTGCGTCGCTTGCTTGTTTAGTATATCTGCTAAGGCCAAGAAATATTTATTTCACTGTCATTGCGTGGGTTTGTTTGCTAATGGCCTTTTTGTGGTTTCCAGTATCGGCTCTTTTGGCGGGAAATCTTCAACTATTGTTTAGCGGTGACAAAGGGCAGTTTTGGACGATATATACTAGAGCAACGGTCATTATTAGCTTGGCTGCTCTTTTAGTGATCCTTTCCATAAAATTATTTCAGTTTATTCGTTTACGTTTTAAACAGAATTGATAATTGAATGCTTTTTTCGTTTTAAAACATGGACTAGTCAATCAGTCTTAAATCCAAAAAAGAATCTCAGAACGATCAAAACCCGCTTGCAACAGTTAAAAACCGTTAGCCCTAAGTAAAAAATTAACTTAAGGCCTTAGGCTAGATCTTTGAGCCAGGGCTTTAGTCAAGGACCTCAAACTCAGACCTTGTCAGAGTCTTTATTTACTCATAACACGAGCGCGATTTAAGGTGTAGTCCAAACTCAATTCATCATCTTTCATAATGTCCGGTGTGACACCAATCTCTTCCCAGCCTAACTTATTGTTAGGGTTAAACGCTCTTCCTGAGGGTAAGAACATGGTGAAGCCTTTATCCAAGCTGATGACTCCACCCCAATGTCCCCAACCTCCAGTTGTCTCACCAACCAATATTGCTCTACCCGTAGTCTTCATGGCCATTGCAAAGTGCTCCGCTGCAGAACCACTGCGTTCGCTGGTTAATAAGTACACAGGCTTGTCTAAATATGCTTCTACGAATTGGTTCGGTTTACTGATTAGCTTCCATGGTTTGCCGTCATTTGTATAAGGGGATTGTGTGGTTAACATATGCGTTGGTTCTGGAAATAAAAAACCAGCAATTTCATCAACGTGAAATGGGTGACCGCCACGATGATCTCTAATATCAAAGATTAGAGCGTCGGTATCTTTCATCGCTATCATTGCATGTCGCGTCGCTTCTAACGCTTCTTCCGTACCTGGAAACATGTCGTACTTAATATATCCAATATTGCCATCCAGTATTTCTTGTTTGCTAATTGCAACCGGTCCACTGCTTGCTCCTTGCCCGCTTTTACCTCCTTTTTTTCTCACGATTTTACGGCCGTTATTGACGTCTCTTTGACCCGGAGAAAAAACGTGAAGATGTTTATCCGCATAAACATCATTAAGTATTTCAGTAAGCTTTTTGGCTACTTGTTTATCATCTTCAAGACCATCTAGGCAATTGTTGGCTAAACATTGATTCATGCGCGTTTGATATTTTACAGCGACTTCGGGAAATACGTAGCTAGATACTAAACTATTGCCGACCTCTTCAATTAGAGGACGGTAATCGTTGGTATTGGTTTCTGCGGCACAGCTAAGGCTTAAGCCTGCTAGAAAAAAGGTTATGCTGGTTTTTCTTAACATTGTTACTCCTGAATGTTTCATATAATTTGGAAATTCAATGGAGTCATTTGCAATAGATATGCCTATATTATCTGGGTTATTGCTAAAGCGGAAAACAGCTTGTTTTACTGAGTATTTAAGCTGACTTGTTTAAAGAGCGCATAGTTCAAGCCTAAATAAATTCCCATATCGGGAAATGACTGACGATATGAGGAATTTAAATAGCAGCCTTTTAATAGATTAAACGATTCCCAATAAAATCTCTTTGCCTCATGTCGAGAGTTAGGAGGATGGATAGTATGATAAAATTATCCATCACAATCCAGTTATTTAAATAACCTATTCATCGAAATATTTTGCTGAATAGCCGCCGTTCACTCAGCCAAGCGTTCTTCCTCCTAACTTCCTTCTTCCTAACTTTCTTTCTATTGACCCTAACCGACTAATTGTTGTGGACTCTTATAGGTTGGGTGCTTGATATTTTGAGAATCTGCGCATTAGCTTATTGAAATTAAACTGAAAATAAATAATAAGTTGAATTGGCAGATTATTTATCTCTACTGCATATGGTCAGCTGTTACACTCCTTGCTTAACTCCGGCATTGCCGTATAATGTCTAATTATGATATTTATAGAAACTCGACTATTCACGAAGCTCTTACCTGATTACTTATCGGATGATGATTATCGTGGATTGCAGTCTTATCTTCTTCAAAAGCCCGATGCTGGTGATATCGTCAGAGGTTCGGGAGGTGTGCGTAAAGTGAGATGGGCTAAATCGGGCCATGGTAAGAGTGGCGGTATTCGAGCAATCTATTATTGGAAGAAATCTGACCATGAAATATGGATGCTCACTCTATATAGCAAATCTGAGAGAGCTACAATTTCCGGTCCAGCATTAAAGCAAATTGCGGAGGCTATCGATAATGACAAATCGTGATATTGGAAACGAAATACTGGAAGGACTCCATGAAATTCAGGAATTCAAAAAAGGGAATGCTCAGCTGAGAGTAACCGAGCTATCTGAACCTTCAGAACCAAGAGTTATTCGAGCGAAATTGAAGCTGTCCCAATCGGCTTTTGCTGGATTGTTGGGTGTTAGCATGAGAACGTTGCAAGATTGGGAGCAAGGAAGAAGAAATCCACAGGGCCCAGCAATAGCATTGTTGAGGATTGCGGAACAACACCCTGAAGTTTTTACAGACCTTCATTAAAATGTGTAACCAGAGCGTGAAAAAGATTCTCTATTCGTCACACATTAAAGGCAAGCATTACATTCATTAGAGAGATAAAATGCTAATTAATCGCTCAGCAATAATATTAAAAGCTACTCAGCAAGCAGTAGATTGGATTAATGAGGTAGACCCTATAAAAAATCAATCTAGTCTGACGCTAAAAAAAGTTAGAGAAGTTTGTCTGATTTACCTTGTGCCTGAAGATGTCGAAACTGATGCGCATGCGCATAGCTGGGCATTGAACAACGCAGAAGTGCTGTTGCAAGAATTTATGTTCGGGTGGTATCAGTGTGAAAGTTTATGGCCTAAGGGGCTAGGCCCTAAAATGTTTGAAAAGTGGTTCGATCTGGAATACCACAGTATGTTAGTTGATACTGTAGACGAACCTATTACGAAAGAAGAAATGTAACAAGTCAATATACCTGATTAGTCAACTTTCACAGGAGCGATAATATTGGAAATACTCATAGTCTTAGCTGCTGCCTTTGTGTCAGTTCATTTCGGGGCTTTTGATTTTCTAATTCCAACTCTAAATAAAATAGCTCAGAAACTTGGATGGCAAGCCCCACCGAAAGTCGACGAGAAAATTGGTAAAGGTTTCGCTTCTATAGTTAACTCAACCGCCGTCGTCAAAAGTATATTTTCAAATTCGGCTGAGAACATGCCTTTTGAAGGGAGAGTAAGCGTCAGAGGCACCGAATGGAAAGCAGAACAAATATCGGGCGATTTTCCTTTATCTGTTGGAAATAAAGTTATTGTTCGGCGAATTGAAGGAAACAAATTATATGTTGAAACCTTCAGTAGTAGCGGTGTATAACAAAACTT
>CAJQOL010000118.1 GCA_905479925.1 uncultured Kangiellaceae bacterium | reverse complement strand
GGAGTTGGTATAGCACTTGGTACCGCAATGGGAAATATTGCGGCGGGATTATCTATCGGTATTGCTATTGGGATTGCTATAGCGGTTAGTAGAAGGAAAAATAATCGAGATGATGAATAGTATTATTCCGATGTTTTTCCCGAAAAAAGAAATCCGAGTCAGTTCTCGCAGAATGGAAGCCGTATTGCTTGTATGGCCGAAACTGCGATTTAGGAGAGTTTTAAGCAGCTTCGTCATTGCAAGCGAAGCGCGGCAATCTCCCTCAGCACGAGAATAGTTATAGCATGGAATGAGTAGTTGTCTGAAAGAGATTGCCGCGTCGTTCCTCCTCGCAATAACGCTGCGGCTGAACGACTAGAAAGCGATGATTAAGGCCAATTCACACTATTTATAATGCCGCTAGAACGAACGTCCGTGCCCATAATGATTATGTCAAGAATTGCAATATTGTTGCCATTGGAAGTTTTAGAAAGTAACTGAAGGTTTGTTTCGAGAAAGCCGCCGTTCAACGTAGAGCTGAATTGAATCTATTTTTTGATATTTCAATTCCCTGCTATTGGTTATGAATTTTTCTCATTCTCTTTGTTGTGCCAGACCCTTAAAATATGAATTCTTTGATTTTCGACAAGATAACGTGCTGTGTAGTTGCTTATATATAAATCGCGTATTTTTTCCGGGTCAAAGGCATTGATAACAGGCAGCCCGACTGATGGGAATTGTTTGAGCTTCTCAATACCCTCCTGAATATCAATGGCAATTCTACGAGCGGCAAAAGGATTCTTTAACTCTACAAACTCTAAGACCCTTTGCAAATCGCCAATTGACTCGGGCGAATAAGTTACTTTCATGGTTTCGGCGGTGAAGAACGCGTTTCAGTACCCCAAGAGTTTAACCAAGCGTTAACTTCATCCTCATCGATGCTCTTTCCTTCTTCTAAAGAACTTAATGCTTCCAAAGTATCTTGCCACCTTGAATTATCCATAGAACGCCTCGCAAGATATTCCTTAACTGCTTGATTTATGATGTAATTTTTACTTCTATCAAGCTGTTTTGAAAGAGATTCTAAGGGTTTTTCCACATCATCTGAAAATCTTATACTTGTAGTGCCCATTATTTTGCCTATATGTACTCGCTTGTAATACATCTTAGTACAAGCAGGCAGAAGATGCTAACTGTTTCTTAAACGCCCAATTGACGTATCCACTTTTCATGTCGTTTTTAAGAGCCGGATTTCGACCAGTAGAATTAGAACAGTCGATATCAAGGATGTCTGCTTTTGATCGTACATATTATAATCTTGCGAAGCTATTAATGAATGGATTGTGATGGAGTTGCCCTTCACACGCTTCCACGCTTAAAATCCTGAGCTTATTGAGTTCTTACACAAGCACGCCCTGAATAATGAACTTTGAAAGCGTACAAACTTCGCTTTATTTCCTCTATTACTTATGAAAGCAATACTTTTACTTCTCCCCCACAGAGTCTCTAACCAGCTGATATTTAGCCTAATTTTCAACGTCATAAAGAAATCAGCAAAAAGTCAGTAGAACTTCAAGTATCTAAATTTCGATCCGTTACATTGGACACTGATAGATAATCGACCAAGGGGATTCCTATGACCTTCAATTTAAATTTTAAGAGTTTGCTAGCTGTTGCTCTGTTGAGCTCTCTTAGTAGCTTTACCATGGCACATACCAAAGAAAGTAATGACCGGGCGCCCATGGCTACAGCCGCTGAAGCCACGCTCTCATTCAGGGAAATTCCCGAGCTCAAAAAAACCTTTATCGATACAACGCCGGCGGACCTGAAAGACGGTATTTCGGTTGGTCAACTGGGCACCGATAGTGGCAATAAAGCTATGATTGTTAAGCTAGCGAAGGAGATTGCTAATAAAAAACATGGTTCCTACGATAGCCTGCTAATCGCCCATAAAGGCAAGCTATTATTTGAATCCTACTATTCAAGGGGGCGAGTCAATTTGCCTCACTTTCAAGCGTCCGCAACCAAAGTTTACACTAGCATGGCACTCGGTCGTGCTATACAAATGGGTTACCTAACTATGGCCGATCTAGACAAACCGGTAATCAGTTTTCTTAAAGATCTTGACCCATCAAAACTGGTTGAGGGAGTAGAAAAAATAACCTTGCATCAGGCGATGACTATGCGCTCAGGTATCCGTTTGAGTAGAGAGCAAAGAGAAGAATTTGAGAAAAACCCGAGTCAATTAAAAGGTCAGGGACAAGTTCAGGTTTACCTTGAGCATAGTGCGCCTATTACCAAGGATTCTCAGAGTTTTAAGTATCAATTCGATCCTATCTTGGTAATGCAAGTACTTGACGCTGTGGTACCGGGTAGCGCTGAAGACTTCATCAAAAAAGAGCTTCTCGACAAACTCGGTATTACTAATTATCGCTGGCGGACGGATGTTAGTGGATTACCAACGGCGCCTCACTCTTCTAGCATGACCTCACGGGACATGCTCAAGTGGGGAACTTTATCGATCAACAAGGGCAAGTGGAATGGTGAACAATTGGTACCGAAAGCATTTATCGCCAAAGCAACAAGCAGGATCCTCACTACCGGCGATGACGATGTCTATGGCGGCGGCAAAGATGTTTCTAAACAAGGATACGGCTACTACTGGTGGAGCTCGGATCTTAGAGTTGACAATAAAAGCTATTTCAACTCTTCCGCTCAAGGCGGTGGTGGCCAGTATATCATTTTGATCGAGGCGCTTGATTTACTAATAGTGTTTACTGATCATGATAACGATAACACCACTTTACAATTAACCGCTGAGAGAATCTTACCGGCTTTTATTGAAAATACTATAGCCACTAAAAGCGTAAAAAACACCAACCAAGATAGACTTCCAATCCTTGAAGGTCCATATATTGGCCAAAAGCCACCAGGCTTAACCCCAGAAGTTTTCGCACCCGGAATTGTGTCTAAAGGGGATCGTGATTGGACCGGTAGGTTCACACCTGACATGAAAGAATACCACTTTGGTAGGAACTACAAAGCAACAGGGAAAACCTCGAGGCTTGTTTTTAAATTCGAGAATAATCGATGGCACGAGTCACAAGCGAAACCTCATATGGGTGGAGCTATTTCACCGGATGGTAAGACTATGTACTCTGGCAATCAATATAGGGAGCGTACTGATAATGGTTGGTCGGAGTTAAAAAGTCTTGGAGCTGATTACGAAGACATGGGGATCATGGTTATAACGGCTTCATCTCAGGGTACTTATGTTTTTGATGATTACAAATCTGACAAGCTTAGGTATTCCCGGTTGATCAATGGAAAGCGAGAAGCACCAAGAGAATTTGGCAAAGGGATCAACACTGGAAAATGGACGGCTCATCCTTTTATTGCGCCAGACGAAAGTTACATGATTTGGGATAGTGAACATGAAAGTGGATACGGCGGTTCGGATTTGTATATCAGTTTCAAGAATCGAGATGGCTCTTGGGGTGACGCAGTTAACCTAGGGAACACTATAAATACAGAGGGCCCTGATACCGGCGGAGTCGTATCGCCAGATGGGAAATATTTTTTCTTTAATAAAAAGGTAAGTGAAGAAGATTCCGATACTTTTTGGGTGGATGCGCAATTTATTGAAACGCTCAGACTTAAGTCACAATCGAATTACAAGACTTCTATAGCCTCTATTAAGGATTAACTCATGAAACCTAATTTAATTTTTACTCTCTTTCTCTCTCTCTTTCTCGTCTTCGTTATGTTGGTGAGTACTAAAAGTAATAGCCAAGATAGCTTTCCAGAGCTGGAAGGTCCTTATTTTGGACAAAAACCACCGGGTCTAATTCCTGAAATTTTTGCATCGGATATTATTTCAATCAGTGGAAGATCTGAATATGGTGTTTCATTTACTCCTGATTTAAAAGAAATGTATTTTTCAGTTCAGAAAAAATATGGGGTACCTGCTGCAATCTATTATTCAACACTCGAAGGAAAAAATTGGACACCGTTCAAAAAGGCCAATTTTACCAAGGGACAGAAAGCTGGAGAGATGGAACCCAATGTCAGTTATGACGGCAAAAGAATATATTTCACTGCCTATAACGCAGACTTTAGCGACACTAGTATTTGGTATGTAAACCGAGTGAACGATGGTTGGAGTGATGCAATAAAAATTGATTCACCTTTTAATGAAGATGAAGTTATGACTTCAACTGTAGCGAAGAACGGAGATATTTTTTACACTAACTTATCTAAAAAATTTAGGACCTACTATTCTCCTAGTATCAATGGTAAATACCCTAAAAACTTGGAAGCTGAAATTGAGCTTGGAGGCCACGCCTTTATTTCCCCGTCTCAAGATTATTTAATCGTAGATGCCCGAAACAAAGAAGACAAAAGTCAAAAAGCAGATTTCTATGTATATTTTAAAAAGAAAGATGATACGTGGACAAAACCAATAAACCTTGGCATGACAATAAACTCAAAATTTGATGAAACAGTTGCGACTGTTACACCAGATGGAAAATACTTGATTTTTAGCCGACGTACCGAAGGCAACGCATTAAACCTTTACTGGGTGAGTGCAGAGGTTATTGAGAATTTACGGCCAAAAGGGTAAGGCATCGTCACCACAATATAGTGAATGCATTAGTTTAGGTAGGCTAATTCAAAAACCGGCTCGATTATACTTAACGATTATGCAATCACGATTAAATAAAATATCAACAGAAATAAGGGTAAATCATGAAGTATATTTGTAGTTCAATTGCAGTTCTGTTTTCTATTCTAGCTTACAGTAGTAATAGTTATGGCCAAGATACGTTTCCAGTCTTGCAAGGACCATATTTTGGACAAAAGCCGCCGGGTATAATTCCTGAACCTTTTGCACCTGGCATTATTTCAATGAGTGGCAGTGGGAAACACGAAATGGGTGTGTCGTTTTCTCCGGGTTTAGATGAAATGTATTTTGCACTTCAGGAAAAAACTGGCGTACCTGCTGAAATCTATTCTTCGAAACTTGTAGATAACAAATGGACACCGTTTAAAAAAGCAAATTTTACCAAAGGTAAAAAATCGGGAGAAATGAAACCAACTGTGAGTCATGACAGTAAAAAACTATATTTCTCGGCGTATAACGCTGACTTTACGGACAATAGTATTTGGTATGTAAACCGTGAGAACGATGGCTGGAGTGATGCAATAAAACTTGATTCACCTTTAAATGAGGATGATGTGATGACTTCAACTTTCGCGAAAAACGGAGACCTTTATTATACCAACTTTTCTAAAAGAAAAACCTACTATGCTTCTAAGGTAAATGGTAAATACTCTAAGTTTCAGGAAGCTGAAATTGAGTTTGGAGGTCACCCGTTTATTTCCCCATCTCAAGATTATTTAATCGTGGATGCTCGAAACAAAGAAGACAAGAATCAAAAATCGGATTTTTATGTTTATTTTAAAAAGAAAGACGGTGCATGGACAAAACCAATAAACCTTGGCATGACAGTAAACTCGACGTTTGATGAAAAAAGTGCGAATGTCACGCCTGATGGAAAATATTTAATTTTTAGCCGACGTACCGAAGGACAGGCATTAAAAATTTTTTGGGTGAGTACAGAAGTTATTGAGAATGTACGACCAAAAGGGTAAGGCATTGTCAACGCAATATAGTGAATGCATTAGTTTAGGTAGGCTAATTCAAAAACCGGCTCGCTTATACTTAACGATTATGCAATCACCCTTCGGGAGTACCCAAGAAGCGGAGCATACTAAGGGTTGGGGAGAGGGAAGTCATAACTAATAACTTGTACGACTTCAGATTGACTCCCCTCGGATTCTTTCCTAACTTGTATTTCGCAGCGTTACACTTGCCTGCGACAGTCTTTTGCTCCTGAAAAAACTGTATACAAATCATTCCTGACCATAACCAGCTTTTTCCAAGAGCTGAAAAAGGTATGCAAAAAAGGCTAAACGCTCAGCCGCTGAGCACTCTCAAGTGGCGTACTTGAACAATGCCGCCATCAAACGACGGTGGAGTGAGTTTCCGAGCAAAAGATGGTAACTGAATTAGCCGGAAGTTCGATGTCTTCTTTAGATAAGCTTCCGACTAAAACTAGTGTGTCTATGAGTGTCCGCAGTGTGATGGAATTTGATCATCATACGCTTTTAACACCGCCTGTGATGGAAGAGCCTATTTGCCATCAAGTTCATCTGACCCTATTCTCTAAGATGAGCTTAAATTTCTCATTCTTATCGAGTTGTTCTAGCCCTCATAATTCCTTACAATGCTAACCAATAAATGATTATTATTTTGCCGATAATTTACTCTCTATGTCACTAAGCACTTTCTTGTAGTAGCTTGCCCAGGCGTCATTTTGTTTAGTTGCTAGTTCAGACGCAATTTTTTGCATTGCTAATGCACCAGGCAGATCTCCGTCTTCCGTTAAAGCTCTGGCCATGGTGGCATAAACATGTGGTGAGTCTGGATAATCATTGATATTAATTTGAAAGACTTCTATCGCTTTTTTGGCCCCTTTATCTCTGAATATTGCATAGCCTAAATCACGCATTGCGTTTTCTGAAGAGATTGCATAGCCGTATTTATTCTCCGAGAGCTGCTGGTAATAGTTTTTTATTGAATCGACTCCTGCGCTAATTACCGGAGAGTCTGACGCTAACACCCTGTCAGCAAATAAAGAAACTAATGCATTTGGCAAACTGAGCATAGATTGCACTGAGCTGATATTTTGGTAGTATTCTGCATTTTTCCACTCAAGATTTTCCGGGGCATGTTGCTGTAAAAGTGAGACCAATTTATTGTAGTTTGGCGCGACTTTAGGTTCATCTCCTGAACTTAACCATAGAAAGGCTGAGGTTTCCTTTTTACTTTTTAAAAAGGCCTCAAATTCACTTACCAAACCAGACTTAGCTGTTATCCAGGGACTTATAGCTATATAAGCTTGAAATAATTGAGGTTTATGGATAAGCCCGTATAAAGGTGCCATCCCAAACCTTTCACCAGACGCTAATATTCTAAAAGGTTGGGTACGATAATGCTTGTCGATATAGGGAATAACATCGATTTCGAGGAAGTTAATAAAATCTTCACTTTTGACGCCACGATTAATGATGCTTACTGCTGTTTCAGTGGTCAGGGAAACGAAAATGGTTTCGGGCATCGGATATTCTTGGTTATGACTGAGGGATTCCAGAATACCGGCGGTAGCCGCAAATGCATCATCAGCACCAAGGTTAAAATATAGTGGGTAGTGTTTCTTTTTTGATGCCTGTTTGGCAGCCCATGGCATCAATGGTAATGATACAACCTTTAATATCAAGCAAATCGAGTAAAGCCGGAATAGCCGTGATTTCATTACTCTTGGCATCAACTTTTTGTTGTCCTAAAACAAGATTATTCTGGCAAGCCCAAGCACTCACCATATGAATAGCGCTCTTCCTATTTCCTTTTTGAAATGAGCGTCTAACGGTCTTTCCATCTATCGCGATCACTTCTCCGTTGGTTAACTCGCTAGCCGCGTTAACCCATGAGATAAAGCTCTTTTGTAAGGCTTCTGGATCTAAGCGACTGAGGACTCTAGCGATGGTGTCATGCTTGGGAATACCTTCTGTATATGGAAAATAACGACATAACCAATCCCGTTTTGCGCGACCAAAATCTTCTATCTCTTCCCAACCATCAGCACCGCAAAGAATGGCGCTAATTGACAAAAATAGTATATCTAATAGCTCATGTTTGCGACATCGTTCTATTCTTGGCGCGGGAATGCTACTGAAATGGCTTATAAAATCACTCATTTTTAAGATCTCCTAGTTAATTAGAAGATCTGATCAATGATTTTACAATTAGTTCAATTTATAATGATCTTGCCCTGCTTGCCACCCTGATCTAATTGAAATATTAACCAAACTGAAGTATTGTAATTGAAAAGCACCTTAAATTTAAAATGTAGTATAATGGGTGATTATATCTTGAAAACACTATGAGTATACTTCACTCGTAATCACGGCAGTTGTATTCTTTCGTTAACAAATTAAAAATATGAACAGACAATGGCCACTTTTAGAAACCTATTTTTTCTATCTCAAGTTATCCTCGTCAACCTACTGGTAGAAGTTGTAGGCTTTTCAAATTTAAATCCCATTCAAGCATCTGAAATTAATGTAAACGATGGCGCTAAAGTGATCAAACACGGTTCTCAACCTAAGAAAAAAGCGTTAACCAAAGGTGAATTAAAATCGATTATTAAAAAACGCTATAAAACGGCTCGTGTTAAAGATGTTGATATTGAATTGTATAATGGCCAGAAAGTATATGATGTTGATTTTATTTTTCGTGGTAAACCCTATGAAGCCTTTATTACAGCATCAGGACGCATATTAAAGGTACAAATTGATCCAAACGTTGATGATGGAGACTAAAATTTATGCACGACTAAAAGTGGTACTTAACCTTCATTATTAAGCTTTCAACGTCTGGACGATTAACGGCACTGTTAAGAAACTGACTTCTTGATTTTGGCAGTCCATCAATTTCGTATTCACCGCCTCGGCTATAAACGAGATAAATTTCTGAAAGCGGTCCTATTTCATAGCGATAACGAACTTGCATAGCAAATTCACTTTCTGAAAAGCTTTCGGGATCTTCCTCATCACTCCAATACAGCCTTTTATCGCTAGCGACTTCATATACTTGATTAGCATCAGCCTCTAAACTTACCGACTCTAATTTTATTCGAAATTCATGCTTTTCACTAATACGCGCGGAGACATTCAAGGCAATGGAAAGCTCATGCATAAAAAAATCACCTAAAAGGTTTGGATTTCCGTCGTCATCATCTAAGTCGTCATCAAGGTCTTTTACCATTAAATTATCATCGTCATCATCGCCCAACCAGATTAACCAGTTATCAAATGACTGATACTCCACCTCAAGTTCGATGTTGAGCCATTTGCCGACCTGAATAGACGGCGTAATTTCAAATACTTCATAATCTCCATCTAAGCCTTGCTTACCAAGACCAGCAGATAGCTCTAGTTGCAGCCAATAATCCTGAATAGTGGTGTAACCGATGACGAATTCAGTTTGCTTAGCGAGGCTGGCAACATTGCCACCTCGTGTGATCAGGTCATCATCGCCGGCGGCAATATAAACGGTTTCAAACTCCCAAACCGCAGATGAAGGTTGAACAAAATTCATGTCTAATTCAAACTCAAATGGTAAATCATCATTATGCTCATTATCTTTGCTGGTAAAACTAGATTCTACTTTAATATCGCGTATTAATTGACTATCAATATCAGGCCATTCATAACTGGTTTTATATTCAAATTGTTGTCGATCAACCTGTTTAACAAAACCAAAATCTGAAATATCAAATTTAGCCCCATAATTTAAAATAGCGATTTCATTAAACCATACTTCACTGACCTGATAGTCTGCTTTTAACCACCAGGCATCATCACTGGTATCGTTGTTTGTTTTGGCTGTATCAAGCGCTTTGAGTTCGATATTACTGCGAATGTATTGACCAGTAATAAACAATTGATCATTAACTTCGACTAACGCATCTAATGAGGTCGTTTTTGCTTTTCTTTGTATTCTAGACCTATCAACCAAAGTTTGAATAAATCCCATGTTCCAGTTGTCTGACTTGTATTGCCCTCTCAAAGCAAAAAAATTACGCCCGTCAAACTGGTGTGTATCGTCTTCAAATGCACTGAGTAAGCTAACATCAAACTGCTGACCAATTTGTGTTAGGCGAACCGCTGCATCTATATCTCGCGCTTTTTCTTCATTATCATCTCCACCAATACGTGGTGTATGAATCACACGTAAGTTTTCTGGCCCCCAAATATCGAAAAGATCATTATTTTCTTTGAAAAAAGGCCGCTTTTCCGATTCAAATGTCTCGATTGCACTAAAATTAATCACTAAATCTTCTGACTCAACTTGACCGAAATCTGGATTTAACGAAAGGTTAACTTGTTGATTACTAGCGGGTTTCCAAAAAATATCCATACCGATGTTGTCATTGTTATCTTGACGGAGTAGATCGCGAGCATGGGTCGCATAAGGGAAAAAGTCAACCTGTGGCTCGTACCCTATAACGGCTTTGTATGGGTAAAAATTTTCCATAAAGCCAATCTGAACACGATCGGTTGCAGGAAAAGAAAAGCGTTGTCTTTTCCTTTGGTTCCAACGACTAAAGTATAGTTTTATTTCACGAGTAAAACCTGGGTTGGCTACTCTAACAACTGCAGACCACGGAATAAATATTTCTGTCTGCCATTGCTCATCATCAATTTTAGCGCCATGTAACCAATCACCGTTCCAATTGGTTTCTTCGCGATTTTGATCGCGCCATACGGAATCTTGTACCGCATTATTTCGACTGACTTTAAAACCATAACCTCGCTTACCTTGTCCATCAAAGTCGATAATTACTTCATTATAATCAGTTTTTATTTCTTCATCTCTAAGGCTGGTATGGGGAATATGATCCTTACGTAATTGCTGGTTAATAAAGCCAATATACAAGCCGTATTCATCGCTATGAACTAATACATCAGTTGTTAAGTCTGGTGTGTTTAATGAAAATGGTTGGGTAATTTGTAAGTTTTTATACAGCATTGCTTCATACCAATGATCCTCTTCTAAGTCACCATCAATACTACCAACATATTCTTGGCCATATATCGGTTGAGTGAGAGATGCACAAAACAATAGGCAGGCGCTTAACCAGTATTGCCATATTTTTGAACGCAAAGTATGTGTTTTATTCATAAGGTGTAATGTAATAACCTATCGTTGAGGTTAAATGCTGTCGACATAATAACCAAAGCCACGTCGAGTCTTAATTAGATCATTGATATTATGTGACTTTAATTTTTTTCTTACGGCAGAGACATGAGCTTCAATGGCGTTGCGAGTTACGCAGGTATAACTGTCGTATAAATGATTTTCGATATTGCTATAAGTCATCACTTTGCCGTTATTGACAGCGAGAAGTTCGAGCAAAGAAAATTCATTCGGTGTTAAGTTCACTGTTTCATTACCTACCGAGACTGAGCGCATACCTATATCAAGCTTAAGCTCTTCAAAAACTATAACATTACCGTGTAATTGATGCTTTCGTCGGATCAATGATTTTATCCGTGCATGCAACTCATCAAAGTCAAACGGTTTACATAAGTAGTCATCCGCGCCTAAATCGAGCCCTGTAATACGATCATCAACTTGATCTTTAGCGGAGATTATTAAAACAGCACTGTCTTTTTTCTTATGACGAATTTCTTTAAGTACCGTTAGCCCATCTACCTCGGGTAGCATTAGATCTAACAGTACAACATCATAGGTATTTACGCGTAAATAAGCCATAGCTTCTCGGCCATTGTCAGTAGAATCGACTGAAAAACCGAGATTCCTAAGGCCCAACTCTAATGATCTTCGTAAACGTTGTGAATCTTCAACTATCAACAACTTCATAAACTAAACTATTCCTATATACGATTCAGATTAGTCAACCTGAATATTTCCTATGCAAATGCGAAACACCTGTTTTTCGTTGACATCAACCTTTACCGTCAAAGACAACATTTGTGCGTATGACTTAATTAACGACATACCAAGGCCGGCGTGATTTTCTGAAGAACGTGCAGCGTCTTTTCGCCACATACGGTCAAACATAGCGTTCAAATCTTGTTCTGTTAGAGCGTCTATCATCGGGTTGCTAACGCTTAAACAATAAAATCCAGTGTCATCACCAGATAAGTTGACGTCGATAGTGGCATGCTCAGGAGAGTATTCAATAGCATTAGACAAAACATTGTTAAGAATTAATCTAAACTCTGTCGCACTGGTGATGATAGCCGTAAAACGACTAAAATTAGCAGATAAGTTGAGTTGCTTACTATTGGCTTGTTCACTATAGTTGTGCCAACAGCGTTGTAACTCATCATTTATATCTACGGCAGATAAGTGTATCGAAGCAATCCCCAAGTCAGCCCGAACTAAAGCAAGTAGATTATTAACCATTTGCTGCATTTGTAAAGTGGCATCTAAGGTATCTTGATAGAATGGTAAGGCTTGTGCTGGATCACCTGGCCATTTTAGCGCAACCTCTGCCATAGTGCGCAACTCGGCAATAGGAGTGCGTAATTCATGAGCCACATCAGCGGTAAAACGTTGCTCTTTGTCAAAACACTCTTTTAAAAATCGGGCTTCTTCTTTCTTTTGTTCCACTATTAATTGATTTCTTTCATGGCGAAAGCGCAAGAAAACCAGTAATGCCAGTAAACTTAATGCTGCTAAAAGATACACAAGCTTAGCCCACCATGTTTGCCAAGGCGCGGCATGTTGTTCAATATTAATAGCAACAGGTTTAGTCGTCCAGAGTCCGTCATTATTTGTGCCTTTGACTTCAAAGCGGTATTTTCCTGGTGGGATATTAGTATAAGAAGCATAACGTCGTGGCCCAACAAATTGCCATGCTTTATCAAATCCTACCAGTCGATAGGCATATTGGTTTTTCTTGGCAATAGTAAAGTCTAAGGCACTAAACTCAAACGCAAACATACTTTGTCGATAATTTAGGGCTATCGCATCAGTCGCGCCAATTGCTTGAGTTAGTACATCACTATGCAAAGGCGTGACTGGCTTATTCATCAATTGAAACTCTGTAACTTGTATTTTAGGTGGAAATGGATTTCCAACTACCGTTTCAGGATGAAAAGAATCAACACCTTTGCTGCCGCCAAAAAGTAATTTTCCTTGTTTATTGATGAAACTAGCACCTGCAGTAAAATAATCATTGAGTAAGCCGTCATCCCGATCGAAATTACTGAATGTTAAAGCGTTAGGCGCGAAACGTGTAATCCCACGATTTGTTGTCAACCATAGATTTTCATCATTATCAATAACAACATTCGAAATAAAATTTGAAGGTAAACCGTGCTCTTTTAAATATAGCGTAAATAGTCCCGTATCAAGGTTATAGTGATTGAGGCCTTGATGTGTTCCAATCCAAAGGTCAGACTCTTTAATTGCCACCACAGCACTCACCATATTAGTGCTTAATGAATTAGGATTGTTAAGATTATGTTGAATGGCTGAAGTTCTACCTGTTTGAGGGTTATAATGAATCAGCCCTGCATCTTTCGTCGCCAACCAGAGAGAGCGATCAGCCAATTCAACAATGCTTGTGATATCACCTAATACGGTGCCATCGGGATGAGTCATTGATAAGGCATGATATTGAATAGAGCTTTCATTAGCTGAAATCGTAATCAAAACGCCAATTCCAATGCTGACCCATAGTTGCTGAGACTTGCCTAAATGCATAGCAGTAATTGCATGCTTATCCCCCGTCAATGCTATCGACTCAAAGTTATGTCCCTTACGATTAAATTTATAAAGCCCGCCATCATCAGTCCCCAACCAGAGTGTGTTGTTGCCATCCTCAGCAATCGCAGTAATATCATTATTTCCTAAACCTGAGTTATTATTTGACGTGTTGTAATGATGAATAACCCCATCAGATTGCTGTTCGAATAACCCTTCAGTTTCGGTACCTACCCACAAATGATTCAAATGATCTTGATAGACCGCATTGACGGTATAGCCAGACCATGAGTGCTCCTCTGTTGGGCTTTGTGAGCTTGATGGAAACTTTCGAGGCTTTAAATCAACATAATTAAGGCCTGCGTTTTTAGTTCCTATCCAAAGGTTGTTAGCATTGTCTAGCCATAACGTCGATAACTTGTTACTGCTTAATGTGGCCTTGGCACTCGCTTGGTAATGAAAGTGATAAAATGTCTGGCTATGCGCATTAAATAGGTTTAAACCGTTTTCTGTTGCCACCCAAAGCTGATTGTTGTGATCAAAAAGCAAACTTTCTATAGCATTACTGCTGATGCTGCCAGCTACGGTTTTATCATGCATATAGCGTGTGAAGGTATCGCTTTGTCGATTGAAAAAGTTTAAGCCGCCTTCTTCAGTGCCCACCCAAAGGTTATTATTATTATCAAGTACTAGGGTCGATATTTCATTATGGCTCAAACTGGTTGGCTGCTCGTTATGGTGCTTATAGCAAGTAAACTGATCTGTTTGGGGGTCATAACGGGCTAAGCCACTTTCAGTACCTGCCCATATAATTCGTTGCTGATCGATCACTAAGGCTTTAATTTCATTATCACAAAGAGAATTATTATTACCAACCGCGGTATAATGGGTAAACAAGCCTGTTTGCTGGTTTAGCCTGTTCAGACCGCCACCTTCAGTACCAATCCAAAGGTGACCTTCTTTATCTTGCGCTAACGAATGAATGACATTATGGCTTATTCTATCTGTTTCAAGGCCATTAACCGTATACTCAGCTGATGAAGAAATATCATCAAGTGGAATTTCATCCTCATCACTTAATGCATCCCAATTGATTTCCTGATTATATTGATTCGTATAATGAATAAAAGTTCCAGCTGTCGGGTCAAAACGATTAAGCCCACCACCTTCCGTGCCTAACCAGATAAATCCGTTGTCATCTTCGAGTAAAGTCACTACTTCATTGTGGGATAAGCTGGTTTTATCAAAAGGGATATGTTCATACACTACAAATTCATAACCATCAAAACGGTTTAGTCCGTTTTCCGTTGCGATCCAAAGAAAGCCTCTGCTATCTTGAATCACGGCATTAACGCTATTGAGTGAAAGACCATTTTGCTGGGAAAGTGAATTGAACTTTATGGTGTCTAATTCATGACTATGTTGCGCATGCAATGACAGTGAAAGGAAACAAGAGACAACTACCCACAGAGAAGTTAACGATACTATGCTAAGTTTTTTACGAAAAATATGTTGTGACATCGAAGCATCTCGAATTGAGGAGCAGCCATATTAATCATTTATTGTAACCATTCAGCTTAATTCATGAAAGCCCAGGAACAAAATCGGCTAGTTTTCCTTCAAATATCAAATTCATTGCCTGACAAGAACTCACACCATGCTTTCGACAAGTCGATAAGTAACCTAGGACTCGACAAAATATTTCAGCGCCTTCCATACTCCGAAAGTAACCGGATATTTTTTGCTGGACTTTCGTCATCCTGATATCGTTTTCGCCTAGATTGTTAGTAAAAACAACATTTGGATTATTCATAAACCTCTAGACATCCGATTCATAGTTGAGCAAATTTCTTGCTTGACTTCTTTTGAGTCCTCCATGTTTTCCTGTTATGCGGAAGATCTCTATATCAAAGACCTGTCTGGCTTGAAACTCAGCATCCTGATAATTATGTCCTTTTGGCAAACTTCTTCGTTCAACCTTAAACGCCTCAATTTCATCGGCTGTAGTAATTTGTTTTAAAGTGGTTCCTGGATGCTTCTTTTGACCGCCAGCATTATTATTAGACTTATCTCGAGATTTTTCTTTCTATTTGGAAAAATCGACGGAGGCTTACTGCTGTTACTGCTATTTAATCCGATATAGTTTCTCAACAATTTGACAACCAGGATAAAAATACCAATCATCGACCAAAGTGCAGGAGAAAGGTCACTGTCGATCACACTGATCTTTTAAGCATATGATTAAAGATAAATAGCGAGCGTCCTCGTATTTTCAGAAAAATACGCTGAATAGTTACCATTTATTTATAAAAATGCATACCTTCAGTAAATCTTCAGTAAATAATCATATCCTTATATCTCACGAACTTGTGATAACGAGTTTAATATTCACTCTTATTTTGTCAGCCTAAAGATCCTGCTTATTTGGGATCGATAGGAGGGAGTAAAGCTTAGTAAATGTTGGCTTATGAAACGTTTTAATTCACGCGTAACAAACCACTAAACTCAAGACAAAATTTTATAAAGGCTGATTCAATATTATGATCTTAACAAACAATAACAAACCAAATAACAATAGTGCATCGACACGTAAATACGCCCTGAATGGACTGTATACAAAGTTAATGCTAGGACTATATTTTCTATTTTTTATACCTACGAGTATAGCTGATGACTTAGACTCTGGTTTTTATGGTGGTATCGGCTTTACTAATATAGCTGCTGAAGAAAAAGGTATCACTAGTGAAGACATAGGAGTGACTATAATTGGAGGTTATGAGTTTTCAAATTACTTAAGTACTGAAGTATCTTTGTTAAATTTAGGAGATCACAAAGAACTTGGAATGAAAGGCTCTGGAGTAAGTATAAGTGTGATAACAAGCTACCCTATCTTTGAGGCAGTCGATATTTTTGCTGAGTTTGGCGGTATGTCGATAAACTTAGATATAGATGAAACAAGGCTTTTAGCATCTTCTCCTAGCGATGAAGTAACATTGCAAGATGGCAGCGATACAAGTCTATATTATTCCTTTGGTGCAAAATATAGAGTAAACAACTGGAGCTTCGTACTAAAAACCGCAAGCATAGACCTTGATGCAGATATGGATATGGTATTCGCACAAGTACATTATCATTTTTAACCATTTGACAAATTATCAACCGAATGACACGATCTGATGGACTGCATCAATCCATTAGACCATGTCACACTTATTAACGGACTCGAAGCGCTAATGGAGACCTATATCTAAATTATTCAAATCCATTTTCAATATTTCGACACTCCAACTATTGCTGTTAGGGTTTCTATGTTACTAGCAAGCCGCAAACAATGGTCTATAACCGCATATATCGCGCTTTAAAGCTTCTACCTTTCAACTTGGCGGTAGTAATTTTTCTTTCTACTCCCAATGGACTTTATTTTCCATCTCTTTTCCCAAATACTCTTCAAACTTAGACTCAATATCAGGACGTTTAATTTTCATGGTTGGTGTTAGTAGTTCATTCTCAATGGTCCAATTATCTTTCAGCACAATAATGTGATCGAGCTGTTGATGTTTTTCCAATTTCTTATTAACGATATGTAGGGTTTTCTCTAAGCCATTATGGTTGACATCAGTTCGCTCTTTATTATTTTCATTCAACACGACTAATGCAATGGGCTGTTTTCTTCCTTGGCCCATGACGCAAACCTGCTCAACATCGTTGTTCCTGCCTATCAGGTTTTCGATTGGTGCTGGTGCGACGTATTTACCTTTGGCACTCTTAAATTGTTCCTTCGTTCGACCAATAATTTTGTATTCATCGTTATCTGTAATTTCTCCCATATCACCGGTATGAAACCACTCACCAGTGAAGCTTTCTTCAGTGGCATCGGGTCGATTGTAGTATCCGCTAAAAACCGCCGGGCCTTTGATTAAAATTTCTTGGTTATCACCGAGTTTCATTTCTACACAAGGGATCGGTCGACCGATTGTGCCGAGTCCAGCTTCGGTAAATGGTGTATTACCGCACGACATTCCCGAAGTTTCCGTCATCCCCCATCCTTCAGAAATAGGCATGCCTATACGATGGAACCAACGCAAGATACTAGGTGAAATAGGTGCTGTTCCTGAGCCAAACGCACGGCAACTATTTAGCCCTAAAGCTAATCGGATTTTTTTGGCGACTAATTTTCCAATGAAAGGAAGTTTTAGCAAAAATTGCAGCTTTCGATCGGGCATTTTATTAAGAACTTCACCTTGGAATTTGTTCCAAAGCCTTGGTACCGAAACAAACAAGTCTGGCTGAGCAACTTTTAGATCGCCGACGAAGGTATCTAAACTTTCAACAAAATAAACCACTGTACCCATATAATAAGACAAGGTTTCAATAAGGCTTCGTTCGGTAATATGGGCTAGTGGTAAGTAGGAGACAAGACGGTCACCGGTTTTTACTTCAAGTAGTCTTCCCGACTCGGTGGCCGCTGAAGCTATATTCAAGAAGCTAATAACAACCCCTTTAGGCTTACCGGTACTGCCAGAGGTGTAGGCAATGCTCATTGTATCGTTTGGTTTGGCTTGGTGAACTTCCTCAAGGGGAGAGTGCTCGATAAAGTCGTTCCACAGGTGCTGACCGTCAAGACTTGGATAAGGGAATATGATGCGAGGTAATTCGGCTTTGAGGCCCGCTTCCGCTTCATCAACCCCATCGAGCTTTCCAACAAATACCGCTTTGCACTGGCTATCTTCAATAATATGAGAAATAGTGTCGCGATTAGCGGTGTGGTAAATAGGCACCGAAATCATTCCCGCCATCATGATCGCCAAATCACAGATAAACCACTCGGCACAGTTTTTTGACAATATGCCAATACGATCGCCAGCCACAAAATCCATTGACAGTAACGAGGCTGCTACTCCCCTTGCTTGTCTATCGACTTCTGTCCAGGTAAATGATTTAAGCTGACGATTGACTGGCTGATGTAAATAATTTTGGTCACCAAACCGTTCAACCATCTGTGCAAATTGAGGAAGAGGTAGCGAGTATTGCATGTAAGCTCCTATTTAATTGAGTCTTTTTGGGTATTGATTAAGGCTCATTGTTATTCTTATGGCTTTTTCAAAGAGTATCACTCAATCCTTGGATATCCAAGAGAGAGCGGGTAGTGAAATAATGCCACCCATTTCTGAGTGTTATTTTGTGTACGTTTTATCAGATTAATTAGACCAAAAACCCTGCTAAACAGCCCGGGAACATAGTTTTCTTAGGTATTTTTAGGAGGGAGCTGCAGAGTTAGTTTCAATCCGGCCGCCGCTGAGGTATAAAGGCGCCATGAAAATGCCAAAACGAATTAAACCACTCTACGAAGACGGAATTGTCGATGAAGTCTTGAGCCAATTGATGAGTGGAAAAGAAGCGACAGTCTATGTTGTAAGGTGCGGCAGCGATGTGCGCTGCGCGAAGGTCTATAAAGAAGCGGCGAAACGCAGTTTTAAAAAGGCGGTTGAATACCAAGAAGGCCGACGGGGTCGAAATAGTCGTCGAAATAGGGCTATGGATAAAAAGTCCAGTTTTGGGCGTAAACAACAAGAAGAAGCTTGGCAAAATGCAGAGGTAGATGCTCTTTATCGTCTTGCTGACGCCGGTGTTAGGGTTCCGCAACCGTTTGGTTGCTTTGATGGCGTATTATTGATGGAGTTAGTGACGGATGGCGACGGCGATGTTGCACCGCGTCTTAACGATGTTCATTTGACCGAAGAGCAAGCACTTGAGGATCACGCGGTGATTATGCATAACGTCGCAAAAATGCTCGGCGCGGGTGTTGTTCATGGTGACTTATCGGAGTTTAATGTACTGCTAGACGAATATGGGCCAGTGATTATCGACTTGCCGCAAGCGGTTGATGCATCGGGTAATAACAACGCTAAGCGCATGCTCGAAAGAGATGTTGAAAACATGACTAACTATTACGCTCAATTTGCACCTCAGCTATCAAACAGTCAGTATGCTAAGGAAATCTGGGAATTGTATGAAAATGCAGAGCTTTCGAGTAGCTTTGAGTTGACCGGCCAGTATAAAGAAAGTGAACATACCGCGGACGTTGATGATATCCTGTTAGAAATTAAAGCGGCTTTTGAAGAAGAGCAAGCTAGACAAGAACGCAAACGACTAGCTAATGAACCTCAGCAAGACGGCGCCTAGACGAATACGAGTAATGCACCTAATGAAAAAGCCTTCAATTAATACCTCAAAAGGATTTCTATTTAATAAAAAGTATAAAGTCTCTGTCTGGGCCTCGCAAGTGCCTTATGCAGAAATACCCGATGAGTATTTTGAAGAAACATTCAGTAAGAACAATACTCGCGCTAGAAATAGTTGGTCGGATAATTTTAAAATGAGATATTTTGACCCTGAAGCAATGGAAACCAACGGATCTCATGAAGGTTTAGTCGACATTAAACAGGCTATTGGTGAATGTTCCTTTTCAAAATCTTTTATAGAGCCGTTAATGAGCAAAGCGACCAAGAAAAACTTATTGAAGGTAAGTTGGGTTATCCTTTTATTTGAATACGAATATTCTTCAAAGCTTTCAGGTGTGGAGAAAGATGACTACGTGACGCTTGTTGGTGCCTTTAACTATGATGATGAAGCGGACAGTTTGTTTGAAGTTGAAGCTGATGAAAGCGATTTTGATGATGAGCTGTAGAATAATTTTTCCCTAGTTCTACAATATGAAAAAATGCTTTTTATCCAGTGTTAAGTATTTAGGATTAGGAGCTAGGAGCTAGGAGCTAGGTGTTAAATATTAGCAATTAGACGTCAGATATTGGCTAATTAGCAATCAGTAATTAGTGATCAGTAAGAAAGAGCAAGTAACAAGTAGTTAGAAAGAAAAATAAGAAAAAATAAGAAACCACTCTTTTGAAGAGAAAACATCGATAGAGCATTTGTTAGAGAGAGTTGTGGGTGTCAAATTCTAATCGTCCAAATATTTCTAAGGCTCAAATTCTTGAGCACTTAGCCAATTATTATCACCTTAGCGGTGAGTTAACAGCTTTGCCCAGTTATAGCGATATTAACTATTGTTTAACTGATAGTGATAATAATCAGTGGGTTGTAAAAGTAGCCGCTTCGAATGATTCAGCTTCTAATATAACCATGCAAAATGAAGCCATGTCTTTTTTATCTAAACAAGGTGTCGCTGTCCCTAAAGTCTTGCGTGATAGAAATGGCAAGCGTGTAAATGAAATCGACGGGGATGGGCAACGCCATTTCTTTAGAGTGATTAGTTTTCTTAAGGGTGTTATTTATGCCGAGTCTCAGATAACTCAAACTAGTGAACCTTTGTGGCAACATCTTGGAAGTATTTTGGGGCAGGTTAATGCCACAATGGCTGAGTTTAAACATGCAGGTGCTTACCGTTTTCTTGAGTGGGATTTGGCTAACGGCTTTTCGGTTTGCCAAATGAAAAAGAGCCAACTTAATCCGCAGCATTTGCAGTTGGTTGATCATTTTCTCAAGCGTTACAAATTGAACGTGCTGCCGTTATTGGACAAATTGCCGGAAAGCATTATTCATAGCGACGCCAATGACTATAATCTTTTGGTGGATAACGAGAAAAAGCCAAACAAGATTGTCGGTTTAATTGATTTTGGCGATATGGTGTATACCCATACGATCAATGAGCTGGCTATTAGCTGTGCCTATGCAATTATGAAACAAAGTGACCCTGCTAACGTTATCATAAATATGGTGAAAGGTTATCATCAACACAGACCACTGAAGTTAGCAGAAGTACAAAGCTTGTATTATTTAATCGCATTAAGGCTTTGTACCACCTTATGTAATGCTGCTGAGGCCATTAAGAAAGAGCCAGACAACGAGTACTTGGTAATTTCTACGTTACCGGCAATAGATGCACTAAAACAATTACAGAAAGTAAATATTCAAAGCCTCGAAAATCGTTTATCACAGATAGATGAGACTTTAATAGAAGCCAAAACTAGCGAATCATTAACAAACAAAAGAGCGCATTCACGGACTAGAAACAATCAAGAGTTATTGGCTTTCAGGAAGAGCCATTTGGTGCGTTCATTAAGCTTAAGTTATCAAAAGCCTTTAAAAATTGTTAGAGGTCAAGGTGCTTTCTTATATGATGAACAAGGTACTCCATATCTAGATATGGTCAATAATGTTTGTCATGTGGGCCATTGCCATGTTGACGTGGTTGCGGCGGGACAAGCTCAAATGGCTTTGTTAAATACTAATACCCGTTATCTTCATGACAACATCATCAATTTTAGTGAGAAACTATTAGCAACTTTTCCAAAACAGTTGTCGGTTTGTCTTTTAGTTAACTCGGGTAGTGAAGCCAATGAATTGGCTTTTCGCTTAGCCAATAATTTTACCAAGTCAAAACAACTGATCGTGGTTGACCAAGCTTACCATGGTAATACTGCGGCCTGCGTTGCGGCAAGTCCGTATAAATTTAACGGACCCGGTGGTACCGGTCGGCAGTCTCATATTCACCCCGTGAGTTTGCCTGATCCCTATCGCGGCGAATTTACCGGTTACGCTGCATCGGTTGGAGAAGCCTACGCTAAGGATATTGACCGAGCTCTTTTAGAAATTAAACAGCAAGGTGAAGAAGTAGGCGCTTTTATTTGTGAGTCATTACAAGGTGTCGCGGGACAGATAATAATGCCGGACGGCTACCTAAAAGCCGCTTATCGTCGCGTTAGAGAGGCTGGCGGTTTATGTATCGCTGACGAAGTGCAAGTGGGTTTCGGAAGAGTTGGAACGCATATGTGGGCGTTTGAGACCCAAGGGGTTATTCCTGACATTGTTACTTTGGGTAAACCGATTGGTAATGGACATCCTTTGGCGGCGGTGATTACGACAAAGGAAATTGCCGATTCGTTTGCTAACGGCATGGAGTACTTTAACACCTTTGGTGGAAACCCCGTATCCTGCGCTATCGGTGAAGCTGTGCTATCGGTGATTGAAAAAGAGTCGCTGCAAAAAAATGCTCTGGAAATGGGTGTACTGATGCAAGATGGTTTGCGTGTGTTAAAGAAACGTTATTCTCTAATTGGTGATATCAGAGGGTTAGGACTTTTTATTGGTGTTGAGCTGGTTACTGATCGTGATACAAAAATACCTGCGTCAAAGGCGATGGATTGGTTAATTGAGCATTTCAAGAGAAACCAAATTTTACTGACCTCTGAAGGGCCTTATTATAACATTCTAAAAATTAAGCCTCCCATTGTCTTTAATCAAGAAAATGTTGAACGTTTCTTGGCGGTTTTTGAGCAGGGATTGAAAGAGATAGCGTTAGATGAGTCATTATTACAATAATAATTATCAATAAGGATTTAACCAATGAAAGAGCATAATTCTCAACCACTATCTGATTTTGTTGAATATCAGCCAGAAGAAATGATTGCGCGTTCGAGCCAGTTTTATCAATCGATTAAACGACGACATACTGTTCGAGAGTTTTCCGACCGAGCGGTTGATAAACGTATAATTGAAAATTGCATTAAAGCCGCTGGCACTGCACCTAGCGGCGCCAATCATCAACCTTGGCATTTTACTGCTATTTCAAATCCAGATACCAAGGCCGCCATTCGTAGCGCCGCCGAAAAAGAAGAGCGAGCATTCTATGAGGGGCGTGGTGGCGATGAATGGATACAAGCGCTTAGCGAGCTTGGCACCGACGATCAAAAGCCATACTTGGAAACGGCGCCATGGTTAATTGCCATTTTTGCGCAACAAAAAGGTGGTGTAACGATTGAGCAAAGCCAAAAAAATTATTATGTGAGAGAGTCTGTAGGAATAGCCACTGGTTTTTTGATTAATGCATTACATCAGTCTGGACTGGCAACTTTAACCCATACACCTAAGCCGATGAATTTTCTTAATGAAATTTGTGAGCGGCCCAAAAATGATAAGGCCTACATTTTATTAGTGGTGGGTTATCCAGCAGTTGCCGCTACGGTTCCAGATCACGCACTAATTAAAAAATCCTTAACGGATATTAGTACGTTTATAGAGTAACCGACTTAACCAGCGGGTTCGGTCGGTAATTTTATAACCATTGTAGTGCCTTTGTTTAGCTCGGAGCTAACAGCTATGGTTCCGCCTAAAGCCGATAATAGTTGATTGCATATGGCCAGTCCTAAGCCTGAACCGCCCTGCTCTCGAGTATCACTTTGGTTAACTTGTTCAAACCCTTCAAAAATCCGCTCTATTTTATCTTTGGGGATGCCGATGCCAGTATCTTCAACCGTTAATTGAAGCCAATTTTTATTGTGTTCGATGGAGACTTTTACGAATCCCTTTTTAGTGAATTTAATGGCATTTCCAACAATATTAAATAAAATTTGTCTAACTCTTTTTTCATCAAGACAAACTTCTACATCCGGTTCGAGCGGCGCTAGTTTTATTCGAATATCTCTATCACCTAACAATGGCTGGCAAAGAGTCACTACATCGGTTACTAGGGTATTTACCTTGAAGGTTGTATTGTTAAATACCATTTTGTTAGCCCGCAATTGAGCAAGGTCTAAAATGTCATTGATAATCTCGGATAGTTGCGAACCGCTTTTACCAATCAATCTAACGTAGCTTTTAGTATCTTCGTCGAGTGTACCATTGGCATCAATCAAAATAGCTTCGGATAAACCAATGATCCCGTTAAGTGGTGTTCGTAATTCGTGAGAAGTATTGGTAAGAATACGGTCTTTTAAATGATCGAGTTCTTGGAGCTGTGCATTTTTATCGATTTGTCGCTGTAAAGCCATTCGAGAATTTCTGCGGTAAAACCAGAATGATATAAGCGCGATTACTATCAAGAAAAGAATCGTGGTGTTTATCTGAAGCTGTTTGTGCCGCTCGTACTTTAGTTCAGCAATTTCACGTTGCTGAATACTTTGTCTTAGTTTTTCTTCAGTTTCGGCCATATTTCTATCAACTTTAGTTATCTCGGCTAACTGCTGAATTTTGGCACTTTTTATACGTTCAGTTAGTTGCTTATTTAAATCCACGTAACTAAGTGCTTTTTTGTAATTCCCTAACTTTCTTTCTATAAGTATTAGGTTGACGTAGGTCATTTCCTGTTCGGTGGGTAAACCAAGTTCAGTCGAAAAATCTAAGGCTTGCAAGGCATATAGTTTTGCCTGTTGAAGATCATTAAAATGAAAGTGAAGTTCCGCTAAATTTCTGAGAATGACAACACGTAATTCATCGAAGTTTTCTCGTTTGGTTAGTGCAAGGGCTTTTTTTAGATAACTGACCGAATCCGAAATGATGTTATTCTCTTTTTTCAGTTTGGCTAACTCTAAAAACAAATACACTTCGAGAAAAGGTTCGGGGTGGGATTTGGCTACCGCCTCTGCGAGACCGATGTATTTCTCGGCTTGTTCGATATTGCCGACTTCTCTATATCTAGAAGCAAGGCTGATGTATCCCACTAATTGGTCGTGTGAAGAACGCTCTATACCATTGACCACCGGTAATTTTAGCAAATACTGAAGCGCTTCTTCGCTTCTATCAATACGCGTATATATTGCTGAGATATTATTGAGGGCTCGCTCAATACCATCTAAATTGTTGTCTTTTTTTGAAATATCTAATGACTCAAGGTACATCCCAAGGGCTTTATCATATTCACCAAAATAGAGATGGGTTGAGGCAATATTGGAGATTGCGCGAGCAAGTTCAATGGTGTTTTTCTCTTTTAAAGCGAGGGATTCGGCAGTCTTTCCCTCGATGAATGCTTGTTTATAGTCGCCGTTTTTTAGCGCGGAATAAGCGAGCTGGTTATGTAGCTCGGCGTTTTCTATTGTTTCTTCAGCAAAAAGAGGGGCATTTATGCGTAAAAAAAACAAAGCGATAAGCCAGAAAATAACTATTTTCTTATGCATATACGCTGCCCCTTTCCCTGTTGATACTAATTAACGCGACTATTTCTTGATTTTAAACGCATCAATAATGGTATTTTTAGCGATGTCGTAGCCGGGGCCAAGCTTTTTCAAAACAGCTTCGTAGTCATGGTTAATAACTAACGCCGCATCTTCGTCTGAAACACCATACTTTTTCATAGTCGCGGCGCGATCGTTGGAAAAAGCTTCGCGTAGATTTTTATTAGTTGTAATTTCAGTTAAAAATTCAGTCAGTTTTTGGGACATATAGAACTCCATTCTAGTTGTTGTATTTATTGGTAATGCAAGCTAGTTATAACGTCTTATCTTATAAAAAACAAGTTGTTGGCTAGATCGTTAGAAATTTGGTTGTCAATTAGTCAGCATATCCATATCAACAGACCACTTTTTACAAAATTCAACATCCAGACGAGGTGTTTCTAATGGTGGTACATAAAGTGTCGTTATTGTTTTTACTTCTGCGTTTACCAGTTGATCAATAGTTACTTGCTCTATCCTCGGAGGCATTATGGGAAGAGTGCTGGCCTCATAGAGCGTTACCTCGTGATCTGCCGGGTACCAATTCAGTAAACGTTCTCTTAACATGGCTAGTCCATGTTTAGACGGTTTTAATTGAGTAAGGGTTTCGTCGCCAACGACGCCTATTTGCCAGAGTATTAGTGCTGCGTGGATGTTCGGGGTGTGCTGGTAAAAAATTAGCTGACTCGCTTCATAAGCCTGGCACCCTAAATCGCCTGGGTCTACAGCGAGATCTGCGAACAGACAGTCTTCGGCGGATATCGCCGGCAGCATTTGGGCATCAAAACCTTCTTGCTTTGCTTTTTTAATACTAACATGGGACGGATAGACGAATACGCCGGGGTGCCCGTAGAAAATAGCACAAACTTTTTGATGACTTCGAACATCTTCTAAAATTACAGCGACCATTTTGTCATAGGCTTCGAGGCGATTTTTGCCATTGCGTTCACTCTCGCTGTCGAAATAAAGATCTGCCAGGTTCTTAATGTTTTGATTAAGTTGTTTTATGGTTGAAAGGCCTAGTGGATCAGGGACAAGAACATGCACAACATCAGCATGTTTAATACTCGCAATGGATTCTTGTGAAAGGTGTGCTGGGGTTAAAATACCGGTTCCGACCACCGTCAGCGTTCCCTCATTATTCATAATTCTTCCTTCTTCGATATTTCATAGTGGTTATTTGACGAATCAGTCATTGCTCTAGTCGCATCGCGCTAGCGATACGAGACTAGCAGTTCTGGAGCCGTAGTACGGGATCTTTAGTACGAGACCAGCAGTACGAGACCAGCAGTATCAGACTAATACCAAGCTTAATCATTTTATCTGGTTACAAAAGACTAATTCTAGGAGGTTTGTTTTACTGCCGGTAAGTATACCGTCATTGTGGTGCCGATGTTAATCTCCGACTCGACTATAATGTTTCCACCTAATGCCGTCGCTATTTCACGGCAGATAGCTAACCCTAGGCCGGAGCCTCCGAATTGTCGGCTGTCTTTGCTATCCACCTGTTCAAAGCCTTCAAAAATTCGTTCTAGTTTGTTTTCTGGAATACCAATTCCAGAATCTTGAACGGAAAACAATACAAATTGGTCATCCAAGGAGCAGTTAATACTAATAGAACCCTTCTGAGTAAACTTAGTTGCGTTACCGATTAAGTTGAATAAAATCTGTCGTGTTCTTTTCTTGTCCTGATTTATCATTAGCGGTATATCGGACTTGAAAAATTCGATCGCTACTGATTTATTCTGAGTGGTCTGGCAAAGCTGAATAACTTCCTCTATCAGCAAGTTGATATCGAAACGACTAAAATGGAATGTCATTTTACGGGTTCTAAGTTGCGCTAAATCTAATATATCATCGACGATCTCAGAGAGTTGTTTGCCACTATTGCCGATTAATTTAATTTGTTCTTTGGTTGATTCCGATAGCTCATCTTCGCTAGTCATAAGTATAACATCGGCTAAACCGATAATGCCGTTTAGTGGGGTGCGAAGTTCATGGGATGTGTTGGTGAGAATTCTATCTTTTAGTTGGTCAAGCTCTAGCAGTTCTTGATTAACTTTTTTCTGCCGACTTATTTGCAAACGGCTTGCACGTCTATAAAACCAGAAAAATCCACTGATTAAAATGAACGCAGCTGCTACTGCAATAATAACCTGCGAGCGCTGCTGATTTTCATAACGTAATTCGGCAATCTTTCGTCTTTGGTTACTTTGTTCTAATTGCTTTTCCGTCTCAGCCATCTGTCGATCGATTCGAGTGATCTCCGAGAATATTTTTACTTTTTCACCAGTTAACTTTAGCTCAATTTCCTCAAGTAACTTGATTTGATTCAGGGCATTTTTGTAGTCTTTGTTCGTTTCATAAATCTTTGCTAGCAGGCGTCTGGATTCTACTATTTTTGCGTTAAGCTGTAGCTCGATTGCTAAATTTAATGACTTAGTAGTGAAATTTTCGGCGGACGTATATTCTTGCTGCTCATATTTTACGACTGCAATATTTGACAAAGTGCTGGCTATTAGACCACCAAAGTTATTTTTCTTAGCTAGAAATAATGCTTTCTCAAGAGAATCTAGTGCGCCTTCCCAATTATCCTGCGTTTCATAAATACTCGACGTGGCAAAATTAAAATAAATTTCGGTAAAGTCATCGGGTGATTTATTAAGCAATTCTCTTGCAGATTGAAGGTGTTTTTTTGCTTGCTCAATTTCACCAATACGCCTATGCGCTTGAGATAATCCAATAAGTGCATGTATTTGCTCTTTTGGCTCCGACAGATTTATTGCCACTTGATACTGTTTTTGGTGGTAAAAAAGTACTTCACTGTTGTTACCAACCTGACGATAGATAGACGCTATATTATTAAGCGCTCTAAGGATGCCTTGGGTATCATTTTCATTTTCTGCAAGTGCTAGTGACTGATTATAGAGTTGAGCGGCTTTTTCATTGTTACCTAGGAATGATAGGTTTGACGCAATATTACTGAGTGCTCGCGCTAGTTCCTTATTATTGTTTTCAGCGATCGCTTGTTGTTGGGCATCAAGCGATAATTGATAGGATTCTGTGTAATTTCCAGCCCTAAAAAAGGTGTAGGCCTTGTCATTTAAAAATGAAGAGGTCTGCAGCGACTCAGCATGTGATGATAGTGAGATACAAACAAAGAGTAGGCCAAGTATTTGGATAAAATAGTTGGCCTTACCGACGGACATTGGTTGTCCTAGTTCTTATAAGCTTTAATAATGTCATTGTTGGCGATCGAATAGTTGGCACCAAGTATGTTCTGTATCTCATCATATTTTTTATTGACGACTAAGTCTATATGCTCGTCTGAGATATCGTGTTGCTTCATGGTTCCCGCTTTATCATTCTTAAAGGCATCAACAAGGTCGTTATCGGTTGCTAATTGAGATAGAAAATTAGTTAATTGTTGAGACATTTTGGTTTCCTTTTTAAATTTTATTATGTTGGATTACTTTATAGCCGCTGATTGCCTCAATTACAAGGGTTTAGCGTTAATGTAATTATTCAAGCAATAAAAAAGGGAAATAAAATATTTCCCTTTTTTTAAGATTTTGCAATGGAATAGGATTCTTGAGGATTATACTCGCTCAAATACCGTCGCAATACCCTGGCCTAAACCAATACACATAGTAGCAACACCGAGTGTCGCGTCCTTGCTTTCCATCAATCGCAGTAACGTTCCGCTAATACGTGTTCCTGAACATCCAAGAGGATGACCTAGCGCAATCGCGCCGCCATTCAGGTTAATTTTTTCGTCCATCACATCTAACAGGTTCAAATCTTTTATCACGGGTAATGACTGCGCAGCAAAAGCTTCGTTTAGCTCCCAAAGATCGATGTCGCTGGTTTGCAAACCTGCTCGTTTTAGTGCTTTTTGCACCGCTGGAACTGGACCGTAACCCATAATCGCTGGATCGCACCCTGCAACACCCATACTTCTAATTTTAGCTAGTGGTTTGAGTCCAAGTGCTGCTGCTTTTTCTGCGCTCATAACTAACATGGCAGATGCACCGTCGGATAATGCTGACGCATTACCTGCCGTTACCGTACCGCGTGGGTCAAATACTGGTCTTAGTGACGCAAGGCCTTCAAGGTTAGTTTCTGGACGAATCACTTCATCATAGTCAAAGGTCTTAAGTGCGCCATTGGCGTCATGACCTTCCATTGCCATGATTTCCTTAGAAAAGGCACCGCTAACGGTTGCAGCATGGGCTCTTTGGTGTGAGTTATAGGCAAACTTATCTTGAGTTTCACGGTCAAAACCATGCATTTTCCCAAGTAATTCAGCCGTTAAACCCATCATGCCCGAACCTTTTGCTGAATGCTTTGCTATTTGTGGCGCAAAATCAACCCCGTGCATCATAGGAACATGCCCCATATGCTCAACGCCACCAACGATAAACATGTCACCGTTACCGGTTTGAATCGCTTGGGTAGCGGTATGGATAGACTGCATTGATGAACCGCATAAGCGATTCACGGTTTGACCGGCTACTGAGTGAGGTAGGCTAGTCAGTAAAGAGGCGTTTTTGGCAATATTAAAACCTTGCTCAAGTGTTTGCTGAACACAGCCCCAAATCACATCTTCTACTTCTGCCGGGTCGACAGCTTCGTTACGGTCCAATAGGCCTTGGATTAAGCGCGCGCTTAGAACTTCAGCGCGAGTATTTCTAAACATTCCACCTTTAGAACGCCCCATCGGGGTTCTGATTGCATCTACAATGACGACTTCTTTCATTTTAATTTCTCCCAATTCTTTCAGATTAGCGTTCTATGCGTTATAAAAAGTTTTGTTATCAGCAACCATTTGCTTAATCAGCTCTGGTACTTCATAACTAACGCCAAGTGCTTGATATTTGTCCGCCATTGCGACAATGTTTTCTAGTCCAGTTTCGTCGGCATAACGCAAAGCGCCACCTCTAAATGGAGGGAATCCGATGCCGAACAATAAAGCCATATCAGCTTCTTCTGCGGTGGCCACAATTCCTTCGTCGAGACAGCGTGCCACTTCAAATATTAATGGAAGCATCATTCGCTCAATGATTTCATTAGTATCGTATTCTTTCTTTGGTGTTCCGATGATTTCGAAGACTTCTTCAACAAAGTCTTTCTTAGGTCGACCTTTTTTGTCGACGCTATATGAATAAAATCCGCTTCCAGTTTTTTGACCAAATTTACCTTGGAGGAATAAGCCAGCAACGACATCGCCATCAATAGTCGCCATACGCTCTGGGAACCCTTCGGCTAATACGTCTGCACAATGATGGGCGGTATCTATCCCGACAACATCCAGCAAGTAAGCCGGACCCATTGGCCAACCAAACTTGGTCATGACTTTATCAATCTGGCGGAAATCCGCTCCTTCATTCATGAGTAAGCTAAACCCACGGAAATAAGGGAATAAAACACGGTTTACATAAAATCCAGGGCAATCCTTAACGACGACTGCTGATTTACCCATCGCTGATGCATAAGCAACCGTCGCAGCAATCGTTTCATCGGAGGTTTTCTCGCCGCGAATGACCTCAACTAAAGGCATTTTGTGTACCGGATTAAAGAAATGCATTCCACAGAAAAGCTCAGGACGTTTGAGGTTTCTGGCAAGCAAATCGATTGAAATGGTTGAGGTGTTTGAAGTCAAGATAGCGTCTTCTGCAATAATGCCCTCGACTTCCTGTAATACTGCGTCTTTCACTTTAGGGTTTTCAACAACCGCTTCAACGACTAGATCTGCGTGTTTAACACTGGCGTAATCAAGTGTTGGAGTAATGGTTGCGACCACTTTGGCCATTTTGTCGGCTTTTAACTTACCCAACTTAACGCCTTTGCTTAAAATCTTAATCGCTTCGTTCATGCCTAAGTCTAGTGCCGGTTGATTAATATCTTTCATAATCACCGGAATGCCTTTGCTAGCAGATTGGTACGCAATGCCGCCGCCCATGATACCTGCGCCAAGAACGGCTGCCTGTTTAACTGCTTTGGTGGCTGTTTTAGCGGCTTTTTTTGCTTTTCCTTTTAATAACTGGTCACTCAGGAAAATTTGCACCATTGCTCTTGCTTGTGGTGTTTGGCAAACGTTTACAAAACCTTCATGCTCAATTTTTAGCGCTTCATCACGTGATAAACGAGCACCTTCTTCTACTACTCTGATTGCTTCCATCGGTGCTGGATAATGTGGAAGCGCTTTCGCTCCGATGACACCTTTAGCAACATTAAACGCCATGGTGCTTTCTAGTTTGTTTAGCATTAGCGGGCTTTGCTTAACGGTGCGTCGACCTTTCCAGTCTAGTTTTCCGTCTGCGGCGTCGCTGGCCATTTGAATAGCTATTTCTTTTAATTGCTCCGGAGCGACTACAGCATCGAGAGCTCCCATTTTTAATGCAGCATCTGGTTTGTACGGTTTAGCCATTGCGATCCATTCGAGTGCGTTATCCGCTCCAATGAGTCGTGGCAAACGAACCGTTCCACCGAAGCCAGGGATTAAACCAAGCTGTGTTTCAGGTAATCCAACCCTTGAATTGGGCGTCGCGATTCTAAAATCACAGGTTAGTGCCATTTCCATACCGCCACCCAATGCAAAACCATCAATAGCAACAACCGTTGGAAAAGGAAGATCTTCGAAACCAGTAAAAATAGTATTGGCTTGGGCACACCAAGCAATCATTTGTTCGCGTGTTTCCTTGAACATCGCCAAAAATTCAGTGATATCAGCGCCGACAATAAATACGCTTTTTGCGCTAGTAACAATTGCACCACGAATACCATCAGTAGCATTTAGTGCTTTTATCGCTTCACCCCACTCGGTTAATGTTTCGTTATCAAACTTATTAACTGAACCGGTCTTGCTATCAAAAATTAATTCCGCTATGCCGTTGTCCAGCATTTCACAGCGAAGTGTTTGACCTTCGTATATCATAGGTTGCTCCGTTAGTAGTCATTAGCTTGAGGTAAATAGCGGTTAAAGCTAAGGATTTAACTCGATTTAATGGGATTTATTGAAATTAATGAATCTGATTATAACGACATCGAGGAAAAATTCAAACACTTGTTTGAATTTATTTTGTTGTTATTTATCAACTCTTTTCCGTGGCGCATCCGTCACGCATCTGTGGCGCAGCATTAATCAATTTGCGAAATTGAGCATGATTATGTAATCTGGTCAGATGAGAAGGCCTAGTTAGTCATAGTTAAGCCCGTTAAGTTTTGATGCCAACGAGAGTTATAAAGCGATGAAAGATGTAGTTGAGCAACTATCAACGTACAAAAGCGTACACTTAAACAAAAATAACATTCGCACTCATTTTGTTGGTGTACCACTGATTATTTGGTCAGTTTTCGTTTTAATCAGCTTCGTGCAACTACCTTTTTCTTTGCATAGTGATTACCTACTTACCTTGGCACTACCTTTCACAATTGTGGTCTTAATTTATTACTTTTGGTTAAATCTTCCGCTAGCAGTGGCGTTACTGGCGTTTATTTTACCTACCGCTTACAGCGCGCACCTCGTCGCTCAAATGCCTTATGCGTTGTGGATAGCATTGGCAGTATTTTTTATCGGCTGGGTAATACAGTTTATTGGTCACTATTTCGAAAAAGCAAAACCAGCATTTGCCGATGATATCAACCAATTATTGATTGGACCGTTATTCCTGATGGCCGAAGTGTTCTTTATGTTAGGTTTACTTAAGCCATTGCAACAACAAATTACCCCCTTAGCAGTCGAGAAAAGGCGCGCTCTAGAACATTCTGCGTAGCGCTTTTTCTAACTCTTTGCTTCTCCCAGTTATGGCGGTGTTTTCGCTTAGCCAATTCATGCTATATTGCGTGATTAATAAGTATGAGCCGGCTGTTTATCGGGTTACACCCCATTTATTAGGATTTGTTTATGTCGAGTATTGACCAATTGTATGGCGCACATTTAAGTGACTTACTGGCGCGTCATCGTCAGCTAATGCAAGAAAATGACCTAGATTATTTGCTTATTCCATCGGGTGCGCCGCTAAAAATTTATCTGGATGATATGTATTATCCCTTTAAATCTAGCTTTCTATTCCGAACCTACTTGCCGCTTACCGAGGTTGCCGACAGTTATTTGATTATCGGTTTAACCGGTAAACCCGTATTGGTCTATTATCAACCGGTCGATTTTTGGCATACACCACCTTCGGACCCGTCTGGTTATTGGCCAGAGCATTTTGATATTCAGGTGATTACCGAGTTTGAACAAGCGCTTCGCTATTTCCCTGAAAACAGTGATCGAGTTGCGGTACTTGGAGAAGCAACCAGGCTCACAAGCCGACTAAACAAAACAAAACAAAACCCTAGCGAGTTGTTGAATGCGATTTATTGGCAACGTGCTTATAAGAGTGACTACGAGATTGAATGTATGCAGCAGGCTAATGATAAAGCGGCCTATGCTCACCGAGTGGCCGAGCTGGCATTTAGGGATGGCAAAAGTGAGCAACAAATCCATTTAGCTTACGTTGAAGCAACCGGCATGTTGGAACATCAAATGCCCTATGGGAATATTATCGCGTTAAATCAAAACTGCGCTATTTTGCATTATATGGAGTGTGAAGCAAAGGTACCGGAGCTTTCACGTTCCTTCCTTATTGATGCTGGGGTAACAGTTAATGGTTATCATTCAGATATTACACGTACCTACAGCGCAGAAAAAAATGAGTTTTCTGAATTGATCGATGCAATGGAGCAGATGCAGTTAAATTGTATGGACTCAATTATCAACGGTCAGGAATACCTCGATCTCCATATCAATGCCCATTTGCAAATTTCTGAAATATTGAATCGGTTTGATATCTTGTCTTTACAACCGCAAGAAGCCGTTGAGTCAGGCATTTCAGGAGCCTTTTTTCCCCATGGCTTAGGCCACTTGATTGGGCTTCAGGTACATGATGTGGGAGGACAATTTGCTGATGCCAGTGGTAAGAGTAATCCACCCCCTAGCGCCCACCCGTTTTTGAGAAGTACCCGAAAAATGGAAACCAATATGGCTTTTACGATTGAGCCGGGTTTGTATTTCATTGACGCCTTATTAAGCAAGCACCGCGATGGAAAATACAAGCAAGCATTTAATTGGGCTAAGATAGACGCTTTAATGCCGTTCGGTGGTATAAGAATAGAAGATGATATTGTTATTAAAAAGGATGGCATTAAGAATATGACGCGCGAAGCGTTTGCTAAGTTATAGCTTGTTGATCACTGGTTACGGCTTTTTTTGAGATGAGTAGCTATCTTGTACCTGCATCACCATTAAAGGTTGAGGCGGATGTTAAAAATAGTGTATTTATCACCCGTGTACGAAATGTAACAACGGCTGAGCAAGCAAAAGCCTTTGTAAAGCAAATGAATACAAGTTTTCCCGATGCATCACATCACTGTTGGGCTTATATTGTCGGAAATCCAGAGTCTACAACTTTGCTTGGTTGTAGTGACGATGGAGAGCCATCGGGGACCGCTGGAAAGCCAATGCTACATGTATTACAGCATTCTTCAATCGGAGATATTGTTGTTGTATGTACTCGCTATTTTGGCGGCACCAAATTGGGAACCGGTGGATTAGCTCGCGCTTATGGTGGCGGCGTTAAGCAAGCGATTGAACAATTAACAACCGAAACCAAAGTGAATTACCAGAAGCTGTCTTTTTGCATTGATTATCATCAGATTAATGACTGTCAGCATCTTATCAAGAATTTTCAAACTCAGCGGTTTCAGATAGACTACTTGGCTCGTATACAGGTGACATTAGACGTCGCTTCTGATGAAATAGAAGACTTTAAAAATCAACTAACCGATCAATTAAAAGGAAAAATTGAGTGGAATATTACTCCTTAGTTAAACATGTACATATGGCGACAGCTGCTATTTCACTAATAGGCTTTGTTTTAAGATTTTGGTGGGTTAAGAAAAACAGTCCGATGATGAGCAAAAAATTAGTAAAAATTTTGCCACACATTAACGATACGGTTTTGTTGGTAGCCGCTATAAGCCTATCGATAATGAGCGGTTTATACCCGTTATCTCAAAATTGGTTAACGGCTAAAGTCTTTTTGTTGGTTGGTTATGTGGTCGCCGGTATTTTTGCGTTAAAACGCGCTAAAACAGAGCAAGGACGATTAGTGGCATTTGCAATAGCGTTGACTTGTATCTTACTAATCTTTGCGATTGCTTCCATAAAACCGGGACTGTGATTTTATTGTTTGTCTTCGGTACTGCGAATTTCGGTCAAGGTTCTGTCTTTGGCCAGCCAAAGTTCGTTGATCCATTGTTGAACCTTCTTTCTTTGTTGAGAACTTTCAATATAGCTTCCCTGAACATGTTCAGGAATGTCCATTAATTTGGCTTTGACCACTATCTTATCGAGTTTGCCGGTCATCAGGTCCCAGAAACTTGGTGAGTGGTGGTTAGGGTAATCAATTGTAACATCAAGCACTTTATCTATTTCATCCCCCATCAGCGTTAAAACATAACCAATACCGCCAGCCTTAGGTTTTAGCAGATTGTTAAACGGGGACTTTTGCTGTGCATGCTTAGCTTCGGTAAAACGAGTTCCTTCGGAAAAGTTCATGATTGAAATCGGGATGGTTTTAAATTTCTCACAGGCCTTTTTGGTGGTTTCAAAATCTTTACCTTTTTGATGTGGATTCTTCTTGATATAAGACTTCGAGTAGCGGCGCATAAAAGGAAAATCTAATGCCCACCAGGCCAAACCTAATACAGGCACCCAGATTAACTGCTGTTTGAGAAAGAATTTCAGAAAAGGGATTTTACGATTAAAAACATGCTGTAAGACCAAAATATCTACCCAGCTTTGGTGATTAGCCATAACCAAGTACCAGTCTTTAGTGGAAAGCTCACCACTGATATCAATGTCCCAACTTATCGGTTTGCTGATTTTGATAATAAAGCCATTGCAGGTAATCCAGTTACTAGCACAGGCATTAAGAAGGTTATCCAGTATTTTTCGAACGGCATGCAGTGGTAATAAAATTTTAAAGAAAGCGAATAGAAAAATAGGAACGACCCAGAATAGGGTATTCACTACATGGCATAAAAATGAAAGAGTCCCGATTAAAAATCGAGGCATAATTCTTGATAACATTGTAAGGTACGTGACTGGGTAAAAATGGAATTATACCGAGATAAAGGGGGGAAGTTCTAGCAAAACAATCGGACTTACCTCGATCGATAAGTCCTTAGAAGGTTTATGTTAGGAATTGCAGAGCTTTTATAATATTAAATTGGCGACTATGCAGCTTCTACCTTTAGCGTCGCCCCGTCTGAGTCGGTAACATTGATTAAGGTACCTTGTTCCATATCTTCACCTTCAACTCGCCAAAAGGTATCATCGATTTGTACACGACCTACGCCGTTGGTGATAGCCTCCACTAGTGGCACTTTTCGACCGATGAGCGCTTTGCCTCGCTGATTCAAAGTACCTGATTCGGTATTATCAACAGGCTTATCTTTCCTTAGTTTTCGCCACAAAAAGATGCTAGATATTGATGAAATGGCGAATATAAATACTTGCCACTCGCCACTCATTTCTGGAAAGAAAAATAGTATGCTACCGACCAATAATGCGCCTGCACCAAACCACATCAAAATCGCACCTGGCGCTAACATTTCTAATATGAGAAATAAAAAACCTAGCACTAACCAGTGCCAATAAACTAAGTCTTCTAACATCTTTGATCTCTCCTGTCTCTAAAACGAAATATCTATTACTTAAATTGAATTAGCAATTTTTGTTGGTTCTACTACTTGCCAAGGCCTGCATTTTTGGCAAGTTCTGCGATGCCAGCAATTGAGCCAATTACCGAGCTCGCCTCCAACGGCATTAACACTAACTTTGAGTTCTCAGCTTTCCCAATTTCAGTTAATGCTTCTATATATTTCTGAGAAACAAAGTAGTTAACCGCTTGAATGTCACCATTAGCAATAGACTTAGAAACCATTTCGGTAGCGTTTGCCTCGGCTTCCGCTTGACGTTCACGTGCTTCAGCTTCCAGAAAAGCCGCCTGTTTTTGGCCTTCGGCTTGTCTAATTTCTGATTCTTTTTCACCTTCAGCTTTCAAAATGGCAGATTGCTTAAAACCTTCCGCTTCCAATATATTAGCTCGTTTAATTCTTTCCGCTTTCATTTGTTGAGCCATTGCTTGAACAAGATCTTTGGGTGGCAATATGTCTTTTATTTCAATACGAGTAATTTTAACGCCCCAAGGGTTAGTTGCTTCATCCACAATTCCCAAAATTTTAGCGTTAATCGAATCTCGTTTAGAAAGCATTTCATCTAGGTCCATAGAACCAAGGACCGTTCTCATATTGGTTGTAACCAAATTCTGCATGGCGCGTTCCAAATCATTAACTTCGTACATCGCTTGCGCTGAGCTTACAATCTGATAAAAGCATACCGCATCAATCGTGACCGTTGCATTATCTTGAGAGATAACTTGCTGCTCTGGAATATCCAGTACTTGCTCCATCATATTGACACGCGCTCCAACCGTTTCGATAACGGGTGTTATCCAGTTGAAACCAGGACGCAAACTCTTGGTATATTTACCGAAACGCTCAATTGTGTATTCGTATCCTTGCTCAACGGTTTTAGCGCCTAGAAGGACTAGGAAAACCACTAAACCTAAAACGGCATAAACAATATATTCACCTGCCATAATCTATTCCTCTTATAAATGTTTGTCTTTATCCTGTTATTATCAGTTTAATAGTAGGCACAATTTAAAGCAGGAAAGCAAGCCTAGTATTTAACAAATGCTTCAATCTAAACGAACTCTAATTGCAATTATTCCCAATTCCACGACTTAAGGGTATGATATTTCGAGTTATGTTACCGCCTCTATAAAGGATGAGTTAAATGAAAATCGTAATCGTTTTAGGTTTGTTGATAGCCTCGTTTAGCGCCACTTCTCAGCAAAAAGAGGTTGTCATTGACCGAGTTGCGGTTGCAGGGCAGGTTCATATGTTGACGGGGCGTGGCGGAAATGTCGGCCTATCGATCGGGAAGGACGGCGTATTTATGGTTGATGACCAGTTTGCAGCAATGTCAGATCCGTTATCTGATGCCATTCGTGAAGTTTCCGCAAGTCCAATTAAGTTTCTGCTAAATACCCATTGGCATGGTGATCATGTGGGAGGCAATCAAAATTTTTCACAGCAAGGAGCGGTGGTTGTAGCCCATAAAAATGTCCGTAAACGCATGAGCAGCGAGCAGTTTATTACGTTGTTCAAGCGAAAAGTAAAACCTAGCCCAGATGCCGCATTGCCAGTTATTACCTTTTCAAGCGATGTCAGCTTTCATTTCAATGGAGAAACGGTAGATGTTATTCATATGCCGCATGCGCACACTGATGGTGATTCGATCGTCTGGTTTAGAAGCTCTAATGTTATACATATGGGTGATATTTTCTTTGCCGGTAATTTTCCGTTTATAGATATCTCATCCGGCGGTTCGATTGATGGATTAATTAGTGCTGTTAACTGGGTTCTTGAGAACGCCGACCGCAATACCAGGATTATCCCTGGACATGGTTCTTTATCAACCATGGAAGATCTGCTGGCTTACCGTAATATGCTGATTGAGTCTCGCTCCTTGGTGCGTGACGCCATTAAGGGGCGCGGAGATATAGCGACTATCAAATCTGAAAAGGTACTTAAGCACCTAAGCGGGCGTTGGGGTAATGGCTTTATCAAAGAAGATGCGTTTGTTGAAATAATCTTCGACAGTTTACAGCGACTTTAATGCTGATCTCAGCAACACAAAAACAAGGCGCCAGTTACATTAAACAGGACGTCAGTATGAGCGTCTAATTCTACTGGTATCAGAGAATGACTTTTTAAATTAACCAGCTATTTGATAAGCGTGATTTACGAAACAATCACCGATGTTTGATCAAGGTTTGGGGTTGTATTAGCAACAAACTGAAATTCGGTAAAACCTAGGCGGAACCAATCACCGTCATTTAGTTTAACACGCTCAATGCTCTCACCATTAAGCTCGGTTCCATTGGTACTTTTTAGATCTTCTAAGAACATAACATGATGTCCGTCAAGATAATCATCTTCTTCGGCAACAATACGGGCATGCTTGGAGCTAACGGATTGGTCTTCGATTTGTATATCACAGTCCTTGGCACGACCGAGAATGGTGACATCCTCAATCAGTTCCCATTTATTAATTACAACATCTTCAACTACCAGAGCTATATAGGCCATTTTATGTCACTTTTATCTAATCATTAACTATTTGGATACTAGCAAAGGTAATATTATCCTTACTACCGCCGCTAATTGCTTTTTCTATGAGTTCGTTGGCGATATGCTCGCCGCTCTCAATTTTACTAATACTACTAATGAATTGCTTTTCATCAAGACTATCATGTAATCCATCGGTTGATAATAGGATTATATCGTTGTTTTTCAACTTCAATTGGGTGGTTTCTACATCAACCCCGCGTTTTACACCGATAGCCCTAGAGAGCATATTTTTGCTCGTTGAATTTTCAGCGTCGCGGGGAGAAATAGCGCCTTTATCTAATAGCATTTGAATCATCGTATGATCTTGGGTGAGTTGCTGCAGTGATGGTTGTTGTTCAGCGCGATAGAGATAACCACGAGAATCTCCAACCCATCCGATATAACAGTCAAATTGGTCAATGATAACCAATACCGCTGTTGTGCCCATACCCGATTGTTTAGGGGTGGTTTTCGATTCGGCAAAAATGCGGTTATTAGCACGGTTTAGTTCTATTTCAATCCAACATAACCAATCATGTTGCTCTTCTATTACCAGCTCGTTTATAGCACTTTCAATTTCGTCAATTAGTAACTCGCTAGCAACCTCCCCCGCCAAATGTCCGCCCATACCATCGGCAATAATAGCCCATGCGAAATTTTGAGTGAGGTGGATGCCATAGTTAACCGCGTCTTCGTTGTTTGGCCTAACCGCGCCTTGGTCACAGACAGATTGAAAATTAAAACTCATGATAAGGGTGCCTTTTTATAATCGCGTTTTAGTGCGTTTATAAGTGCTTGTTTAAATTCCTGCATAGTTTGATAGCGTTTTATGGGATCTTTTTGCATCGCTTTGTTGGTTATTCGGGTAGCGCTAGTTGGTAGCTTTTTGTTCCAGTTTCTTACCGGTTCATGTTTGGTCTTGGTAATATGAAAAGCAACCGAAGCGATTGATTCGCCATCAAATGGTAGCTCACCGCTAAGTAACTGATAAAAAGTGACCCCAAGGCTAAAAATATCGCTTCGACCATCTACCGGTACACCGAGTACCTGCTCCGGCGACATATAATAAGGACTACCCATAATGGTGCCGGTTTTCGTTTTGCTATGGTCTGAAATGTAAGCAATTCCAAAATCAGTAAGCGTTCCGCGGTTTTGCTCATCATCATAAATAATATTGCCGGGTTTTATATCGCGATGAATGACATTTTGCCGGTGCGCGTAATCAAGCGCGTCGGTAATTTGAATCATTAGTTGGTAAACCAAAGCCGCGGGTAATAGTTTATTAGGTTTTGTGAATTCAGACAGTGGTGCTCCAGTCAGTAAATCCATTGCAATGTAACCAAGAGTCTGCCGCGACGAATCAAGGGTTTGTTCGCCAACATCATAAATCGTGACAATGTTGGCGTGACTCAGGTTTCCAGCGGTTTCGGCTTCCCTAAAAAAGCGCTGCGTGCTTTCTTTTACGGTTTCGTCATCAAGGGCCTCGCTAAGTTGAAGTGTCTTAACCGCAACATGTCGGTTAATTTTGGGGTCAACCCCTTGAAATACGATCCCCATTGCGCCTTTGCCTAATACCCCTAGAACCTCATACCGTCCAAAATGTGAGATATTCAGCAAATGAGAGCTAGCGGTTGGTTTTTTGTTTCCGTTTGCATCTATAACCAAGGTCTGCTCAAGATCTTCCGGTTGTTCGGTTTGTTGTTTTATCGCCTCCAGTCTTTCGCTACTGGCCGGGTAGTTTGGCTGATGCTCGATATTCCATAAATGCAATTTACTTGCTAATGAAAGGTTTCCCGCGGCCTCCGCTTCAATGGCAACATCGTAAACACGTTTTAACACATTGTGATCGGGGGTTATTTGCTGCAACTCCGGAAGAAGCTCTTCTATTCTTTGAGACTCATAAAAATAGGGTAATGTTTGTATTAGTAAGCGATTGCAAAGATTGCTGTTGTTTATGTGCTGACGATTTTCGCGTTGATAGCCACTAAAACTAACCCAGCTTATTATCGCAACTAGAATAATTTGATGGATAGGCATCCAAAGTGACTGGCTAACGAAGAACGACTGAATAAGTATGAGCAAAGGTATTGCTACCGCCAGTGCTATTAATTGTCGCTTAAACGGTTGTTGCTGTATTTTAAAAACGGTAAAAGAAATAATAAACAAAAGAGCTAGTTTTGCAGTAAGCGTTAACCAGTTAATATTGAGAGTTTGTTGATTTATTACCGCTGATAATGAACGGGCAATATTTGTAGCGCTAGCATCAGATAGGTCATCAAACAACAAAATACCCTGGTAGCTACTATCTATGAGCTGCTCTATTTGATCGGCGGAATAGCTAACGGAGCTAGCAGCCCTTGGAATGGTTGAACCATCGCTGCTGACGGTAAATTTGTGCTGGTTGATACTAAGCTCTAACAGGCCAAAACTAGACAAATTTGCTTCTAAATGATGCCCTATTGCCCTTGAGTCTCGGTTATTGCTATAGCGAGCGATTAGGACTTGAGTTATAAAGCTTGGATAATACTGGCCTTCACTCTTCCAAAGAAGTAATGGCTTAGCGGAATCATTGATTGGTTGAAAAGCGACACCAAAGTTGTTCTGAGTGAGCCAACGGATATCGCCGTAGGACGGAATACTATTCCAGATCATCTGCTTGTTTGTTGTTATTGCTGGCAATGAGTTTGCCGTTGCTGGGCTATAAATAATAGGAATGCGGCCAGTTTTTGTTGTCGTTTTATCTTTGTGCGCTTTAGTTTTCGCAAAGTTGTTTGTGTATTGATTAGCGTGTTGGCTGATAATTGCTATGGTCGCTTTCGGGTAGTTAAGGCGCAACTGTTCTATGTGTTCTATTCCCTTAGCCGTCAGAGTTAAATCAGTAATACGAAGAAGCTGTATCGGTTGATTGGTTGATAATTGCTTAGACCATAGCGAGATATTTAGTGTTTCTAGGGTGCTCAGTCGACCGCTGCCATCCATCCATAACAAAAGACTAACTAAGCCTACCCATAGGTAAAGCCAGCCAGATCGTTTAATTGGAAGGTGATTTTTTGACATTATCACTGCTCACATTGATTGTAATTATTATTTTAGTCGAGTATTGCGATTGGTGACGTTAACAATTCCCCATTTGTTAGCAACAATTTAGGTATCAAGGCAACAAATGCTGCAAAGTGATTAATTAACCCAAATTTGGGATAATTTAACCTTTCAGCCACTGTTATTGTAGCTAAAAAGAAGCGGTTCGATTTGCGCGAGTTCTAATTCTGAGATAAATGTTACTCAAATTAAATGTGCGATTAGCTATTAGAAGCTATCAGTCGTTATTAGGGCAGGCTAATTTTAACCAGTACTATGGAATTTCGGTAAAGTGAGAGTGTAAACATAACCAGCGGCCATTTTCTTTAAAAAAAATACGAGTTGATTTGCCCCTTGAGGTATAACGACTGCCGTTGATTTCCCCAGCATCGCTCCAGTAGTAGGTAATTAATGCGGTGTTGCCGTTTATCGTTACCTTAGGTTGATGCATAAAGGTACGGACTCCTTTAGCGCGTTTAATGAATTCTCCGATATCAATGGCTTCCTTGTCTTTCCCTTCATGTAAATAGACATCACTCTCACCAAAAACAGAGTAATCATCATGAATATATTTAAGGTATTTTGGTAAATCTTGATGCTCAATGGCGCTCCACATTGCGTGGATATTATCAATAATAATTTGCTGGTCGTTATCTTTCGCTAGCAAACTTGAGCTAGTGAAGGCTAACAAGATCAATATATAGAAGCGGTTCATTGCGATTATTCCTAGGATTGTCGGACATTTTGTTTGCACTCAGCATAACGTATAATAAATAGACTGCAAAATCGATAGCTTGCGGTTTTAGATTAGTTTTACTGAGCTCAGATTAGTTAATCCGGTTTTAAACTAATTCAGGAACAACGAGTTTAAGCTAATTCAGGACTAAATAAGTCAACTAAGCAAATCAACTATGTAGATCAATCAAATAATTCAAGTACTTAGCTAACCTCTAACCTCTAACCTAAGACCAAGGAAATAAAGGACAGTCATGACACTAATAAAAGGATTAAGGTGTTTATTGCTATCAGTCGCTTTGCTGCCGCTGATTACCGGTGCCGAGATATACAAATGGACCGACAAAAATGGCAAAGTGCACTATAGTGATACGCCGGTTGCCGATGAAACTATAGAGAAAGTTGATGAGTTGGCTCTCTCTAAGAATATTAGTAGTTACACTAATGTATCGGTTCAAATAGTTGCTATCGATTTTGGTCCAAACCAAAATGCCCGCAGAGATGCATCCCTTTTAGTTATGTATACCACTAGCCGTTGTGGTTATTGTGCTAAGGCGCGTCGTTATTTTGCTGATCACGGCATTGAGTTTAGTGAAAAGAATATTGAGCTTGATACTCAGTTTCGAGAAGAGTTTGACCAAATCGGTGGCAAAGGAGTGCCGGTCATAATAGCTGGAAATAAAAAGATGACAGGGTTTAGTGAAAGCAAATTTAAACGAAATTT
>CAJQOL010000117.1 GCA_905479925.1 uncultured Kangiellaceae bacterium | reverse complement strand
GCATTAGGATTCTATTGGTTTGGGTCTGGAATAATACTGCCTTTAATCGAGGCGCTTGCATTAGCTATCTTTATACAGCAAGCGCTCAATCAAAAATTACTTAAAGAGTCTGAAAGAAGTTTACCCCGTGCTACCCAAGCTAGAACTGCATTGCTTAGCTCTGAAAAAATGCAGTCTATTGCTGCTAAATTGGAAGGTGTAATGAATGAAGATAAATTGTTTTTGCAAGATAACTTATCGCTAAACAAATTATCCGAATCAATCTCCGAAACTGAAAACCATATTTCGGAAACTCTCTCTAAGTTTTTAAACACCAATTTTTTCCAGTTTGTTAATCGTTTTCGAGTAGAAGAAGCGAAGAAAGCATTGCAAGATAGCGACAAATTGGTCACGAGTATAGCTTATGATGTTGGTTTCAATTCTAAGTCAACGTTTAATACAGCCTTTAAGAAAATAGTTGGTTATAGTCCATCGGCCTATCGAAACTCACTGGTTGAAGAAAAACAAAAAGCATCTTGAGAGAGCTGGTTCGAACCGCTCAATAGAAATAGATAGCCGGTAAATTACATCTGGCTTGGTAGCTTCTAGTCGATATCAGAGCGCTTGTTTTAGAAAACTAGAAAGTTATAGAGCTAGAAGATTAGAGAGTTTAAGAGTTTAAGTAATCAAGCCCAATAATCCTAAACATGAAAGCCGACCATTAAAGAGTTACTTCCAATTTTTTCGACCCTGTAAATGATTCTGCACTACGGCGGATATAGCTCCGATTCGTTTTTTGGAGGCGCAATTGCTCTGAATCTAATTGGACTAGTATTTTCCCCACACTATGTCGAACTAAGACTTTTCATAACTAGATATAATTGTTGTATTACCAACAGACTCCTCAAAATGACGCTTTTTTACCACGATATAGTCTGGATCTGAAAAGAAGTCTTCCATCACACTGCTGCTTGGAAAATTTATTGTAAAAACTCTATTAATGGCTTCACTCGTTTCTGCGAGTAATACATCAGAAACCTTAAAGTCATAGCCGAATTTTCCATCATATTTTTGTAGTATAGGTTTCATTGCGGTGCGGTATTGCTGGTACTTATCATCATCTAGTACATTAAGACCAACTAGCATTTCGTAGGACATATAGTTTATTAATCTCCATTAAATTGTAATAACTTTAACCTTGGGGTTAACGAACACTAAGGTCCGTTTGTGCTATTCTCAAATATTACCACATTGTCTCGACGCTATTGGCTATATAAAGTTCGGGAGACTGCGCCTGCAAAAAGTGGCCATTCAAAATATTTAGTTTTACCCTTCAATTGAATAATAGTAAAACTCCGCAATTGAGGTTCGAGCTAAGTTTCAAAAGAATAAGACTATCAGCCGACCGCTTTATGCATACGCAGATGTTGATGAGACTTTCGTGGGAAATTGCGGTACAAAGCGTATACCAATGTCTGCTGTTTGTCGGTTCTAGGTTAAGAGCCTCTATAATTTTGTAAATTCAAGATTTTTTACTCTTCCAGCAGCAAGACTAAACCCCAATATACTACCATCTGGTTTTTGTGAGAACTGAAATGCACCAAACTCTTGGTTCACCATTAAATTATTCATTACAGGGTTAAGTGGTGATTTGGGCTTGTCATTAATATAAAGCTGAAGCTTCTCTCCATTCAGTTTTAATTTGTAGCTAGTGTTGAGCTCCTTACTAAAGTATTCACCAGTGAACTTACTTAACTGCTTGTTACTATAAGATATAGGCTGATAACCAATTGACAATACAGGCTCATTACCATTAACTTCTACAGACATGATTTTTTGCGACTGGTCGTTCTGATAAAAAGATACCTTCATGTCAAAACGCTCACCTATTGCAACAAACTGATTATTTGAAACCGGCTTCAATTTAAATTCTCTGCGTTCGCCTAATGAAAATATAACTTCATTATTTCTCACATGGATCCGTCTTGAATCTGCACGCTCTTCATTCCAATAGTGCCCTAATACTTTCTCCATTTCTGATGATTCAGGTTCGAAACTTAGCGCTTGCTTCTCTTTATTGATTTTTTGATTTTTCTCTTCTTTATAATGCTCATTTAGAAATAAATCAGCAACTTCATAGGCTTTACTTGTAGGATTTGCATCACTGCGATTAGCAAAGATCATGACTGAGAATTGGTTGTCAGGAAAACGGATCAGATTTGCTCTAAATCCGACGAATGAGCCGCCGTGACTAATCATATTCAATCCTTTGTACTCTCCTAAGAATAGACCAGAAGCATAATCTAACACTTCACCATCATTTAATACGCCTTTCTTAGTCATCATTTTCCAGAAGCTCTTACTCAATACCTTAGTGTCATAATAAGCATCGTCCCATTTTTTCATATCCTCAATACTAGTAAAAATACCGCCATCACCGATCATATCAAGCGTCGTCATACTAATTTCAAATTGGTTTTCACCTGTAGGCATATAGCCAGATGCCCTGTTTCTGACGATCTGCTTATGATTATCATGAAAGTGGGTATTTTCCATTTTAAGCGGTTTGAATATTTCCTGTTCAGCATATTGAGCCATGGTCATCCCAGAAACCTTTTTAACAATTTGGCCTAATAGCCAATAGCCAGAATTACTGTATACGAACTCATCGCCGGGTTTAAAGTTAGTTTGCTCTTGGTTAATTAGCCACGCCATAACTTCTTCATTGGTATAAAAGTCATCATCTGTTTTACCGGACAAGGCAGCCAAGGTTAAATAATCTCGAATTCCGCTAGTATGATTTAATAGATGAGAGATTGAGATTTCTTTTGCATAGTCTGGAAATTCGGGATAAAACAGATTAAGCGTATCAGTTAGCTTAATTTTGTTTTGTTCGACAAGAAGAATAATACTTGCTGCCGTAAATTGCTTGGAAGTAGAGCCAATACGAAATATCGATTTTGCCGTGTTAGGAATATCATACTCTAAATTTGCCATTCCATAACCGTTTGCAAATACCAGCTCACCATTCTTGATTACACCAACAGAACCACCAGGTGAAGCACCTTTGCTCCACTGCGAGAAAATCTTGTCGATGGCGGCTTTTTCAGGTATCTCTGCCACGGCGTTCAGTGAAAAAAGTACTGAAAGTAGTAAAAAGCTTGTCTTTATCATTATTATCCTAACCTATTGTAAATTACTGGAATCTTGGATGCCCATTTCCTTGAATAGTTCAGAATGAAGGTAATATACTCTTGTGAGGAACATATCGATAAGATGGCACTACCATTACGTTGCAGATATTCAATAATCCATTGTTCGAAGCAATTTTGCTAAAGAATAGCCGCTTGACGAAGCATTGGTGAGCACTGACTGATTGCTTATTAAATAAAACTAGGATTAAATACCTATTTTTGGAACGTGCGTATGTTTACGTTGCGAACATAGAAACTTGTTAGATAGATAATGGAAATCAATCGAACTATGATACTTCGAGAAGCCTGCCAAGAAGATCTTGTAAATATTGCTGAATTACATGCGCAGAGTTGGCGTGAAAATTATAATAGCGCTTTAACTGAAGAATATTTGAATGAAACGGTTCATTCAGACAGAGCTAAAGTGTGGAAAGAAAGGTTGAATAATCCACCAGCTAACCAATATATATTAATAGCTGAAGCTGATGGTGTTTTTTGTGGTTTCGTTTGCGTGTATGGTGCTAAACACCCTAAATTTGGAACAATTATTGATAATCTTCACGTCAATTCTGATGTTAAGGGGAAAGGAATTGGTACTAAATTATTAGTATCTGCTGCAACATGGGCGGTTTCTCATTATAAAACAGATAACTTGTATCTAGAAGTTTTAGAGTGTAATTCAAAAGCTATTGGATTTTATGAGTCGCTTGGAGGAAAAAATATAGATATAGCGTATTGGCACACTCCGTGTGGCAATAAAGTTAAAGAGTTCATTTATAGTTGGGGCTTACCAGAAAATCTGGCTAACAAGTAAATCAACGAGGACTAGTAACAGCGGGCTGTTCGCTCCGTTCCGTCTTAGCCCGATATTTTTGCCTGTTATTTTTGACGCTCAGCGACTACTACCATCACACAGCTGACACTCAGTGAAAAGAGAATCGTATAATCATGCGCGAAAAGCGGACGTTCGTCGACAGGTGTAGTACTATTTCAAATGTATTTAAATCGAGAATAAGATTAGTATATTAATGA
>CAJQOL010000116.1 GCA_905479925.1 uncultured Kangiellaceae bacterium | reverse complement strand
GATTTCTGCGAAATCTTTTGTCTCTCCACCAAATGCTGCTGATAGAACTGTACACATTGCCGCGGTTAAAGTTGTTTTACCATGATCAACGTGTCCAATGGTTCCTACATTGACATGGGGTTTCGTTCGTTCAAATTTTTCTTTAGACATTGCTATTTCCTCTTTGTGCTTAATTGATAAATTTTTTGTTTAATCGCGATTCATACACTGAGTCTGAATCGCTATTGTTACGGTTTAATTAGTAAGTTACAGAATCCACCACGCTTGCTGGTGCTTCGGCGTATTCCAAAAACTCCATTGAATAACTTGCACGCCCCTGGGATGCACTTCTGACAGCCGTCGCGTAACCGAACATTTCGCTTAGCGGCACGTCTGCGTTAATAACTTTTCCTGACGGATTATCCTCCATCCCATGTACGACACCACGGCGACGGTTAAGGTCCCCCATTACATCGCCCATATATTCTTCAGGTGTTACCACTTCTACTTTCATAATTGGCTCAAGTAAAATGGGGTCCGCGTCAGTAGCACCTTTACGTAATCCCATTGAAGCGGCAACTTTAAAAGCGACTTCATTTGAATCAACTTCGTGGTAAGAGCCGTCATATAAAGTGACTTTAATATCAACCATCGGATATCCAGCTAGAACACCATTTTGCATTTGTTCCAATAAGCCTTTTTCAACCGCTGGTATATAATCTTTAGGAACCGTTCCGCCGACAATCTGATTAACAAACTCAAAGCCTTCGCCGCTTGCTTGTGGTTCGATTTTTAGACAAACATGCCCATATTGGCCTTTTCCACCAGACTGGCGAATAAATTTACCTTCAGTTTCAACGCTATTTCTAATTGTTTCACGATAAGCAACCTGTGGCTTACCTATATTAGCGTCAACTTGAAATTCTCGCTTCATACGGTCAATCAAAATATCTAAATGTAGCTCACCCATTCCTGAGATAATTGTCTGCCCTGACTCTTCGTCTGTCTCTACTTTAAAAGACGGATCTTCTTTCGCTAACTTGCCAAGAGCGGTTGCCATTTTATCTTGATCGGACTTGGTCCGAGGCTCAACCGCTACTGATATTACGGGCTCAGGAAACTCCATTCGCTCCAATATAATAGCGTTGTTTGCATCACAGAAGGTGTCGCCGGTGACAACATCTTTAATACCAATAGCTGCTGCAATATCTCCAGCATAAACTTCTTTAACTTCTTCACGGCTATTAGAGTGCATTTGCACAATTCGGCCAACACGCTCTTTCTTTTGACGAACCGAGTTATATATTTGATCACCGGTTCTCAACACCCCCGAGTAAACTCGGAAAAAGGTTAATGTTCCAACAAAAGGATCAGTAGCTATTTTAAACGCCAATGCAGAAAACGGTTTCTTATCATCGGCGGGGCGAGACGCTTCAGTCTCACCATCTTCTAAAACACCCGTTATTGCTGGAATATCAACTGGCGCTGGCATGAACTCAATAACGGCATCAAGTACCGATTGAACTCCCTTATTCTTAAAAGCACTTCCACAAGTTGCAATAACAATTTCATTAGAAATAGTTCTGGTTCGCAAACCTTGCTTAATTTCCATTTCGGATAACTCACCATCTTCCAGGTATTTATCCATTAATTCTTCACTGGCTTCGGCCGCAGCCTCTACCATTTTTTCTCTGAATTCTTCACTCTGTTCAAGCATATCGGCAGGAATTTCAGCATATTCAAATGTCATGCCTTTGTCGGATTCATTCCAGTAAATAGCTTTCATTTTGAGAAGGTCTACTATGCCGCTAAACTCTTCTTCGGCACCGATAGGTAACTGGATGGGGACAGGGGAAGAACCAAGACGTTCTTCTATTTGCTCAATGACACGTAAAAAATCTGCGCCGGCACGATCCATTTTATTGACAAAGACCATGCGTGGAACTTGATACTTGTTGGCTTGTCGCCATACAGTTTCAGATTGGGGTTCAACGCCCGAGGATCCACAAAAGACCACGACCGCTCCGTCAAGAACTCTTAATGAGCGCTCAACTTCAATCGTAAAATCAACGTGACCCGGAGTATCAATGATATTGATACGATGCTGTTCATACTGCCCCTGCATCCCCGACCAAAATGTCGTGGTCGCAGCGGAAGTAATAGTTATACCTCGCTCTTGCTCTTGCTCCATCCAGTCCATAGTGGCTGCGCCATCATGGACTTCACCGATCTTATGTGAAAGACCGGTATAGAATAGAACCCGCTCGGTCGTAGTGGTTTTTCCCGCATCAACATGAGCGACAATACCAATATTACGATATTTTTCAATTGGCGTACTACGAGGCATAACAGTTTCTCTATAAGCTTGTGATTACCAACGGTAATGAGCAAATGCTTTGTTAGCTTCTGCCATTCTGTGGATATCTTCACGCTTTTTGATACAAGAACCACGACCTTCGATAGCATCCATCAATTCACCTGCTAAACGAGCATTCATTGATTTCTCACCACGCTTTCGAGAACCGTCAACTAACCAGCGCATTGCTAGAGCTGTTTGACGTGAAGGGCGTACTTCAACAGGAACCTGATAAGTTGAACCACCTACACGTCGAGATTTAACTTCAACTAGCGGCTTAATTTTATCAAGGCCTTCTTCAAAGATAGGCATAGCATCTTCAACATTCTTCTTTTCTTTAATAATGTCGAGTGCATCATATACAATTTTTTCCGCTACTGACTTCTTGCCATCAACCATTAATATATTGATGAATTTAGCTAATAGCTCACTTCCAAACTTAGGATCAGGTAGGATCTCACGTTTGGCGACGACGCGTCTTCTTGGCATTTTATATTTTCCTATGTGTTCTTCAGGTTAATCCAGAACTGTGTCCGGTCCTTACTCACATCTCAAAGGGATGTCTTAAATTTAATTAACGTTTGCCTAGTTTGTCTCCTAAATCCGTTGCAGATTTAGGGGATAACTATTGTTTGGCAATTGTCAGTTTCCTGAATGTAGTCGACAAAAATTTTGCCGTTTACACTCTCACAGAACATGTTCTGTGCAATTTTTTTACTTGGCTTGCTTAGTGCGTATTACTTAGGTCGTTTAGTTCCGTATTTAGAACGGCCCTGTCTACGATCTTTAACTCCACCTAAATCAAGATTTCCACGAACGCAATGGTATCGAACACCCGGTAGATCTTTAACACGACCACCACGGATAACAACAACACTATGCTCTTGTAAATTATGACCTTCACCACCGATGTAAGATGTTACTTCAAATCCGTTAGTTAAACGAACACGAGCTACCTTACGTAGTGCTGAGTTAGGCTTTTTGGGAGTAGTCGTATAAACACGAGTACAAACACCACGCTTTTGCGGATTTGCTTCTAGCGCAGGTACTTTGCTTTTCGCGACGATTTTTTTACGCCCTTTGCGTACCAACTGATTAGTAGTTGACATTGTTTACAATAACTCCAGCTTTTTTCAAAAATAAAACCCTATTCATCGATCAATTTTTGCGCAACCTATAAATTAGGGAGCGGCATTGTAATTGCCTACAAATAGGATGTCAAGCTTACTCAACAACCAGAATAAACTGATTCTAGAGAAAGCTCTTATCAAAACAACCAAACCAGAGCGACTAACATCATTAGTCGCTAGATTCTGTTACTTATGATTCCTCTTGTCCGTCCTCTGCTGCTGCTGAAAGTGACGAGCTTAAAGCGTCACTTAATGCTCTTTCAGCTTCTTCTGCAGAAACGGTTTCTTCAACTTCAAATTCAACTTCACCAGCTAGACGCTTACGACGCTCTTCGTGATAAGTAAGTCCCGTTCCTGCTGGAATCAATCGTCCAACGATAACGTTCTCTTTCAAACCTCTAAGATCATCTTTCTTACCCGCAACAGCTGCTTCGGTAAGAACTCGTGTTGTTTCCTGGAAAGAAGCCGCTGAGATAAATGACTCGGTAGCTAAAGAAGCTTTGGTAATCCCCATAAGCACACGTTGGTACTTAACTAAGTCTTTTCCTTCGCTTTCTAGTTTGTCATTTATTTCGAGTACACGGGTATATTCCGCCTGCTCACCTTTTAACAACATACTGTCACCTGAGTCAGTGATCATTACCTTACGCAACATCTGACGAACAATCGCTTCGATATGCTTATCGTTGATTCCTACACCTTGTAGGCGATAGACGTCCTGAACTTCATTGACAATGTAATTTGCTAGTGGGCTAACACCTTTTAAGCGAAGAATGTCGTGCGGGTTATCTGCACCGTCTGACACAACCTCACCTTTTTCAACTTGTTCACCTTCAAACACATTGAAATGACGCCATTTATGAATTAGTTCTTCATAACCGTCACCTTCCTGAGGAGTGATTACTAAACGACGTTTGCCTTTAGTTTCTTTACCAAAGCTAACCATTCCAGATATTTCAGCAAGAATTGCTGGTTCTTTGGGTTTACGTGCTTCAAACAAGTCAGCAACACGTGGTAGACCACCGGTAATATCGCGTGTTTTCGAACCTTCCTGAGGAATACGAGCAATCGCAGTACCAACGGTAACATCGGAACCATCATCCATACTTACAATTGCATTAACTGGAAGTACGTATTGCGCTGGTGTTTTAGTTCCTGGAATATTAAGCTCTTTGCCTTTCTTATCTAATAGTATGATACGTGGGCGCAAATCATTTGCCTTAGTACCAGTACGCTTAGATTCAGTGATAAGCAACGAGCTTAAGCCAGTAATTTCATCAGTCTGACGTGCCATATTCACGCCTTCGATAACGTCTTCTAGTTTCAGTTTACCAGCGATTTCCGTAATAATAGGATGCGTATGCGGATCCCAATTAGCAACAATAGAACCACCTTTAACTTTAGCGCCATCTTTATATTCCAATACCGAACCATAAGGGACTTTATAACGCTCTCTTTCTCGACCGAACTCGTCTATCAAAGTCAATTCCGTAGAACGAGAAACAATAACGAGTTTCTTATCATCTCTAGTAACAAATTTAGAATTATGGAGTTTTAGAACACCGTCATTTTTGATTTGAACGTTATTTTCTGCACTTGCTCTAGACGCCGCACCACCGATATGGAATGTACGCATTGTAAGCTGAGTACCTGGCTCACCAATCGACTGAGCCGCAATAACACCAACCGCTTCACCGATATTAATAAGGTGACCACGCGCCAAATCACGGCCATAACAAAGTGCACAAACACCATGTCTCGTTTCACAGGAAATAACAGAACGAACCATTACTTGGTCGACACTATTTTCTTCTAGAATTTCAATCCACTTCTCGTCTAACAAAGTGCCAGCTTCGCATAATACTTCGTCAGTACCTGGCTTATAAATATGTTCCGCAGGTACACGACCTAGAACACGTTCACCAAGAGGCTCAACTACATCTCCACCTTCGATGAGTGGTGTCATTAATAGACCTTTTTCGGTTCCACAGTCATTTCCTGTGATAACCAAATCTTGAGCAACATCAACTAGACGACGTGTTAAGTAACCAGAGTTTGCAGTTTTTAATGCTGTATCCGCAAGACCTTTACGCGCACCATGAGTAGAAATAAAGTATTCTAGTACACTTAATCCCTCACGGAAGTTTGCTTTAATCGGACTCTCGATGATGGAACCATCTGGCTTTGCCATAAGTCCACGCATTCCGGCTAATTGACGTATTTGCGCTGCACTACCACGAGCTCCGGAGTCAGCCATCATAAACACAGAGTTGAAAGATTCTTGCTCTACGCTGTTACCTTCTGAGTCCTGGACCGTTTCAGTACTCAAGTTATCCATCATTTTCTTAGCAACTTGTTCATTAGTGTGTGACCAAATATCAACTACTTTGTTGTATCTCTCACCCTGTGTTACTAAACCAGACGCAAACTGATCTTCAATTTCTTTTACTTCACGCTCAGCATCACCAATGATAGTCACTTTCTCTGCTGGGATAACCATGTCATCAATACCAACAGACGCACCAGATAATGTTGCATAGTTAAAACCGGTGTACATCAATTGATCCGCAAAAATAACAGTCGATTTTAGACCAAGACGTCGATAACACTGGTTTATAATGTTAGAGATTGCTTTCTTAGTCATTTTTAAATTGACAAGTTCAAACGGAAGTCCCGATGGGACGACTTCATAAAGTAAAGCTCTACCAACGGTTGTATCAACTAATTTTGAAACTTCGACACTGTCACCAGACTCATCTATTTCAGTGATGTTTAGTCTTACTTTGATTTTTGCATGTAGCTCAGCCACCCCAGTGCGATAAGCTCGCAATACCTCTGCGGTATCAACAAAAACCATACCTTCGCCAGCAACGTTAATTTTCTCACGAGTAAGATAATATAAACCAAGTACAACATCCTGAGATGGTACGATGATTGGTTGGCCATTTGCAGGTGCTAATACATTGTTCGTTGACATCATCAACGCACGCGCTTCAACTTGAGCTTCTATAGTTAAAGGAATATGAACAGCCATTTGGTCACCATCAAAGTCAGCGTTGTACGCTGCACATACTAATGGATGTAACTGAATCGCTTTACCTTCAATTAACACTGGCTCGAATGCTTGGATACCAAGCCTATGAAGTGTTGGTGCACGGTTAAGCATAACCGGATGTTCGCGGATAACTTCTTCTAAAATATCCCAAACTACAGGCTCTTCACGCTCAACCATTTTCTTAGCAGCTTTGATCGTCGTTGCTAGACCACGAAGCTCTAATTTTCCGAAAATGAACGGCTTGAATAATTCAAGTGCCATCTTCTTAGGAAGTCCACACTGATGCAAACGTAATGTTGGTCCAACAACAATTACTGAACGACCAGAGTAATCAACACGCTTACCAAGAAGGTTTTGACGGAAGCGACCTTGTTTACCTTTAATCATGTCAGCAAGTGACTTAAGAGGACGCTTGTTCGATCCTGTTATTGCACGACCACGACGGCCATTGTCTAATAACGCATCGACCGATTCCTGTAGCATTCGTTTTTCGTTTCTTACAATGATATCTGGCGCGTTAAGATCAAGAAGACGCTTCAAACGGTTATTTCTGTTGATAACACGTCGATATAAATCATTGAGATCAGAGGTAGCAAAACGTCCTCCTTCTAGCGGTACTAAAGGACGTAGGTCTGGCGGAAGAACTGGTAGAACAGTCATAATCATCCACTCAGGCTTATTGTCTGACTGAATAAATGCTTCTAAAACCTTTAATCGCTTAGTGAATTTCTTTAATTTGGTTTCCGAATTGGTATTCGGAATTTCGTCACGGATATTTTTTGCTTCTTCTTTAACGTCAATATGCGTTAGAAGATCCATAACCGCTTCAGCACCCATTTTCGCATCGAACTCGTCACCGAACTCTTCTAATGCGTCAAGGTAAGCTTCTTCATTTAGTAATTGACGACGTTCAAGTGTCGTCATACCTGGTTCGGTGACAACAAATGCTTCGAAATAAAGAACCCGTTCGATGTCTCTTAATGTCATATCGAGCAATAAGCCGATACGGGACGGAAGTGACTTCAGGAACCAAATGTGAGCAACTGGACATGCTAGGTCAATGTGACCCATACGTTCACGTCTAACTTTAGCAAGTGCAACTTCAACGCCACACTTTTCGCAGATAACACCACGATGTTTTAGGCGTTTGTATTTTCCACAAAGGCATTCATAATCTTTAATCGGCCCAAAAATTTTCGCACAAAATAAGCCATCTCTTTCTGGCTTAAAGGTACGATAATTGATCGTTTCTGGCTTTTTAACTTCACCATACGACCACGAGCGAACCATCTCTGGCGAGGTTAATCCAATTCTAATTGAATCGAATTCTTCAGTTTGGTTTTGTTGCTTTATAAAGTTTAATAAATCTTTCAACTTATTCTCCTCCCGGAGTGAAAAAATAACTGAGGTTTAAACCAGTTGCTCATCTATTAATGAGCAACTATTACCGTATTTCTAGTGTTCGCTTTCTAGCTCAATGTTAATACCTAATGAGCGTATCTCTTTCACTAACACGTTAAAGGATTCTGGCATGCCAGGTTCCATACGGTGATCGCCATCAACAATATTTTTATACATACGAGTACGACCGGTAACATCATCGGACTTAACCGTAAGCATTTCTTGTAGAGTGTAAGTCGCACCATAAGCTTCAAGAGCCCACACTTCCATCTCTCCAAATCTTTGTCCACCAAATTGCGCTTTACCGCCAAGTGGTTGCTGGGTAACCAGACTATAAGAGCCCGTTGAACGCGCATGCATTTTGTCATCAACTAAGTGATTCAGTTTCAACATGTACATGTAACCAACAGTTACTGGACGTTCAAATTGCTCACCAGTTCGACCATCATACAACCATGATTGTCCGGACGATGCAGCACCTGAAAGTTCAAGCATTTTCTTGATTTCAGACTCTTTTGCTCCGTCAAATACCGGAGTTCCCATAGGAACACCTGCACGAAGGTTCTCACAAAGATTAATAACCTCATCATCAGTCAACTCATCTAGATTTACCGTAGGGTCTTCTCTATGGTTATAAACTTCCGCTAGGAATCCACGTTTCTTAGCCACGTCTTGCTGCTGCTCAACCATTTCATCAATACGACGACCTAATCCTTTAGCGGCCCAACCTAAATGAGTCTCCAGAATTTGGCCTATATTCATACGCGATGGAACACCTAGTGGGTTCAACACGATATCAACCGGCTCGCCATTTTCTAGATATGGCATATCTTCTACAGGAACAATGTTTGAAATAACACCTTTGTTACCATGTCGTCCAGCCATCTTATCACCTGGCTGAATTCGACGTTTAACCGCCATGTAAACTTTTACGATTTTTAACACGCCTGGAGATAAGTCATCACCTTGGGTGATTTTCTTACGCTTAACTTCTAAACGGTTATCGTATTCTTGACGTTTCTCTTCCAAATGCGTTGATAGTGCCTCAAGAGATTGCTGTGCTTCGTCATCTCTTAATTGAATATCAAGCCACTCTTCAGAACCGACTTCTTCCAAGTATTCAGCCGTAAGTTTAGAACCTTTCTTAAGTTGATTCGGTCCTTTCTCAGCAACCGCACCTTCAAGAATTTTATAAGCACGGTTGTAGATATTACCGGTTAAGATGGCAAACTCGTCATTTAAATCTTTCTTAGCTTGGGCTACTTGGCTCGCTTCAATACTTAGCGCGCGTTGATCTTTATCAACTCCGTCACGCGTGTAAACTTGTACATCGATAACCGTACCGACGGTACCCGTTGATACACGTTGTGATGTGTCTTTTACATCGCTCGCTTTTTCACCGAAGATAGCTCTTAGGAGTTTCTCTTCCGGTGTTAACTGAGTTTCACCTTTAGGCGTAACTTTACCAACTAAGATATCACCAGAACGAACTTCAGCTCCAACGTAAACAATTCCAGACTCATCAAGTTTTGCCAGGGCACTTTCACCAACGTTTGGTATATCAGCGGTAATTTCCTCTGAACCAAGCTTAGTGTCACGAGCGATACAAGTTAGCTCTTGAATGTGAATACTTGTAAAACGATCTTCTTTTACAACATTCTCAGATATAAGGATTGAATCCTCAAAGTTATAACCATTCCAAGGCATGAAAGCGATCTTCATGTTTTGACCTAACGCAAGCTCACCTAAATCGGTTGAAGGACCATCAGCAAGTACATCGCCTCGACCTATCTTATCGCCAATATTGACGATAGGACGCTGGTTAATACAGGTGTTTTGATTTGAGCGGGTATATTTACGGAGGTTGTAAATATCAACACCAGCTTCACCAACAACTGTTTCATCATCGTTTACACGAACAACAATTCGGCTTGCATCAACAAATTCGATCATACCGCCACGTTCTGCTGCAACTGTTACACCAGAATCAACTGCAACGGTTCTTTCCATACCTGTTCCCACTAAAGGCTTTTGCGCTCTTAGTGTCGGAACCGCTTGACGTTGCATGTTTGAGCCCATTAGTGCCCGGTTCGCATCATCATGCTCAAGGAAAGGAATTAACGATGCCGCAACAGAAACGATCTGCTGTGGAGAAACATCCATATATTGAATATTGTCTGCAGACGTTAGTGTAAATTCGCCTTGGTAACGACAGGAGATTAAGTCTTCCGTCATTACGTCGTTATCATTTAGCGTAACGTTCGCCTGAGCGATATGAAATTCACCTTCTTCAATTGCAGATAGGTAATCAATTTCGGCTGTCGCTTTTCCATTTTCAACACGTCGATACGCGGTTTCTAAAAATCCGTATTCATTAGTACGTGCATAGCAAGACAATGAATTGATCAGACCGATGTTTGGCCCTTCCGGAGTTTCAATCGGACATACACGACCATAATGCGTGTGATGAACATCACGAACTTCAAAGCCCGCACGTTCTCGTGTTAGACCACCGGGGCCTAAAGCAGACACACGTCGCTTATGCGTGATTTCTGAAAGTGGATTATTTTGGTCCATAAACTGAGATAACTGGCTCGAACCAAAGAATTCTTTAATTGCTGCAGATACAGGTTTTGCGTTGATTAAATCCTGTGGCATTAAGTTATCCGCTTCAGCCATACTTAATCGTTCTTTTACTGCTCGCTCTACTCGAACAATACCAACGCGGAATTGATTCTCGGCCATTTCACCAACACTTCTAATTCGTCGGTTACCTAGATGGTCAATATCATCGACAACACCTTTACCGTTTCGAATATCTAATAAGGTCTCTACAACAGCAATAATATCTTCTCTAGATAATATTCCTTCACCTTCATCGCTATCCGCACCAATTCGACGATTGAACTTCATACGTCCAACTCTCGATAGGTCATATCGGTCTTTGCTGAAGAATAAGTTTTCGAAAAGAGCTTCTGCAGAATCTTTTGTCGGTGGCTCACCAGGACGCATCATTCGATAAATTTCAACCAATGCTTCTAACGCATTAGTTGTTGGATCGATTCGGAGTGTATCCGACATATACGGTCCACGATCGAGGTCGTTTGTATAGAGAGTCTCAAAATTATTAATTTCTACTTCTTTTAACTTTTCAAGTAACTCTTCCGTAATTTCAGAGTTCGCAGCAACCAAAACTTCGCCAGTATCTTCGTCAACGATATCTTTTGCTATTGCTTTACCAATTAGATATTCCGAAGGTACTTCTAGTTTGTTAATTTTCGCTTTTTCTAACTCTTTAATATGTCTTACGGTTATTCTACGGCCTTCTTCAACGATAACCTTGCCGCGCTTACCTTTGATATCAAAAGTAGCGGTAATACCACGAAGCCTTTCTGGTATTAAGTCAAGTAGAACCGTGCCGTCAGAAGCAAGTTCAATTTTGTCAAAATCAAAGAACATACCGAGCATATCGGTTGTTGAGTAACCTAATGCTCGTAACAGTATTGATGCTGGCAATTTACGACGACGATCGATTCTAACAAATAAACAATCCTTCGGGTCGAACTCGAAATCTAACCAAGAACCACGGTATGGAATAACACGAGCGTTATACAATAATTTCCCAGAGGAGTGAGTCTTACCTTTATCTGAGTCAAAGAAAACACCTGGACTACGGTGCAATTGAGAAACAATTACACGTTCCGTACCATTGATAACAAAGGTACCGTTTTCAGTCATTAGAGGCATTTCGCCCATATAGACCTCTTGCTCTCTAACTTCTTTTACGGTCTTGTTTTTATTTTCTTTATCATAGATAACTAATCTAATTTTTACCCTCAATGCGGCAGAAAAAGTAACACTTCTCATTTGACATTCTTTCACATCAAATGCTGGCTCACCTAAGGTATAGCTAATATATTCTAGGGCTGCAGAACCAGAATAACTGGTGATTGGAAACACAGACTTAAAGGCTTTCTCTAATCCTGACGCTTGGATATTCTCCAAGTTCAGAAAAGAGCGATAAGAGTCCAATTGTATTGCAAGCAAATACGGGACTTCTAATACTTTTTTATTACGACTGAAATCCTTACGGATTCTTTTCTTTTCTGTATATGAATAGGCCATCTGGGCTCCTCAGTTAGCTATCACTTTCGTGACCAATCAATTCTTGATACGGCGGAATCGACTAGCATATTTTTTGACTTTGAATCTAACGCTTACCACAAACCTATTGTGAGTGTTTGAATCTTCAAACTAGGTCCGTATCAAAAGGCAATTAGACTAATTTTCACTACTTTTTAAAACGGCAAAACGGCCGGTGGTTATAAACCACCAGCCGAAAAGCAAATTTAACAAATCGTATTAAACGACAATGTCTAATTACTTGATTTCTACACTTGCGCCAGCTTCTTCAAGCTGCTTTTTAACATCTTCAGCTTCAGCTTTGTCAACGCCTTCCTTAATTGGAGTCGGTGCGCTTTCAACAGCTTCTTTCGCTTCTTTTAGTCCAAGACCAGTGAGTCCACGAACAGCTTTAATTACGCCAACTTTCTTTTCGCCGAAGCCAGTTAATACTACGTCAAATTCAGTTTGCTCAGCAGCAGCCGCGCCAGCATCACCAGCAGGTCCAGCTACAACAGCAGCTGCAGCAGCTGCAGTTACACCAAATTTTTCTTCCATTGCTTCAACTAGTTCAACAACGTCCATTACTGACATGTCAGCGATTGCATTTAAGATATCATCTTTAGAAAGAGCCATTACTCATTCTCCTAAGTTTTTGAATTGACCAATGCGGTCAAAATAATAATTTTATTTAAATCTAAGCAACTAAATTACTTAAATCTCGTACTGTTTTAATACCACTCTGTTTAAAACTACAGGGTCGAAATATTATGCCGCTTCTTTCTGAGAACGAACCGCATCGATTACTCGCGTAATACGTGATGGGAATTCGTTTAATGTGCGAGCCAGTTTCGTTACCGGTCCGTTCATTACACTCATCAATTGCGAAATTGCTTCGTCTTTGGTTGGTAGTTTTGCAACGGCATCTAAATGCTCAGCACCATGCAAAGTACCTCCAACGGCGATAGCTGTTGTTACTAGTTGATCACAATCTTTTGCAAAATCGCGAACTAATCTAGCAGCAGCTCCTGGCTCTTCGAGCGAAAACGCACAAATAACCTGGCCAACTAAAGCGTCGTTTAAACAAGCGAACTCTGTATCTTCAACAGCACGTTTAGCTAAAGTATTTCGAACTACTCGTAAGTAGACTCCGCCATCTCTAGCTTTGACACGCAAGTCAGTCAATTGCTCAACTGTCATGCCACGGTATTCGGCAATTACTGCAGACAAAGCGCCAGAAGCAACTTCACTTACTTCTTTAACTATCTGCTTTTTACCTTCTAGTCCTAGTGCCACGTCGTTCACCTCCACTATTTTCAATCTCAACGATCGAAAGGTTTACAAAATGAGTTTAGATAAAACTAAACTCCCGTAAACGGTGAACCGAACAGAAAACTGTATCGGGTACCACCGTCTGCGCAGGCCATTTTAAGACAGCTTTTTCCAATTACCTCATAAAGGTAAACTACTGGAACAAACCTCACCTACGGTCTATGACAGTTTTTGGGGTAGCCAAATCATGACCACCTCAAAAACCCAAGATTCAACACAAAGGCTTTATTAAAAGCCCTTATGATCAAATCTAATCTTTAGTCTCAATAGAAGCTACGTCAACAGAGAGACCAGGTCCCATTGTTGAGCTAAGAGACAATTTCTTCAAATAAGTACCTTTTGCAGAAGCAGGCTTAGCCTTTTTTATCGCTTCTAATAAGCCACTTAAATTTTCTTTTAATGCACTACCTTCAAAAGATAGTTTGCCAATCGTTGCGTGAACGATTCCGGCTTTATCAGTACGGTACTGAACCTGTCCGGCTTTAGCATTTTTAACCGCAGTAGCAACGTCAGGAGTTACAGTACCTACTTTAGGGTTAGGCATTAAACCACGAGGGCCTAAAATTTGACCTAACTGTCCAACAACTCTCATTGCATCAGGGCTGGCAATTACAACGTCAAAATCCATGTTGCCTTTCTTAACTTCTGCAGCTAAGTCGTCCATACCTACAATATCTGCACCTGCAGCTTTAGCAGCTTCTTCATTAGCGCCTTGAGTAAATACAGCTACACGAACATCTTTACCAGTACCATTTGGAAGTACAGTCGCGCCTCTAACTACTTGGTCAGATTTACGCGGGTCAACACCTAAGTTTAGTGCGATGTCACATGATTCGCTAAATTTAACAGTTGCAACTTCTTTTAAAAGAGCTACAGCTTCATCAAATTCGTAAACTTTAGTTGCATCAACTTTATCGTTGATCATTTTTTGTCTTTTAGATAATTTAGCCATTGGTTAGCCCTCCACATCCACGCCCATTGAGCGAGCAGTGCCCGCAAGAGTTCTTACTGCTGCATCCATATCAGCGGCTGTAAGATCTGGCTCTTTCGTATTAGCAATTTCTTCCAACTGAGCGCGAGTAATTTTACCCACTTTTTCAGTGTTAGGGCGGCCACTACCTTTTTTCAAGCCAACAGCTTTCATAATTAAAACTGCTGCAGGTGGTGTTTTTGTAATGAACGTAAAGCTACGGTCACCATATACAGTGATAACAACAGGAATCGGAAGACCTTTTTCTACCTTATCCGTTGCAGCATTAAATGCTTTACAGAATTCCATGATATTAACACCGTGTTGACCTAACGCAGGGCCAACTGGTGGACTTGGGTTAGCCGCACCGGCGCCAATTTGTAGCTTAATATAAGCTGAGACTTTCTTAGCCATCTTTTCACCTCGTATGGGTTCAAACGCTTTACTAATTAACCAACTGGTTAATGTTTAAGCTCCCCTTTTTTTAACGTAAAAAAAACACCCACGGCCTTATTTAAAGCTATGGTTGTCTTTCGATCATAAAAACTCAAACTGTTCGTCACGTTACAAGTCGTAATGACTTATTCGCTTAGCCTTTCTCAACCTGGCTAAAGTCCAACTCAACTGGAGTTGAACGACCAAAAATCATTACCGATACTGATAATCGACTTTTGTCGTAATTTACATCTTCAACGACCGCATTAAAATCAGCAAATGGGCCATCGGTTACTCTTATTGCTTCGCCAACCTCAAATAAGGTACGTGGGCGAGGCTTATCTGTAGATTCTTCTAGGCGATTTAATATTTGATCCGCCTCTTTCTGGCTAATTGGTGCAGGATGTTCTTTTGTTCCACCAATAAATCCGAGTACTCGTGGCGTATCTCTAACTAAATGCCAGCTTTCATCGTCCATGTCCATTTCAACTAGAACATAACCAGGAAAAAATTTACGTGCGCTTTTGCGCTTTTGTCCGTCTCGCATTTCAACCACTTCTTCGGTTGGAACCAAAACTTGACCAAATTTTTCTTCAAGACCAAATTGTTTCACTCGGTCTTCGATAAATCCTCTGACCTTACCTTCATAGCCTGAATATGCTTGTACCACGTACCACTTAAGTGCCATAAAGATTAGCTCCCTTTAACGGTCAAAAAGTTTACGATAGTTACAAGTACAGCGTCAACGCCCCATAACATTAGAGACATCAAAACAACTGCTACCATGATGATAAGACTTGTTTGAACGGTTTCCGCTCTTGTTGGCCATACAACTTTACGAGCTTCTATTCTAGATTCTTTCGCAAAAATCAGACCAGCTCGACCTTTAGTTGTTGTTGCTGCAATACCTAATCCAACAGCAACCAGCACTAAAATAGTAGCAACACGAATCAGTAATGATTGATCGACCAACATATGATTAGCATAAACAGCACCACCTAAGGCAACAAATGCTAATAGCCATCTTAAGCCATTTAGGGAAGCAACATTATCTTGTTCGTTTACACTCATTAGTATCAACCACTTTTACTTTAAACTGGACCGGTTTTTTTGGCACAGATAAATCTTAAATTGTATTATTGCAGTGGCAGGCCAGGAGGGACTCGAACCCCCAACCTGCGGTTTTGGAGACCGCTGCTCTACCAATTGAGCCACTGGCCTGCAATAAAATCGCGACTTCTTCCAAAATAGAAATCGCGTTACCTACAAAACCTAAACAAACATGTTTAGGAAAGGCTCAGCAAACTAAAACCGCTGAGCCAAAGTTGAACTAGTCAACAATCTTAGCAACAACACCAGCACCAACAGTACGACCACCTTCACGGATAGCGAAGCGTAAACCTTCATCCATCGCGATTGGAGCAATCAATTCTACTGTCATTTTGATGTTATCACCTGGCATTACCATTTCT
>CAJQOL010000115.1 GCA_905479925.1 uncultured Kangiellaceae bacterium | reverse complement strand
GGCAGGTTCGGATATGATGTTATTGGATGCTCTTATTCTGCTTAAAGAGCAAGATCCGACCATTGGATTTCGACGGTCTTGCCGAGAAGGTGTTTGCGGATCCGACGGCATAAACGTCAATGGTAAGAATGCATTAGCTTGCATAACACCGCTATCTTCACTGAAAGGAAAGAAAATAAGTGTAAGACCATTACCTGGTCTGCCGGTAATACGCGATTTAGTGGTCGATATGACTCAGTTCTATCGACAGTATGAAAAAATAAGACCATACCTGATTAATGACGACGAGCAGCCAGTTCGCGAACACTTGCAGTCTCCCGAAGATAGAGAAAAATTAGATGGCCTTTACGAGTGCATTTTGTGTGCTTGTTGTAGCACATCTTGCCCGTCTTTCTGGTGGAATCCAGACAAATTTGTTGGTCCTTCGGGATTGCTTCAGGCCTATCGATTTATTATTGATAGTCGTGATACCGAAACAGAATCTCGTTTATCTGATCTTGACGATGCCTATAGCCTATTTAGGTGTCGTGGAATTATGAACTGCGTCAGTGTTTGCCCTAAAGGCCTTAATCCTACTAAGGCGATTGGTCATATTCGTTCCATGTTACTAAATCGCGGCTTGTAAACATTTATGCTAATAAGGACTATTTGAACTATAGTCTATAGTTAACTTATACGTATTACTTTATGAAAACGTAAAGTAGTACGCCCTACCATTAATATTAATTTGGATTAATAAAATCATGAACTTACATGAATATCAAGGTAAGCAGCTCTTCAAGGAGTATGGTTTACCGGTATCAAACGGAATTGCTGTTGACTCTCCTAAAGCGGCTTTTGAAGCTGCGGGGCAAATCGGCGGTGATAAGTGGGTAGTAAAAACTCAGGTTCACGCCGGTGGCCGAGGAAAAGCTGGTGGTGTGAAGCTCATTAGCAGTAAAGAAGAAGCGAAAGAGTTCGCTGCTCAGTGGTTAGGTAAGAACTTGGTGACCTACCAAACGGATGCTAACGGGCAACCGGTGTCAAAAATATTGGTAGAAGATTGTACCGATATCGCCGACGAGTTATATCTAGGTGCGGTCGTTGACCGTTCTACTCGACGAGTAGTGTTTATGGCATCTACCGAAGGTGGTGTAGAAATTGAAAAAGTTGCTGAAGAAACTCCGGAGAAAATCCACAAGGCAGCTATCGATCCATTAGTTGGTGCACAGCCTTACCAAGGAAGAGAGCTAGCGTTTAAACTAGGTTTAGAAGGTAAGCTGGTTAAGCAGTTTACTCATATTTTTATGCAGCTATCTAAATTATTCCATGATTTAGACTTGGCTTTATTGGAGATAAACCCGCTTGTTATCACTGACACTGGTGATTTACATTGTCTTGATTCTAAGATAGGAATCGATGGAAACGCGGTTTATCGCCATCCTAAATTGAGAGACATGCATGACCCGTCTCAAGAAGATGAAAGAGAAGCGCACGCTGCCTCTTTTGAGCTAAATTATGTTGCTTTAGATGGCAATATTGGTTGTATGGTAAACGGCGCTGGTTTAGCAATGGGTACCATGGATATTGTGAATCTTCATGGTGGCTCGCCTGCAAACTTTCTAGATGTAGGTGGAGGCGCGACTAAAGAGCGCGTTGTTGAAGCCTTTAAGATTATTTTAACCGATGACAACGTTAAAGCGGTATTGGTGAATATTTTTGGTGGTATTGTAAGATGTGACTTGATCGCTGAAGGAATAATTGGCGCGGTGGAAGAAGTTGGCGTAGAAGTGCCTGTTGTTGTTCGACTAGAAGGTAATAACGCTGATAAAGGTCGTCAGGTATTAGCAGATAGTGGATTAAATATTATCGCAGCAACGGGGTTGGCTGATGCCGCTCAAAAAGTTGTTAATGCTGCGGAGGGCAAGTAAATGAGTATTTTAATTGACAAGAACACTAAGGTTATTTGCCAAGGTTTTACTGGTTCTCAGGGGACTTTTCATTCGGAACAAGCTATCGAATACGGTACTAAGATGGTTGGTGGTGTTACACCTGGTAAAGGTGGTCAGACTCATCTCGGATTACCGGTTTTTAATACTGTTAAAGAAGCGGTAGAACAAACTGGCGCAGAAGCATCGGTGATCTATGTACCTGCACCTTTTTGTAAAGACTCGATCTTAGAGGCTGCTAACGCTGGTATTCAACTAATCGTTTGTATTACCGAAGGCATACCGACTCTGGATATGCTTGATGCTAAAGTAAAATGTGATGAACTAGGTGTTCGTTTAATAGGGCCTAATTGCCCAGGCGTCATTACTCCGGGAGAATGCAAAATTGGAATTATGCCTGGACATATTCATAAGCCTGGACGAGTAGGTATAGTGTCTAGATCTGGCACACTAACTTACGAGGCTGTTAAGCAAACTACCGATACTGGTTTTGGTCAATCTACTTGTGTTGGGATTGGCGGCGACCCTATCCCTGGTTCTAATTTTATTGATATTTTGGAGATGTTCCAAAATGACGATAAGACTGAAGCGATTGTTATGATAGGAGAGATTGGCGGAACCGCTGAGGAAGAAGCTGCTGCTTTTATTAAAGCTAATGTTACTAAGCCTGTTGTTTCCTACATTGCCGGTGTAACTGCACCTCCAGGCAAAAGAATGGGCCACGCTGGGGCAATCATTTCCGGAGGCAAAGGAACGGCGGACGAAAAATTCGCAGCTCTCGAGGATGCGGGGGTTAAAACCGTGCGCAGTCTTGCGGACATCGGCTCAGCGCTAAAAGAGATTACTGGTTGGTAGTTTATTTCTGTCGTTTTTAATAGTATGAAGGGGCGTTTTTTGCGCCCTTTTTTAGTGGTGGTTGATTATTAAAGTCGACTTACTAAAGTCAGCAACGAACGGTTTTATGTTTCATAATTAACCGTTTTGTTGTAGTTCGTTAACCGTAGATTTGAAGTTAAGAATTAAGGATTTTTTTTATGAAAAAGTTAATTACAGGATTTGTTGTACTGCTGTTTTCAACCGTTGTCTTATCCCATGGCGATGAACAAAAAGCAGAAGCTAAAGCTGATAAAAGTGTCTTTATCATTTCACCAAAAGACGGCGCAACCGTTGGTACAGAATTTAAAGTTGTTTTTGGAATCAAAGGAATGACGGTATCGCCTGCAGGAGTTAAAAAGCACAATTCAGGGCATCATCACCTTCTTATTGATGGTAAAAAGCTTCCAGATATGTCGAAACCTTTGGGAGCAGAGGTAACCCACTTTGGAGCAGGACAAACAGAGACAACGGTCAAGCTTACCCCTGGCAAACACACCTTACAGTTGATTCTTGGTGACCATATGCACCAACCTCACTCACCACCAGTAGTTTCAAAAACTATCACAGTTACCGTTGAATAGAGATAGGGAAAATAAGATAAGATAGGATAAAATAAGAAAAAAATAGCAAAGTAAAAGTGATTAGATTTGAGTCAATAGGACTTGATTCGCGACCACAAACAGTCAATTCAGTTCGATCGAAACAGTAGTTATACATTGTTATGATGATCAATATGGGCGAGAAACGTTAAGTTTATATGGACAATAGCATCACAGCTAAGGCTCTAGAAGACAAAACAGTCAAGCTAGAGCCATTAAGCAATATTCACTACCAAGGTCTACTAAGTGCGCTTAAGGATGGAGAGTTATATAAACTTTGGTTTACCTCCGTACCAGCTCCGGATCAACTCGAGGCCTACTTAAAGCAAGCAATTCAATTAAGCGAGCAAGGTAAGGCGTTAGCTTTTGCAGTGGTTTGTAAGCGCACTCAATCAGTTGTCGGCTCAACGAGGTTCTGCAACCTAGATCTGGAAAATAGGCGTTTAGAGATAGGTTATACATGGTACGCGCAGCGAGCTCAAAGAACTGCAATTAACACCTCGGTAAAGCGTCTAATGCTTGAATTTGCGTTTGAGGAGTTAGATTTGATTGCGGTAGAGTTTAGAACACATTACCTTAATCACGCATCAAACAGAGCTATATTGCGGTTAGGAGCAAAGTTGGATGGTATGCTTCGTAGCCATAAACTGCTCGCAGATGGGTCAATAAGAGATACCATGGTTTATTCTATCATTCGGTCAGAATGGCTAGCGGTCAAGATTCACTTAGGCTATTTGCTCAATCAAGATAAACGCTAATATTTTAACGGTGTTCTTCTATCTTCCTTAAGTAATAACTAGCAACTGGAATCATTGGCGTTTGAGTGTGATTTGCGCTATTCTGGCAGTGCTGAAATAGGATTGAACAGATACTGACTTTATCAATGGGTTGGTAAGTTTATTGTTTCGGTATTGCCATTCAAACCTTCTAAAATGAGTATATTGTTTTAGATGAACGGTCAAAAGAATCGGGTTGTATGGCTAGATGTTGGCTTGAATGTAATTAAGCAAGGAATAATAGCCGATAATGGATAGTCGTTCTGGATTATTAACAGACTAAAATAAGTTTTAACCTTATAGGTTTATTTTATTTTGGATGAAAATCTGAATTATATTGCTTTTGCAAATAAAAGGTTTTTTTTTCTTGTTTGATGTTTGAACAAATGGGTTAACTAAAATAAGATTCAAGTAATCTATAAAACTGCCAACTATTAATAGCAAATGGGGAATTCATTACGAATGGAAAAGGTTTACGAAGAGAGCAGTACATCAAATATGAATAACGCAACAAACAATCCGACGGCGATTGTCTTGCCTGCAGCCGATGCTCAAAAGCGATTATGGTTCATTGATCAGTTACTCCCGCAGAGTCCCGTTTATAACATTTATCGGGCAATACGCATCGAAGGAGAGCTAAATGTTAATGCTCTTCACTCGGCGATGAATGCGATGATTGCACGTCACGAAGCTTTACGAACAACTTTCGACGTAGAGCAAGGTAAAGTCGTTCAGAAGATACACCCCAGTTTAGAAATTGACATGCCCTATACGGATCTCTCTAACGATGAAAAAGCGATTCAGTCACTGCTAGATAAAAATATTAAAGAACCATTTGATTTAGTCAACGGACCGGTAATAAGAGTGCATTTAATCAAGTGTGCAGAAAACCACCATATCTTTCATTTCATGGTTCATCATAATGCGTTTGATAGGCGGTCATTGGGTGTTCTTAATACAGAAATAACCGAACATTATAAGTTTTTTGATAAGGGTGAAGCCCCCAATTTGGCTAGTCTACCGGTGCAATACAAGGATTACACTGAATGGAGGCTCGATAAACATAAGACAGAAGACCTAACTAAGAGTTGGACCTTTTGGCAAAAGCAATTGTCTAACGTTGTGCCGCTGAATTTACCTTATGACCGTCAAAGAAGCACTGAGCTTAATACTGACGGTGACCGAATTTATCATACTCTAGATACTGAGTTGGTTGAAAAGTTCGAAGCATTAGCCAAAAAGAAAGGGATGACAATGTTCATTGCGCTGATGGCTGTGTTTAAGACATTGATTTATCGGTGGTCAGGGGAAACTGATTTGCTTGCGGGTACGCCGTTCGCGGACCGACGCATGAAAGATACTGAGCACCTTTTAGGTTTCTTCGTAAGCACCTTAGTCATTCGAAATGACATGTCTGGAGACCCAACGTTTCTAGAGCTATTATCACGCGTACGGAAGAATTGTTTTAACTCCTATCGTTATAACGCAATGCCGTTAGATACCATTATAGAAAAGTTAAACCCAGCTCGAGAAACTAACCGTAACCCTTTGTTTGATATGGAGTTTCAGGTCCAAATGTTACAGCCTGAAACGTTAGAGATAGGGGAAGCAAAGCTCTCTGAAGCTAGAGCCGCAAGAAAAAGCTCTCAATATGACCTTTCGATGACTATACGAGAAAAAGTCGACGGTTTTGATATGCGATTTGAATATCGCTCTGATTTATTCGAACGCCAAACGATAGAATTATTGTTAAAACGCTTTCACCAGTTGTTAGAGTTAATCGTTGAAGACCCAACCAAACACTTGTCTGATTATTCGATTGTTCTTCCTGAGGAACGCCAAACACTAATTAAAGAGTGGAATAAAACCGATAGCGATTACCGTAAAGGTGTGTGTTTGAATCAGCTATTTGAAGAGCGGGCCGCGCAACATGCTGACAAGATAGCACTAGAATTTAACGGCAACACACTTTCTTATGGGGAATTGAACGAAAAGGCTAATCAATTAGCGCATCACTTAAGAGATAACGGTGTCGGTCCAGAAACGCGAGTCGGCGTTTGTATGGAACGCTCATTAGAAATGGTCATCTCGCTCTATGCCATTCATAAAGCTGGCGGCGGATACGTTCCACTTGATCCAGATTACCCGCAAGCTCGTTTAGAATTCATGATTGGCGATATTGAAGCGCCCATTATATTAACTCAGGAATCTATCAAGCATGTTATTCCGGAAACCGATGCAACGATTATTGCTTTGGATTCTCAGTGGGACGCTATTGGTCAGCTTTCAAAGGAAAACCTTGAGCAAGTAACAGACGAGACCAATTTAGCTTATATTATCTACACTTCGGGTTCTACCGGTAACCCGAAGGGAGTAATGAACCAACACGATGGCATTATTAACCGATTAATATGGATGCAACAAGAGTATCAATTAACTGATGCTGACGTGGTTTTGCAAAAAACACCCTATAGTTTTGACGTTTCAGTATGGGAGTTCTTCTGGCCATTAATTTTTGGTGCTAAGTTAGTTGTTGCGGAACCTGGAGGTCATCAAGACGTTAGTTATTTGTCTAAAGTCATCCAAGAAAAACAAGTAACCACTATGCATTTTGTACCGTCGATGCTGCAGATTTTTGTTGACCAGGCAAAACCTGAAAGCTGTAGTTCTATACGACAAATATTCTGTAGCGGAGAAGCCTTACCTTATGAGCTACAAAAGCAATTCTTCACCTTTTCGTCAGCTAAGCTACACAATCTCTATGGACCAACCGAAGCCGCGGTCGATGTAACTTACTGGGAGTGTGACGCAAGTTATGAGAGAAAAATCGTGCCGATCGGACGGCCAGTTGCAAATACTCAGGTTTATATATTGGATAAGAAATTAAATCCAATTCCTGTTGGAGCGTCCGGAGAGCTTCACATTGGTGGTATTCAAGTCGCGCGCGGTTATTTAAATCGCCAAGAACTTTCCGATGAAAAGTTTATTCCAGATCCTTTTTCCTCAGACCCGAAAGCGAGACTATATAAAACTGGTGACTTAGTAAGACATCTTAGCGACGGTCAAATTGAATATATTGGTCGAATTGATTTTCAGGTCAAGATACGCGGGCTTCGCATAGAGCTTGGTGAAATAGAATCAAGGCTTGCAGAAGTTGAAGGCATAAAACAATGCGTTGTCATTGTACGAGAAGACAAGCCGGCTGACAAAAAGATAGTCGCTTATTTCGAAACCAAAGAGGGTTACAGCTTAACAACCGATGATATGCGAAATCAATTAGCGTTGGGCTTGCCAAACTATATGATTCCGCAGTTTTTTGTTCCTATGGACCAGTTACCTCTATCGGCGAACGGCAAGATTGATCGCAAGCTTTTACCGGAACCAAGTGTATCTGAGTTAGATACGGCGACAGATTATGTAGCGCCTATTTCAGAGGTGGAAAAACAAATTGCGGAACTGTGGACTGAATTGCTAGGAGTCGAGAATATTGGTGTATATGACAAGTTTATTGAGCTTGGCGGTCACTCAATGCTGGTCTTGGAAGCCGTTTGGAAAGCGAAAGAAAAGTATAAATTGGTTATCGATCCTGCTTCTTTGATTAGAGATACGTTAGAACAGATTGCTGCTAGTATTGAGGGTGATAATGCGGTTAAGAGAGTGGTTGATGAATCCCAAAAAGCTATAACATACGAGCCTTACTTTTTTGGCCCTGAAGATTCGTTGTTTGGCATGTACCAATGGCCTAGGGACAAAAACAACAGTAAGGGCGCAGTGTTGCTGTGTAGCCCAATTTATCTAGAAAGCTTGAATACTCATCTTACTTACCGTTACCTTTCGGCAAAATTATCGGAAGCCGGTTACCATGTAATGAGGTTTGATTATTATGGCGCTGGGGATTCCTTAGGTGATGATGAAGAGGCTAACGTTAGTCGTTGGAAACAAGACATTCAGTCCGCTGCGGATGAGTTAAAAGCACGTAGCGGTCATCAGTCAATTTCTATGATTGGTTTTAGATTTGGTGCAACCTTAGCCGCCTTAGCTATGCCGGATAATGTTGAAAACCTTGTTTTATGGGAGCCGGTTATCAACGGTAAAAGCTATGTTGAACAACTGTTTAGTAAATACCGTTCTACTCTGTCGCACCTGAATTATATTAGAAAACATGAGGCAAAAGCCCAATCTGAGGAAATTATTGGTTTTGGATTTCCAGATGAAACCCGTGATTCTATCGTTGAGACGAATTTGTTTGATGCGAACAAACTCGAGGAATGTAAGAAGATAATCGCTTTAACCTCTAATCCCGATGGAGAGGTTCAAGCGTATAAATCTAAGATTGAATCGCTTAATACCGAAACAGATTTTCACTATATTGAGGATACTATTCAACCGATTGAGACTTATACGGATATGATGGTTTATCTGCCGGGTAAAAGCATGAGCGAATTAGTTAATATGATGAAGGGAGAAAGTTAATGAAGGAAATCGCCCATACCATCAACAAACAATTGGTTGGTATATACACTGAGAGTTCGTTAGAAACAGATCAGAAGCTACCAACGATTCTGTTCTTTAACTCTGGTTTATTACCGCACATTGGACCCTATAGACTGTATGTAAAACTAGCAAGGCATTTTGCTAAGTTGGGATATCCAAGCTTTAGGTTTGACTTATCGGGAATTGGTGACAGCGAGAAACATAAAGACAGCCGCTTACATAAATTACAACACCAAGAAGACATTAAAGAGGTGATTGACTTCTTAGAAAAGGAGAATAGCGACACAGGTTTTGTATCCTTTGGGATTTGTACCGGCGCCGACAACGCACATAAAACAATGGCTAGAGACTTGCGGGTAGTGGGTGCTATCTGTGTTGACGGTTACACTTATCCAACTAAACGTTACTATTTTAATCATTACCTGCCCAAGTTCTTTAGCTTGAGTTCGTGGATGACCATGCTAAAAATAGCTTACAGAAAGGTGGTTCCAGAAAAAACTGATGAAAAGCTTGATACCATCGATATGACTTGGCATAAACCGCCGAAAGAAAATGTTGAAAAAGAGTATCGCGAATTTATTTCGCGTGATTGTAGTCTGTTAAGCATTTTTACGGCAAGTTGGCCTTGCAACTACAAAAACCAGTTGTCCGACGTTTTTTCTACGGTACCTTTTGGCGATAATTTGCAGACTGCGTATCTTGAAGACGCTGAACATATTTTTCCGTTAGCAGAAGACAGAAATAGTCTCACTGACGTGATGACAAGTTGGCTAGAAGAGCGATTTACACATTCTAAACTTTGTCAGCCTAAGCATTCATAAAAAGGCCTTGAGAAACAGTGGACTATGCCACATTTTGTGTAGTCTGCACTTGACAGATAGCGCTAACATTTGTATGCTGCCTCGCGCTTTTTTTAGAGTAAGAAAGGATTGGGTTGGCAGTAGATGAGACTAGTTAGCTTAGCTAGTTGAATCGGATGTTATTCAGCAAGTGCATATAGAAGTACTTGCATGTAGAACCTATTATGGTTTGCTACGAAAATAAGAGGCTTATCTAGCTCCTTGTTTACCTCCCAAAGATTGATATTATTCCTAAATAACTAATAGTGATTAGTGCTATTACCTCGCTGTTTTGAATGCGTTGCAATTCAAACCAGGACGCGAAGCTATAGAGGTTTCGTAAAGCACAAGTGTTTTAACAGCTCAGGGCTTTAACTGATTAAAAAATAACACAAAACATTAGCTAAGCTTGACTATACTTTTCGCTAGCTAACGTTAATATAAAAAGATACGGATTAACTCGTTTGTTAGCTAATAACGCCCTGGCTAACCGGATATTTGCGATTGAAGAATGGAGATAAGTTAAGTAACCATGGTTACCTTTAAAATATTTAATCATCATTTTCGAACGACGTTTGTATTTTTGATACTGGCGGAATTTCTGCTGTTGTTCGGAATTACCTATTTAGCGGTATATATAAGGTTCGATACACTTGAATGGCAACCAATGATCGAGAGCCTTGAAAGGTTACCACTGAAAGCGGCTGTCTATTCTTTGTTTATGGTGCTGTCAATGGTTGCGATGGGCCAGTACCAAACCCCTGCACCAACCGGTAGGCATTATTTTCCCCATATACTTCAACGGGTGACTATTAGCCTTATTCTAGGCTCATTGGGTTTGTTGGTCGTTTATTATGTGTTCCCAAAGTTATTGATTGGCCGCGGTATTTTTGGTCTAGCGATAGGTTTTTCATTGTTTGGCTTAGCCATTATGAGAACCGTTGTATACCATACCGTTGGTGGTAGAGCACTGAGAAGAAAAATACTAGTCTTGGGTGTCGGAGATTTTGCAAAGAACATATTGGATTCAGATACTCAGGGAGAAGGTAACGGAGCAACGCCTTCGAGAGTATTATCACCATCATTTGCCAGTTATGTAATTCACGGATTTGTTCAAGTAGCGGAAGAAGAAATAAAGATATCGGATAAATACCTTGTTAATACCGGCGATAATTTGGCGGATTACTGCCGAGAATACCAAATTGACGAGGTGGTATTAGCAATCAGTGACCGACGCAAGAAAATGCCGGTTGAAGCGCTTTTAGAGTGTAAGTTAGCGAAAATAAACGTCATTGATTTTGTCTCTTTCTGGGAAAGAGAGAAAGGAATGCTCAGGCTAGATATGCTTCACCCAAGCTGGATGATATTTAGTGAAGGGATTGCCGGAGGAGGGATTGGTAGTCTTTTTAGTCGTTTGTTTGATATAGCATTTAGTTTTGTCATTTTGTCGTTTATGTTTCCTATCCTCATTTTGACGGCGATCTTAATTTTTATTGAAAGTGGCTTTAGCGGCCCGATATTCTATCGGCAGACGCGAGTTGGGCAAAACGGTAAGAATTTCGACTTGCTCAAATTTCGCAGCATGATCGTAAATGCCGAAAAGAAAGGCGAGGCGCAGTGGGCTAAAGAGTCGGACACACGAGTCACCAGAGTCGGTAGTTTTATACGAAAAGTGCGGATTGACGAGCTTCCTCAGCTGCTCAATATCTTTCGTGGAGACATGAGTATTGTTGGCCCCAGACCGGAACGCCCAGAGTTTGTAGAGGACTTGGAAGCAAAAATACCCTTTTATGGTTCGCGTCACAGTGTAAAGCCAGGCTTAGCCGGTTGGGCGCAGCTAAAATACCCCTATGGTGCTAGCGAAGATGACGCATATAACAAGCTGCAGTACGACCTGTACTACGTAAAAAATCATGGTATTTTAATGGACGCTTTCATTTTGTTACAAACGGTAGAAGTGATACTATTAGGGAAAGGTGCCCGATAAGGATGAAAACAATGAAAAAAATAATAATACTAACCATTATAACGATTTTAGCAGGTTGCGGTAGCGCTCCACCGGATATGAGTTATGGTCCTGCTCCGAGCGAAAATAGAAAGCTACTTGTAGCGAATTACCTTATTGGCGTTGACGATGTCGTCCAAGTCGACGTATGGAAGCATCCGGATCTCTCTATGTCTGTACCAGTTCGACCTGATGGAATGATATCAGTTCCTCTTATTGGTGAGGTTTTGGCTGGCGGTAGATCGCCAAAGGATGTTGCAGAGGAAATTAAGGGCCGACTTTCTGAATATATTAAGCAGCCAAACGTAGCAGTCATCTTGGTACAACTTAGAAGCCATGAGTACCTATCTCGAGTTAGAGTAACGGGCTCTGTCAGGTCACCAATGTCAATCACATATCGCCAAGGCATGACGGTTCTTGATGTCGTGTTGGCCGCTGGAGGTCTTAATGATTTTGCTTCGGCTAATTCTGCCAAGCTGTTCAGACGAATTGATGGAAAACTACAGTCGATTGATATTGAGCTTGATGATATCTTTAAAAATGGTGATATGACAACTAATTATGCTATGGAACCAGGTGATATTATTTCGGTACCAGAAAGAACTTTCTAAGGTAAATATAGAATGAATGCTGCAGTAGAATTTCTTGTACGAATTGTAATAAAAGAAGCTTGGGCTAGGAAAAAGCTTGTTGCTGTATTGTATATACTTGTGTCGGCTGTTTTCGCAGCGTTGGCGTGGGTTTGGCCGCAGGTATATACTTCCTCAGCTACAATTATAGTAGACGACCGTAATATTATCAGGCCTTTGATGGATGGTACCGCTCAGACAACGGCGTTAACGGAGCCGTTAAAATTTGCCAAACAGATGATGGAAAGTAGAACTACTCTGCGAGAGGTTTTGTTGGTAGGTGGCTGGATAACGGAAGACACTCCGCAGACGCAGGTTGATTCTCTGATCGATTCTGCTAGATCCAAGACAGAAATAAGCAATACCGGTAAGAAAATAGTTCATATTAGTTTTAAAGACCGACAAGCTGAACGTGCTTATTTAGCTGCGAAAGCTATGTCTGAGATCTTTATTCGGGAAAGTTATCTTACTAAGCAAAGGGAGAGCGAAGCAGCTTACAAATTTATTAACGAACAAGCGGAAGGTTATTTAAGGAAGCTACAAGCAGCTGATCTCGCCATAAAAGAGTTTCGAGAAAAAAATGTTGATTCTACTCCTGGAGCCATGCAAGCGGCTAATTCACGGATTCTAGAGTTAACACGCAGTATTGAAGATATTGACATCGAACTACTGGCTGAGGAATCCAAGTTGGCGGCGCAAAAAGAGCAGCTTGCCGGCGGCGGCGGTGCTAAAAATACCGCTTCCATTGAGCGCGAGGCTGTTTTGAGGGCTAGGGTAACAACGTTAAAGGCACAATTAGAAGATCTTCGTTTAATTTATAAAGATACCTATCCTGACATTGTCCAAATAAAGGCGCAAATAGCGTCTACGGAAATACAGATTCGCCGAGAGATTGATTCACGTAGTTTAAACCTAAACGCCGCTAATGAAGATCTGGCTGATTCACCAATCGCGCAAGCATTAAGAAGCGATATATTGGTAACCGAAACTGCGTTATCGACTCTTAAATCACGTAAAGCTCAATTTACCGTTCTTTTAGAAAACGAACGTCAAAAGGTTAATCGAATTAACGCGGTAGAGGCTGAAATTACTGAGCTGACACGAGACTCTACAGTCAATAAAACTAAATATAATCAATTAATAGAACAGCGTGAAAGCGCTAGAATAACCAGAGATATGGACAGAGCCAAACAAGGCATCAACGCCAGAATTCAAGAAGCGGCTTTTTTACCTGTTACGCCAAAAGGATTGAGATTTATTCATTTAATAGTAATCGGCCTGCTTTTTAGTTTCGGTGTACCGGTTGCCGTGGTGTTTGGGTTAACTATCTTAGACCAGAAAGTTCGAGACCAAAGAGTTATCAGCGAGAAACTTCAGTTGCCTGTGCTAGCTAACGTCTATCAAGTAAAAAGCAATTCGGAAAAACGCGCTGATTTTTCAAAGAAGATGATGATTGTCGCAATAGTTGTACTTACGTGGACGGTTTACGGCTACGAAATATGGCTAAAGGTGCAAGGTTAAGACTATGAGCATTATAGAATCAGCGTTCTTGAAGAACCAAAAAGAAAAAGGTGAAGACGCAACGGAAGAGAAGGGTTTAAAGCAACACGCTAATAAACCTATAACTGAGCCGGTTACATCGTCACAAGTCAGCGGGGGTTCTACTGTAAAACAAAATATCGCTCGTATGAAACAGTCAAAACTCTACTCTAAGGAAGAACTTAGCGAACGAGGATTAATCTCGAAAGAAGCGTCTGATCGCAAGTTAATGAATGAATACCGAAACTTACGGACGAACCTTTTAGCATCTTCTCACTCGAAAAACTTTGTAACATTAATAACGTCAATAGACCCCTCATTTGACACCAGTAAGATGACAGCAAATTTGGCCGCAACGTTTGCACTCGATGAAGGCAAAACGTCAGTAGTTATCAATGCTGATGTAAATAGTGACAAGAGTAATGAACTTTTTAACGTCGAGCCAAGTTTTGGGTTGGTTGATTTTATTGAGTCTGATGAAATGCCGATCGACCAAGTAATTTATGAAACACCAATTAATCGATTACGATACATACCAATTGGCTTAAACGCAGAAAGTTCAGCTGAACATTTCAGCGGACAGCGCATGAAGAAAACCATGGCGAGCATTGTTGCTCGTTATCCAGAGCGTTATATTTTTGTTAATGCTCCTTCAATCGCAAGTTCTGCGGACACAAGAATTCTTTTAGATATTAGTCATAAGGTGATTTTGGCCGTTCCTTACGGCTTATCGACCGAAGAAGATATTAGACAGGCTGTTCTCTCTATCGGTCCAGAGAAATTGTCTGGCATCGTATTAGAAGAGTTTTAAAATGAAAATAATAAGAATTATTGCGGGCTTCGCTTTCGCGTCTATTACCTCTCATAGCGGCAGTACTTTTGCTATAGAGTTCGATTACTCCTTATATTCGACACTTAGATATAGTGATAACTTAGCTCAAAGCAACGAGCAAGTTTCCGGAACCTCTTTGAATACTGGTGGCACCTTTAATTTTGCAAATGAAAATCAAAATGTTTGGGCGGTTGATTTTTCTGGAGCCGTTTCTCAGGAGTATTTCTCGGTTGACTCTTTAGATACCCAAGACAGAAATCAAGTGTCTGCTAGTATCGAATATAAGTCTCCATCTTCCAATTTTGAGTTCTTGGTAAGAGACGATTATTCTCAAGCTCCTCGCGACCGGTTTGCGTTACAAGAAGTCAATAATTTGGTTAATGTAAATGTCCTTACCGCTCGACCAAGCTATTTTTATCAATTTACGCCCTTGGATACAATCAATACCGAAATTACATATCTCCAGTCTACCCGAGAAGGGCTCGATACCAATGTACTAGGTCAAGAATCTTTAGATTTTATAAACATTTCTAAAGAAATAAGGTACGAAAAAACAATTAATACTTCTCAGACATTATCATTGGTGTTTGACACCATAGAAACAGAGTTTGAGGAAGAGAACCTAGGGGTTAACTTTAAACAGGACAATTTCTTCATGCGGTGGATTGGCGCAGGCCGGTTGAACCAAGTACAACTTGAAGTGGGCCAAACTAAGGTTACTAATGACGAACAAAACTTTGATACTGAACTTTATAACGTACTATATAGTCGGCAAATAAACAGCAACCATAGCTTCGGTGCAAGCTATCGAAATAGTGTTAATTTCGTCGTAAGTGAGAGTTTCATTGATCAGAATGTTGTCGTCGATGATCAGATAGGAAATTTTGGCAGTGCCCAGAAAATAAAGACATTTAATGTCAATTACACATTCAGTGGTGATGCTTTGAACGGTATATTTCAGATTTTTAGTGCCGACTATGAAGGAATCGACCGAGCCAATAGCGAGAAAAGAAGTGGCGCTAGTTTTACCGGTACGTATTCCCTTAGCCAAATTTTTGAAGCTGCTCCTCAAACCAATTTAGTACTAAATATTCAAACGACGACTAATGAATTTAATAACTTAACTGATGAAAGTGTAGCCAATGATGTTGAGGTATATTCTGCTCGATTTAATTACTTTATTCGACCAACATTTTCCGTCTATTTTCAGTTGTTGAAAAGAAATGTAAGCAGTACTAGTACCACGACGGATTTTGTGAGTGGTGATTCTGAGTCTGCTAGTATCGGTATTAGTTATACGCCTTCTAGTCGCCAATAGCATTAATTTATTCTTCATGCTTAAAATGTTGTTAGAGGAATTTACTGGCGCAATAATCTTTACTAAAGATTAATTGAATTATTAAGAGTGCAGAAGAGCTAATGACTTCTATCTATATGTACCACGCCGTCGGCGACACGAAACAAATTGGCGGGGCTGATCCTCATTATGCCGTAACGGCCAAACAGTTTGAAAAACAAATAGAAGCAATTGCTGAAAGTATTCCTCTCGCACATCAGGTAGATAACGACTCCAAAATATCGACTCATTGCATCACCTTTGATGACGGACATATCTCCAACTATTTAGTCGCTTTTCCGATTTTGAAAAAACATGGTTTAGCTGCAGAGTTTTATGTTAATTCTTCAACCGTCGGTACCGGTTGTTATATGAGTTGGCAGCAGCTCGAAGAAATGCATAAGGCCGGAATGAGTATTCAGTCCCACGGTCACACACATTCTTATTTTTCAGACATGACCGACGAACAAATTGAATCAGAGTTACAAACAAGTAAACAAATGATTGAGCAGAGGCTTGGCAACCGTGTAACAGTTTTTGCGCCCCCTGGTGGGCGTATCGATAAGCGCGTCGTAAAAGCTGCTAAACATATTGGTTATGAGTGTATAGCAACTTCACGACCTGGACTGGTTTCCTGCAGCGCGTTATTCGAGGTCCCTCGATTTGCGATTATAAAAACAACCACAACCGCTAGAGTTAAGGCTTGGAAAAAATCAATGAGCCAAGAAACTCTTAAGGAAGTGATTAGGTTTAATGTCTTTAGAATCGCTAAATTGGTTCTTGGTAATCATAGGTATGAAAAAATGCGTGCTCGTTTGTTAGGCGATGACGGAACGCAAATGTCATGATTATCTTGTATTGGTTTTCGATCATCGTTTTATTTTACATCTTTGTCGGATACCCGCTAATGCTGCTGGTTCTCGCAAAGTTGACGGTAAATAAAAAGAGTATAAATAATCAGGTAATGGAGGATGCTGATCTTCCTACCGTCGAAATTATTGTAGTCGTCCGCAATGTTGAATCTATCATAAAAGAAAAGATTGAGAGCTTACTGGCTTTGGATTATCCGCAGGACAAAGTTAGCATTTTGTTTGTTTCGGATAACTCGGAAGATAATACTGTTTCGGTAATCAAGAGCCTAAAATCTAACACGATTAATTGCATAGACAATCACTTTAAATCGAGTAAATCCGCTTGTTTAAACCAAGCTATTGCTTTATCAAAAGCAGAAATATTATTTATGACGGATGCTCGACAAAAACATGAAACTAGCTCTTTGCGTCATTTGGTCTCACATTTTAAGAACCCGGTTGTTGGTGCAGTAAGCGGTGAGTTGATTTTAATGGACCCTGATACCAATGAGTTTTCTCAAGGAATGGATGCTTACTGGCGGTATGAGAAAATGATACGTGCCGCTGAATCTAAAATAGCCTCGGTGCCAGGGGTAACCGGTGCGGTATACGCTATGCGTCGTTCCGCTTACCGTCCAATACCAGATGAAACACTGTTAGACGATGTATTGATCCCGATGAATATGGTGCTAGAAAAGAAAACAGTTTTGTTTGATTCCAACGCGCACGCTTACGATATTCCTTCTGAAGACCCAAAAAGGGAGAAGATACGGAAAACGCGTACCTTAGCCGGAAATTGGCAATTGTTAGAATTGCGTCCTAGCCTACTTAACCCTTTTAAAAACGCTATTTTTGTTCAGTTTATTTCGCACAAAATTTTGCGACTAATAGCCCCTTTCTTATTACTGTTTCTGTTAATTAGCAATGCATTTTTAGTTGAAGAACTTTTCTATTTGATAACTTTTGTTAGTCAAATTATCGCATACGGTCTGGTTATATTGTCGCTTTATAGTAAGACCATTCTTAAGTTGCCATTAGTTAAAATTGCTAGCTCCTTTATGACATTAATGTGGTTTACCTTGTTAGGCTTTTGGTCATTTGTTACACGTCAACATTTAAGCATATGGAAGTGACTATGACGATTCGTGTATTACATGTAGTTTTATCGTTAGGAACTGGCGGCCTAGAAAATGGTATTGTGAATATCATTAACCGCAGTGACCCAAATAAATTTAAGATTGATGTTATTTGCTTGAGAGAGCAGGGGGAGCTCGGTGATCGAATCGACAATCCAAATACAGAAGTCTTTTTCGATGCTTCACGTTGTAGCGGGCTGAAGAATGCAATATCAGTTATACGAGAAGCTCAGCAGAAAAATGAGTACCACATTATACATACTCACGGATGGGCAACGATGCTTGCTGGTTACTTGACCGGACTGCTTGAGTCAAAACCAATTATTATGAATGGTGAACACGGCACATTGTACTATAGCTCTTGGCGTCAGCGAATCATGCAGCGTTTTCTGTTCAATCGAATGACTATAAACCTATCTGTTTCGGGTGCCCTGGTGAAAGAGATATCGAACCGCTTTGGAGTCAGTGAATCAAGATTTTTAGCTATTCTAAACGGTGTAGATATAGACAAATTTAAACCGAGCGAGGATTCTAGGGAAAAGTACAGGGAACTATTAGGCTTAACCGATGGACAGTTTGTTATTGGTTCCGTCGGTCGGTTAGTCGAAGTAAAGAATTATCCAAGCCTAATAAAAGCGTTTGCGCTGTTTGTTAAACAACAGCCCAACTCAAAATTGTTACTGACCGGTGATGGGCCAATGAGGGGCGAGTTAGAGTCTTTGATTAAACAATTAGGAGTCGTTGATTCCGTCGAATTGCTTGGCCGGCGCGATGATATTCCAGAATTAATGAATGCCTATGATGTTTTCGTTTTACCCTCTTTTAGAGAAGGTCTTTCAAATACTATTTTGGAGGCAATGTCGACGGGATTACCCGCAGTTGTGTCAAATGTTGGTGGAAGTCCAGAAATAGTCGTAGAAGGAAAAACTGGGCACCTTTTTGAGGTTGATGATACTGATAAAATGGCTCAGCTTTTTAAACAGTTCGCTAGCGATTCCGGTTATCTAAAGAAAGTATCGCTCCAAGCAAGAACTCATGTCGTCGATAATTATTCGCTACCTATCATGGTTGAAAACTACCAAAATGTTTATATCGATTTGTTAGCTGGCGACAAAGGGGTTAGTTAATGGCTTTTGCTTACCTATTCTATTTTAGTAGTTTTATAGCGAGTATTGTTAATCCATTTTGGGGGCTTGTTGGGTTAATAGTCAGTGTCCTAATTCGTTTCCAAGATCGATTTCCAGCGATTGCATCTATCAAACCTTTTAGTCTGCTATTTTTAGGTATGATTATTGGGTGCATAGTCAATAAAGATAAACTGGCGAAGCATGTTTGGAAACAAGATCAGTTATTGCTTGGCATGCTCGGAATGTCTGTTTTTGGCCTCATTCTCCTTAATCCAGGTGACCTCATTGTACAAACATGGGAGTTTGTTAGCTCTCTCGCATTTTATTTTTTTGCTTCTCGAATTATGCAAACGAGACAGCAATTTGCAATATTGTTTGGTGTCATGTCCTGTTGTATCGTTTTTATGGGGTATGAGGCGATTGTGGACGTCGCCCGTAATCCTGAGACGTCTCAATTTATTGATCCTCGAAATGGGCGCTGGCAAGGTTTAGGCTATTACCAAAATGCAAACGAGTTTGGTCAATTAATGATCACAACACTGCCGTTTCTATTTGCAGCGCTTCTTATGAAAAGCAATATCCTTATTAAGCTAGGCGCTATATGTTTTATGGTCGTTCTAGTTTTCGTAGTGGGTAAAACAGGTTCGCGAACGGTTATGGTACTACTCGGTTTAATGGTAGTTGGGACCATAACACTTCGAGGCAGTGGTAATGTCATTAAAAAGGGGATTACCGGAGGGGGGATGGCAATTATTGTGCTATTCGGATTATCATTCGCACCGGGGCCAATACAAGATCGTTTACAAACGGTTTTGGACGCTGGTTCTGACAAGTCATTTCAAGGGCGGACTAGAGCATGGGACCAAGGATTTCAAATGGTGTCTTGGTACCCGCTAACTGGCGTCGGTAAAGGCCAGTGGAACAAATATCATGGATTGATGCCACACAATTCTTATGTTCAGATTATGGCAGAGCTGGGTCCCATTGGTATATTTCTTTTTCTATGGTGCTTAAGGCTTTGTTTTGAAGAATTTAAACCATTTTTTATTGAACCTGAGACTAAATCAGATAGCGACCCACCGAATAGTTTAAGTGTACAAACGGCTGAAGTTCATCCCGTTTGGGGGACACAGCTATCAAAGACTAATTCGGAACAGGTCATCGAAAGTTCCACGGAGCCAGTCGATCCACAGACTAAAACAATTGTGATCGCTGTTTTAGTGGTAATGGCGGCTTGGTTAACCTACATTTTTCTAGGTAACCAAGGTTACGCGGTGTGGACTTATTTTTATATTGGTCTTTGTTGTGCGGTTAGGAGTTTACGGCCTAAACAAATTGCGGTTCAGTCAGGTTAGAGTAGGCCCAAATACCTTCTATTGCTTGGTCTAATTATTTGTTGCGCCTCATTAATAGCTAGTTTTTAATGGCGTGATTTGATTTTACAATTTTTTGTTGGAATAACATGTTCTATTTGTTTCTAATTTTATTGATTGGTGGTGTTGGTTTCTGCGCCATACTTACGCTTTACGTTAAGAAGAAACGTATTGACGTTTGGCTAGCTTCCTATTGGTCTGGTTTATTTAAAGAGGTTGAAGCTAACCATCAGCCTGTCGACATTATGTTGTTATTTGTCGATCACTTTGAATTAAATGGACATGCAGACCGTCTCGAAGCATGGGAAGTCCGCTATCCAGAAATTGCTAAAAAGCACACAGATAGCGACGGCCATCACCCTAAACACACCATGTTTTATGCAATGGATTTAATGCATGAACATGAACTAGAGCGACTACAGCACTTAGTTACCGAAGGAGTAGGGGAGTTCGAACTGCATTGGCACCATAGTCATGATACCCCAGAATCCTTTGTTACTAAATTAAACGCTGCGATGGACATCTTCCATAAATACGGTTACATGAAGCCTTATAAGACAGGGCAAAAAGCTTGCTTCTCATTCATACACGGAGACTGGTCTTTAGCAAACTCTCGAGGAGAAAATTATTGTGGAGTGGATAACGAAATAGAGTTGTTGATGGCTGCAGGCTGTTATGGCGACTATACGTTTCCCGCGTTGTTTAACGAAGCTCAACCGCCAATGATCAACAACATCTATTATTCTAGTAATAACGATCAAAAGGCAGCACATTTTAAGGGTAGAGAGTCAGCGGTAAATGTCGTCCAAGCTGAAGACGAATTTATGATATTCCAAGGTCCGTTAACTATCAACTGGAAAGACTGGAGACATAAGTGGCACCCAACAATTGAGGACGGTGATATTAGTCGTTTCCCTACCCACGATGACCCTAAGAGAATAGATTCATGGGTGCGACAAAAAATTCATGTGAAAGGTCAACCTAATTGGCAGTTTGTCAAAATTTTCTGTCACGGAGCGCAAGACCATAAATCTGTCGTAAGTGATACTACCGACCGAATGTTTGATTATTTGGAGAGTAAATACAATGATGGAAAGCGCTATCGACTCCATTACGTATCTGCACGAGAAGCTTATAACATTGTAAAGGCTGCCGAGGAGGGTAACTCTGGTAATCCTAATGAGTTCCGTGATTATAAGATTCCTCATCCTCTAAATAGGTAGATCTATGATTAGCCTATTAAGCCAATGTTTCGAGATACGAGTAGATTTATGTTAAAAACCTTATTTAAAAAATTAGTGCTTTATTTCGGACCGTTATCATTTTTTCGCTGGCTGCAACGTTTAAAACACGGCAACGGAATAACTATTCTTTATGGTCACCGTGTGCTTTCTGACGAAATTATTTTAGATAAAAATGATATGAGGAGCATTACTGGCCATACCTCGGAGTCGGAGGTCGAGCAAGCCATTCATCAACTAAGAAAACGATTTAAGATTATTTCCATGGATCAAGCCGTCGAACAGCTTGCATGTGGACATGTCGAAACCGAGAGTGCCGTTTTGACTTTTGATGATGGATTTCAGGATAACTACCGGTATCTTTATCCCGTTCTAAAACGGCTCAATGTACCGGCAACTTTTTATATCAATGCGTCTGTTATTGGAACTAACAAGAGCCTGTGGTTTCAGTCAATAATTAACTATTTTTTCGCCGTAGCGGAAGACAACGTATTGGTAGAGATCAATCAACAGAGTTACGATTTAACCAACTCTGAGAAACGTTACCGAGCAGCTTTTAGTTTCATGCAATATCTACAGGCCAATCATAAGCCACAAGAGTTTCATTCTGTTATTGGGAAACTAGTCGGAGCATCAACTCTACCTGGAGAGCAAGATAAACATATGAGTTGGGATGAGCTTAGAGAGCTTGCTGCCGACCCTCTCATTACTATAGGTGCTCATAGCTACAATCACTATCCGTTAGGATACTGCGACGAGGAATTGTCCAAGTTTGAAATAGATGAATCGATCAAACAGCTAGAGGAAAATTTATCTATAACCATCGATCACTTTAGTTATCCTCGTGGGCACAGGGAAGACTTTAATCAACACCATATCGAGTGTTTAAAACAAAGTAAGATAGCGTCAGGCGTTTCTACCATTCGTGGGGTTAATAGGCGATTCGCAGAACCTTATAGTCTAAAACGCGTAGGGTTTCCTCAAAGTATTAGTGATGACGTTGATGATTTCTATTGGCATGTTGCTGGTGTTCCGCAAATTGTGCAGTCGTTACGCGGCAAATAGGTATTAATCATGAGACTTAGAACTCAAGTCGTATTAACAAGTATCAGCAAATCGCTGAAGCATATGAGTGTTTTTATTCTTGCTATATTCCTAACGCGATATTTTACAGTTGCTGAGTACGGTACTTATTTACAGGTTATGCTAATAGCGAATACCGCTCTATATTTAGCGGTTTTTGGCATACCATCTAGTGTCTATTATTTTCTGCCACGCTCCGCAGAGAAACGTCGATTGATGAGAAATACCATCTCCTTGCTGCTGATTATTTCGGTATTAGTTTCTTACTTTATTTATCTTTCCGCGGACGTTTTAAGTGAACGCTTTAACAATCCAGACCTTTCTCAATACGGATGGTTGATGGCTGCATTTGTTCTGTTACAGATCCCTATAAAACTCTACGAACCGTTTATGATTAGTACAAAAAATGTCTCACGGTTTGTAATTGTAAATGCCAGTTTTAATGTTGGATTCTTGTTTGCCATACTGGTTCCGGTATTGCTTGATTGGACCTTGGCGGAAGTTCTTACCAGTTTGTTCTATTTCTTTATTGCGCAGTTAGTAGCAATCTATATCGTTACTATTGCTACTTACTTGAAGCTTGAAGACGATCCAGACGGTGACGAATATATCATCGGCAAACAACTTTCTTATTCTCTACCTATAGGATTTACCGGCGCGGTTGCGCAAATAGGCATCGCAGTCGATAAAATGATCGTGAGTGATTATTATGACCCGGAAACTTTAGCGATCTATGCCCGTGGAGCAATGGAAATCCCTATGCTTAATGTCATAGCCAACTCTTTAGGTAATATTCTAATGCCTCGTTTTGTAGAGGAGTATCACAAAGGTAATACTGAAATTGTTATGCAACTATGGCATAGTTCGATTAAGATGATGGCAATGTTTATTTACCCAACATTAGTATTTTTCTTGTTGACAGCTGATCATTTAATACCCTTTTTATTTACCGAAGCATATATGGAAAGTGTAATTATCTTTCAAGTTTACACTTTGGGTCTTGTGACAAGAATCACTAGCTACGACTCAATTGTAAGAGCGGTCGGTAAAACTAAAATTTTATTCAAGATGTCTATAGTAGCGGTAAGCCTTAATATTTTGTTTACTATTGGTTTGATTGAGCTCATCGGTATTGTTGGAGCACCACTGGCTACCGTCATAGTTGGTACCATATTACGTTTTGTTTATTTGATTATTATTACTAAGTTAATGGAAGTGTCTTTGTTCGATGTTTTTCCATGGATATCACTGCTTAAGTTAATACTTTCATCTTTGTTTGCAGGTTTATTCATCTTGCCAATATTGACTCTCAATCTAGGACATCTCGAGATGTTATTAGCCTGTGGTAGTGTGTTTGCTGCAATGTACCTAATTGCATTCAAGAAAAGTAATGCGCTTACTAAGAAAGAGCGAAAGTCCGTACAAGGTCTGTTACCTAAGAAACTACGCTGGATACTATAGATGACCATTATTGAGAAGTTACTAAAGTCCAAAGATTGGTCTATGGACCTCCAAACTAAGAAACGCTTGGTCGATTTAACCAACAAGTTTATTGCGCAAAACGAAGATTTTGAGCTTTCCGACGTTCAGCAATTTTCAAGCTATTTTGTTACTCATGTTTATCGATTAGTCGGTAGCGATAGCGGGGGTAAAGTCAATTATTATGCGAAGTTTGCTTATTTACCAAAGGGGCACGAAAAGCGTCAGTTGGAACGTATTAAGTATGAGTATGACTACACCGCTCAGATTTGTGATCTATTTAAAGATAGCAATAAGTTTGATAGTGTCAAACCAGTCGGTTACTTCGAAGATGAAGGTGCCTTTGTTATGGCTGAAATGCGCGGTATTAGGCTCGATACTAAGTTGCTAGACTCAATGGGGTTGTTAGCCTCCAACGACTTTACTTCATTGTATAAGAGTATGCATGATGCTGGTGAGTGGTTGCGCGAATTTCAAACGTTAATGCCAAAAGGAGATCAAAGGCTTTTTACTGCGGAGCAATTGCAGCAACGAGTCGAAACCTATTTAACGAAGGTTTCTCAAGGTGATGCCAATATGATTTCGGAAAGTTTTGCAGATCATATTCGAAATAAAACCAAAGAGACATTGGCTAATTTTGTAGAAGAAGATTTCTTAATGACTGCTAAACATAATGATTTTGCACCCTGGAATTTGATGCAAGGTACGTCCAAAATGATTGGTTTTGATTACGCGGACTGTGAGTTCGACTCAACCTATTATGATGTTTATCACTTCACTCGCGCAATTAATACTTTCAAGATGAAACCGTTTAAAAGAAAGCGAATGCTAGAGACATGTAAGGATGAGTTCTTAAAGGGGTTTGGAAAGTCGATAGCCCTAGATCATCCAACAAGAATATACTTTAATTTGTTCTTCTCTCTAGAGAGAATTCAAATGTTAATAAGAGCTCGTTCAAGAAATACCGGCATTGTAGGGGCGCTTAAAACCTTGTCTCAAAAACGTCATATGAACGTATATTTGAACGACTTAAAGGAATTGTGTCGCCGTTAAAGGTTGAGGCGTGAAAAAATACGACTTAGTTGATTGGTGAGTCTTGCCTTATATAAAGCGCGAATTGAGTAGGCTAGAGTATCATTCGTCTGAACTGAACTGAATAGCTAGTTCGGTTAACAATAGAACTCGCGTTGCGGGAAAGGTTAAATCACCCAGGATTCAGCTTACATAGCATCCAGTTGGCCAAGTACTTTGTTAGCGTTATCGTCCCAGTTATACCATTCGAATTTAGGCATTGACTGTTTATCAATCGCTAAACCTTGGATGATTGCGTCCGCTAAGTCTTTCGGTTGTTCGGGTTGCACCATGACACCATATTCAGGCTTGCTTAAAATATCAGGAACAGCGCCAACCCTAGATGCGACTACTGGGGTCCCGCAAGAAAGAGACTCTAATACTACATTAGGGCAACCTTCTCGAAGACTTGGTAAGCATAGTATGTTGGTGCAAGCTAAGTAGTCAGGGATTTCGTAATGTTGCTTACGCCCTAAAAAGATAACTCGCTCTTGCAGTTCTCTTTGTTCTACCAATGCTTCCATTTGGTTTTGCATGGGACCAGAACCTATGACTAGCAGAGTAATATCATGCTGCTTTAGTAAAGCAATGGCTTCAATTAGGTGAGTTAAACCTTTTTCAATCTGAAAATTACCGACGAATAAAGCGTACGGCTTATCAATTTTTAGACCCAGCTTTAATCGAGTTTCCTCAATTGACCTAGGGTAAAATTTTGTTTGGTCAACCCCGTTATGAATAACAAAGGTCTTTTTACTATCCACCCCTAATGCGGTAATTTTGTCTTTCAGCTCCTGGCTTTTTACGATATTGATATTTGAGTCGTTTAAAGTCCTGGTTATTAGTTTTTTCCTTCGCTTAAACTTTGTATATTCGTTAATATCACACCCAAGCCCATGTACGGCGACAGGTTTACCCAACTCTTTAGCCGCTTTAACTGCTGCAAAACCGTCAGGGTACACCCAGTGCGCGGAAACCATGTCAGCTAAACCTTGTGCGTCCAACTCCTTAACAAGCTTGGATATACCAGTATGCATAAAGTAGCCCGTTAACGATCGAAAAAGTTTAGGAATAACGATATACCGGGGGTGAAAAACTGTTACACCATCAATAACTTCTTTGTAGGGGATTTTGTTCTTACTTGAAAAAAGTTCCTTTGGATTAAAAGGTAGTGGAGCAATCACCGTAACTTTTCTTTTTCTATTAAACGAATCAGTTAATTGTTTAATGAATAATCCACGCGTAGCTTCCTGGCTGTTTGGGTACAAGTTGGAAATAAGCAGGATAGATTTTTGCGACATATTTTCGTTACCGGTTTCTCTGATTCTTCTGGAATTTGTATTTAAGACTTTGTTTCTATTCTAGGTGTTAACTTTAGAAATAGTAAAAAGTAGTTTACCCGTTGAAGTAGGGTGAATTTGTTCGACAAATTCAGTATGAACGTCTACTTCGTTACCAAGCATTGCTTTAGTTTTTGCAACAATGTTATCAAGATACGACTTATCACTCTGTTGTGTGGTCTCTACAATTTTAAGCGTAACTAACTCTATTGTCTCTTGGATCATTTGAAATTGTTTTACTTGCGGTAAATCATAAAATAGATGTGTGAAGTATTCTCCATGAATTTTTCCGCCTTCTTGGTTAACAAAAAAGTCCCCGGTTCTTCCTGCTACACCACCTAATAGTGGTAGCGTTCGTCCGCAGTCACATTTTTTATCAGAAACTGTACCAACATCTCCAAGTTTATAGCGAATCAATGGCATCCCGAAGTTCCAGTAGTCGGTCACTAGTATGTCGCCGTTTCCTTCGTCTATAGCGTTACCGTTGTTATCGACTATCTCAACAAGCACATTTTCTGCGTTAATGTGTAGTCCGTTTTGTGAAGGGCACTCGCTTGCGATTAAGCCAACTTCTCTAGAGCCGTAACGATTCAATACTTTACAGTTAAAAGCCTTCTCAATAGTTGCGCGTTTTTCCTCGGTTAGAGTTTCCGCGGAAGATACAATTCCTTCAATCTTAATACCATGGTTAGGTTGGTGTTCTAGCAGGTACTTGGCATAAAGCTCTAACGCGTTGGCATAACCTAAAATCATACTAGGTTGTAGTTTTTCTAGTTGTCGTGTAAACCCTTCCATTTCTTTATCGGACATCTCAAAAGCATCTAGCTCCCATTGTCGGTCTAGATATGTAGCTAGAAGGTTCTCGCGAAAATTTTGTACCGCTTTGAGGTCTCTTTGTGCTCCCCAAATAAGAGCCTTACGTTTACCAATATCCCAGCCAGTCCAGCGGTCATGCCTAATCTGGTCTGCTCGGCGTAAGTTATGACGTTCAATATTCTTATAATAGACGGTTGGTTCTCCGGTTGAACCACCGGAACTGTCTTTAATTAATTCACTTCGATTGTATTTGCTTGAAATCATGGTATCGGTATTTTCTTGTATTAACTGTTTTGTCAATATTGGTAGCTTTTCGATATCTTTAAGTGTCTTAATTTGATCCGGGTGGAGCTTGTTTTTCTCCATTATTCTTCGATAATAAATCGTATTATCGTAAGCGTAACGAACGATTTTCTGAAGTCTAGAAAGTTGTAGTTGCTCTAGTTTTCCTTGTGGCAGGTATTGGGATTGCTCTAGCTCATTTAGCCGCGCAAGACGTTTGTCTCCGTTTTTCCAATAATAGAGCGGAAAGACTAGGTAGCGATTAATAGGTCGGAACCAATCAAACATGTAAAACTACTCCTAAAGCGCTGCCGACTGAAGATTTTGATAAAGAGCGTTAGCGCTATCAACAAGATCTTGTTCTATTCCTTCGGTTTCACAGGGGCGTGAAGTGGGCGAACGAACTTGCTCGGCATTTTCGATAAATTTTTCGGAGGCTGATAACTGAGTGACTTCAGCTATCCGAGTTAATGTTTTACTTGGCGTTAATAGCAGCTGATTGTAGTCAACTAAATATACGCCTTCGCCAACTTCCTCTAATAGGTGTTTATAGCCCGCTATCCAATAACTCAACCAAAAATTCTTATCAGTGTAGTCTGGTTGACCTGGGTAATCATTTAACCATTGGTCAAAATCTATTGGTTTAAAGTTTTCACCAAAATCGTAGTGACCGAGCCACTTCATATAGCTCTTTGCAAAGCTATCGTCTTTATGCATTTCGCAAAACTGCTGATGCTGCTTCATCAACGATCCAATATGCGCGAAAGGCTCACGAAAGGGAACAAGTATTACGCTGTTAGGAAATAGTTTTTTTAATACAGGCAACCGAGAGCAGTTTGCATTGTTTTTCGAAATATAACGCTTCGCGCTGTTCTCACTGTTGCCACCTGACTCAGCCTCGGACTCCAATATCAGTTTATTGATGGTTAGCTTAAACTTATCTGCGAATTTCTTTGTAGTATTTTTGAGGTTTAGTGGCTCTAGCTTTGACTCTTTAACAAATTTGTCTTTTAAGTAAGCTAACCAAATAACTTCTTCGAAAGCTTCGGGGCTGTCAAAAGAAACTTCCATTCCGTCACCGTGCGCTCTCTCAACGGCTGTGCTTTTTTTGCTGAAAGGTTGAGCGATTTTTTTCCATAATAATGGCGCCAGAATAAACGGCATGTGGCGGTAGGAGTATGTGCAAAATTCATCAGTCTTATATAAGAAATCTAACAAAAGCGTGGTTCCTGAACGTGGCAAGCCCGTTACAAAAACCTCTTTGTCAGAAACAATAGAAGAGAGCTCTTTCTTATAGAGCTCTGACTCAACGTCAGCTAGCAAAGTTTGTACACCAGGTACTGAATAAGCTAAATGATGAAGCGTGCGATCGATAAAACTATAATTTTCTGCGAACGACATTTCTTACCCATACATATACTAAGGTCGCAACAGTGAGAATCACCATTGGAATTACTGATACAAAATGAGCAGCAACCGACTCGGCAATTGGAGGTGAGGCGAGTTCGGTCAAAAAGAAAACGATACCAAGCACCATAAAAATGAGCAAGAATTTGCCAGAGAATTTGAGTGTTTGCACAAACATTTTGAGCGAATTCTTGCGCATATATTCTTCTTTTTGGTCGTCTGTCATTTCCTTGGATTTCATTACCCCAACGGACTCACCAGACAGTTGCATGACAGCGCGTGCGTCTGGAACAATATTAAAGAGAATAAACAGCTCTACAAAGAGAATTGAAAAAACCAGTAAAAGTAAGTAATCCATTATTATTTGTCTTCTGTTTTTTCCGTTTCGTCGCTCGCTGAATCTTCACCAACTTCAGTGCCATCACTTAAATCTTCAGAGGCTTCTAAAGACTCCTGATCGTCTTTTTTCTTAAAAAGTCGTTTGATGGGATACCAAAAAATGCCAATAATCGCCATCAAGACAGATAGAATAATTCCTCCTATTACGGCAATTGCTCCTGCTCCTAAACCTGGGCCTACATAGGCTTGTGCATTACTTGAATACAATAGAACGGCTAAACATACTAAGACTATAAATTTCATTTTATATTTTACTCCAAAACTAATTAGCCAATTTTACTTGGCGGAACAACTTGGTACTGATTCAAAAAAGTCACTGTCCATCCACTTTGTGTCGGAAATGTGATCGTTGTATTGGATTCCAACATTTGAAATGTTGTTATGCTCAAAAACTTTGTTGCCGTCAGAAGTTACTTGAACAACACGACCTTCATCTGGAACAACAATTAAAACATTTCCATTAGGTAGGTATTGATGCTTTCCTTGAGCGCCGGCATAGAAAAATAAATCACCGTCAACTAACTCGTTTCGTATCTCGTTGGTCTCAGGATGAATTTTGATAATTTCCGAGCGACCAAATCCAGAGTTGTTACTATAAACGGAAATCATCCCATCTTCGGTGAAGTCAGGATCATGCTGGAATAACCAAGGACCGTTTCTTGCCCATTTAACTTCGTGTGTTTTTGGGTCAACCACTGCAACTAAGTGAATACGTCTGAAACTCAGTAGTAAATCACCCGCTTCAAAATTTTTAAATTTGTCGGCAAGCTCTGGTTGCAAAACGTCAATATCGTTGGGGTGGAAGAGGTCGTACTTAATCTTGTCCTTTGGTGTTTTGTCAAATCGTTTGAACGAGTAATCTGCTCTGACGCCAAAGATGTTAGCTGGTGTATTTTTACCTTTAACGATATCGTCGACTAACTCAAACTCATCAATTGTTTCGCCGGTATCGGGGTTGAAGTTGGTTAGGTAATTGTAATGAGCGTAAGCAGTATTATCGCCTCTCCATGCCCAATAACTATTACCCAGACCTTTCTCGATTGAGTGATGAAAAACGCCACTGCGAGTCCATACGGGGTTGCTACATTGATCGACTTTTGCCATCACATCGCCCGAGTCAAAACTAACCAAAATACCACCGTCCGGTAAAATCTGAAAAGCATGTGGGGCATCAATACCGTTAAGAGGGCCATCAGGATCTAGTGGCAAATAAGATAAATCCCAGGAATGTAGCTGTTCACCTTTATCGTTAAGTAACCAAGCGGTATAGGTCATTTTTTTACCGTCGTATCCCATAAAACCATAGTAACCAGGTTGAACTTTGTCTGCCTGGAAAACTTTAAAGCGTTCACGAGATATTCTATCTGGAACATGAACCAAACGGTTTGGCGGGATAAATTCGCCATAGCGAACTAAGGACAGTAAACCACTATAAGCTGATTCGATGGTTTTATAGGGCCACATTTTAAAGCTACCAACCGCCAAGCCATACATAAAAATAAGGCCTGCGACTAAAAAAATTGCTGAAAAAATGGAAATCTTCTTACTAAGAGCTTCAGACATCGTAATTTAAGTTCCTTTCAAATATTTTATGAGTTTTTACTGAGGCGGGAGTATAACAAATATACCTCGAGCAAGGCTATACCAAATGCGAGTAATCAATGGTTTCTGGTAATAGTTGGGTTTAGGTGGTTTAATCTTAGGCAAACTTACCTTTAGTCGATCACCGCTGTAACCTTTTAGGGGCTATAACTGTCTGATATCTTGAGGGAATTAGCATTGTTTGCAACTAACGGATTTCGGTGTCGAGTTACGCCATAAGGATTCAATTTTGATTAAAAAAGCTTATCTAATATGGTGTTTACTGGTCGGGAATATCGCTTTTTCCGTCTTTGCTAACGTTTACGCGAAAAACAGCCTTAATTTTGCAATTAAGCCCATGGGGCAGCATGTGATATCAAAAGGAAAGGTGTTTCGCTACCAGCCAGAATTTGAAGGTACGCCTAACCTATGCCGAAAAGATATCGGCCATGACGATGTGTTAGTTCACCCTCAAACCGGTGAAATCATTTGGAATACCAAACAGCTATCTTTTGGTCGTGCCTTTCATATACGTATCAAGTGTTCCACGGCCAATTCAGCCGCATATGCTGCTATGGTCGTACACGTCGATAACACCGGGAAAAGTCGCATTCATACACTTGGAAAAAACGGCGTTGCTAAAGGCATTGCAGAGGCAGCTGCGGCATTGGATTCTGGCGATACTTTGTTGATTCCAGATGGCGTTTACCCTGTTTCTACCAGCGCAGACGGCAGTTATGAAAACGCTTTTAAAATGTCAGCGCCAACTAATGGTTCTAACAAGCAGTTCACCACGGTTATCGCTCAAAGCCCGGGGGGCGCGATTATTTCGGGTACAGCCAACAAAAAATTAGGTAAGCAAAAGAACGCTATTCAGCTGAGCGAATCGCGATACGTGGCATTAGTGGGGCTGGTTGCAAGAGATGTTCAGCGGGAGTCAGTAACTACAACGGGGCCAGGCCATCACTTGTTACTCGACTTTGTTGGTTCCGCCGGTGCAGGGACCTGGGGCTTTCCTTGTAGTAATTTTAAACAAGCTAAAAAGGGACAGTGCTCAAATGCTGGAATGAGAGTCAATGGCGGGACTCCACTGATTCAGCATAGTTATAATTGGGGACATAATCGATACGGGATTATGACGCGCTCGACCAAAGGATCGGTCACCCGCCGATCATTGGTAAGACTGGATGAGCATAAGGGAGATCAACCCTATGGTGGTTTTAGTGACTACTGTGCAAAGGCTCACTTAAGCCAGGATAATTACGTGTTTGACTCGTTAGCAATAGCGGCTCCCCATTATAAAAACTATGCGGGTTTATCCGCAGCCCCGGCTACTGGATGCCAGAAGATGAAAGCTGAGTATCATGCGGTAGGTCTATTGTCGGTCAATAACGATCTTTCACTCTCGCTTTTGGATAGCAAAGCGGGATCCGCCAATGTCTGGAAAAACATTGTATCTTATGATTCGAAAGGAACTTGTACTCCGCAGAAGAAACGTTGTGGGGCTTGGCTGTTGCAATCGAAGAAACCCTTAAAACTGTCAAATTCTTATTTTGGTAAAGCGCGTGACGTTAATGGTGAAAAACTCATAAAAGGACCATTTAGTCGCAAGAATATTCAGATAGCACAGGATGTAATATTAAGCGATATACCAGGTTACGCTGATCAAGGTGTAGCACCAAGGTATTTGCCTGAATCTCAGCTCTATTACAGTGGACGAATGGACACATTTTGGGGAGATAGCGGCGATAAATTAGCAACTAAAGTAAGACGCTGGCCGATAGCGGGAGAGGATATTATTGCCCGAAATATGAGAAATTACGCTAACCCAAAAGCGCTTAAGGTGGGCGGTGGGACAGTACACATTGACGGTAATCGTGGAGCGGCGCATGAATCTCAATCGATGTCAGAGTATTTTTGGGGCTATACCGATGCAATGATCCCGCCTTTAGTTGTAAGGGTTAACGCCGTTAAGTCCGAAACAAATTCTAAGCGGATAGCTTGGGAAGATTTTGAAGGAGTTGCAAAGCAAATGGTTAAGGGCTGGGCTGTATATTGCTACCAGGTTGATACTAAACAGTTTCAAAAATTAGCCGATGTTGCTCGAAATGTGCTCCATTATCAAGATACTAGTCAATGCAGCGATTACGCAGTTAAAGCTGTCTACGATGGTGGTGAAAGTGGTGTTGCCTATATTGAGTCTATATTCTCCGAAAACTAATCTCATTTTAATTCCTTAATGACTTAACCAGATTTCTTTTTAGTCTATTTAACATTGCGCAAATAAAAATCTCCTTGCGAGATAGTCGACGATTGCTATCAATAAATGCTGCCTAACCCTTTGCTTTATTAACTTTTTTCTTGAGACCAACGTCACATATTTCCTACATAACCACGTTTATTTGGTCAATAACGGAAATTTATCACGTTATCACTATTCAGTAGTTTCTAGACTTACCGATAACAAGTGTATCGAAAACAAATGACTTGATGAATTATCCAGCATTCATAAAGCCCATTAGATAGACAAAAGACTTATTCCAGTCAAAAGCATCGATCGACAAGGTCGAATAAAGGTCAGAATTAATGAATAGAGTAATAATCGAAAGATTAACTTGGTTTGTAAAACAAACGGCAACAGTGCTTGCCTTAGTTTTTTTCCTTAGCGCCTGCGGTGGTGGCGAAGAATCATCCGATGATGATGGTGAAGAGCCAGTCGCAAAATTTCAGCTAAATGTTTCTTTGTCGGGAGAGGGGCAAGTGACTTCTTCACCGTCAGGTATTAATTGTTCCGTCAATTGTAATGCAGAATATGATGAAGGCAGTCAAGTATCGCTAACAGCGACGCCATCTGCCGGGTTTGTCTTTACCGGATGGAGCGGTAACTGTTCCGGTGACGGAAACTGTAATGTACAAATGACTGCAGCACAAAACGTTGTTGCTACCTTCGAGCAAGAACAAACACAGAGTTTTTCTCTACAGGTGGCAGTAACCGGTATGGGTACCGTAACCTCTTCGCCGTCAGGCATTAATTGTGGAAATGACTGTAGCGAAGCCTATGAATCAGGGACCAATGTTGGCTTAACCGCGCAGCCAGATGAAGGTTATGAATTCGTTAGCTGGTCCGGAAGTTGTAACGGTAGCGGAAGTTGCAACGTATCCATGAGCGCACAACGTACAGTAACCGCGGAATTTAGGCAGATTGCGGCGGAAGAGTACACTTTACAAGTTTCTGTTACCGGCTCAGGAAATATTAGCTCTTCACCTTCTGGGATTGACTGCGGCAGTGATTGCGCTGAAATCTACCAAAGCGGAACGGTTGTTTCATTGACTGCAACACCTGATAGCGGTTTTGAGTTTATAGGCTGGACCGGCGCATGCACCGGCACTGGTGCCTGTCAGGTTACTGTTACCGATAACCTTTCGGCAGCCGCAGAATTTAGAGAGATTGGTGTTGAAAGTTTCACATTGACGGTCTCAGCACCGCAAAACGGAACAATCACCTCTAGTCCTTTAGGTATTGATTGCGGCAGTGATTGCAGTCAGTCCTATGAAGCTAACACCTCGGTTACACTAACAGCAACGCCAAACGAAGGCTTTGAGTTTACATCGTGGGCAGGGGATTGCAGCGGTACTAGTTGCAGCTTAACAATGAGTCAAGCGCGAAGTGTTAGCGCAACTTTTCAAGCGGTCGCGGTAGAGAGTTTTGAGGTTACCGTTAATGTTTCCGGTAATGGTTCGGTATCATCGTCTCCGACAGGAATAAACTGTGGTAGTGATTGTAGTGAAACCTATGAAGATGGCACTGATCTGTTGTTATTTGCTACCCCAGACTCGGGATACAAGTTGTCGGCTTGGAGCGGAGCATGTAGCGGAAATGTCGATTGTAATTTAACCGTCGACCAAAACTTATCAGTTACTGCAACCTTTGTAGAAGATAATACCGGCGGCGGCACCCTGGCGATCGGCGATATGGGATTGCACGAAGTTGATTTCGGTGACGTATTCACTTATCAACCTGAGATTACCGGTACAGCAACTATTTGCCGAAAAGACCTGGGGCATGATGATGTTACTGTGGACTCTGAAACCGGCTTAATTAGATGGGACACTTCCGATGTTAATTTTGGTCGAGGCTTCCATATTAGAATTAAGTGTAGCAATTTTACCGAGTCAGCTTTTGCGTCAATGGTGGTACATGTTGATAAAAGTGGTTCTAGTCGTCTTCGTGTAGCTGGTGAAAGCGGTGTTTCTCAATATATTGGCGTAGCAGCACGAGCAATGACCAGTGGTGATACTATCGTTTTTGCCGATGGAAATTATCCGGTATCGGTGACCCGTGACGAATCTTATGAAAATGGCTTTAGCCGCTCGTCACCAACCAGTGGTAGTTCAGATCAATTTAGTACAATTATTTCAAGAAGTCCTGGCGGCGCTGTAATAAATGGCGAGGCCCAGAGCGGTATAGGTAAACAAAAGAAAGCGTTCGAGCTATCAACCAACAGTTATGTGGCAATTGTTGGGTTTGTGGTTAAAAACGTTCAGCGCGAATCATTTACCACCAAAGGCACCAACACTAAACTGTTACTTGATTTTATAGGCGGTCAAGGTGCAGGAACCTGGGGACGATCTTGCTCTAACTTTAGCGAAGCTGGAAGCGGTGAGTGTTCAAACGCGGGCATGAGAATCAACGGTGGAACCGGTATGTTCCAACACAGTTATGATTGGGGACATAATCGTTATGGCATAATGACCAACCGAACTAGTGGCTCAATAACAAGACGTTCTTTCGTGCGCTTAGATGAACATAAGGGCGACCAGCCGTACGGTGGTTTTAGTAATTATTGTGATACCTTACACTTGAGCCAAGATAACACCGTTTTTGACTCACTGGCTATCGCAGCGCCTCACTATAAGAACTATGCAGGTCTAGAGGCTTACCCTGCAACCGGCTGTGAAAATGACTCGGCTACACTTAAAACCGTTGGTTTATTGGCCGTCAATAACAAGCTATCTTTATCACTAATGGATCAAAAAGCGGGACCAACTCATCTATGGGATCAAATAGTTTCCTATGATAGTGAAGGGACTTGTACGCCGCAAACTGACCGTTGTGGATTATGGTTATTGCAAGCGGACAAAGCGATTGATGTATCAAACTCGTTCTTTGGCAAAGCAAGAGGATTTGAGGGAGGAACCAGCAGGGGACAAGCGTTTGGCAACAACATAACCTTCACTTCAACGGCTATTGATGACGTTGCCGGTGTTAATGATGCTGGTACACCGCCAAGTTACTTACCTCAGTCGCAGCTTTATTATCAAGGTCGATATGACAGCTTCCACGGTGAGACTGGTTACGATTCGCCGACAACCGCTAGACGTTGGCCAATTGCTGGAGAAGATATCATTGCCGCGAATATGCGTTCTTATCGTAACCCGGAAGCATTGAGAGTCGGCGGTGGAACCGTAGATATCAATGGTGACCGTGGAGCGACAGCAACCGGCGAGAGCATGTCCGAGTACTTCTGGGGTTATACCAATGACCTAATACCGCCGCTAGTAGTTAGAGTTAAGGATAAAGGGTCTGTTCACCGTGTCGCTTGGGAACATCTGTCAGGCAGTCGTCGAGACGCTGTAACGGGTTGGAAGGTAATCTGTGTTTCTACTGGTAATAGTCAGCTAGCAAGCTTGTCGGTTAGTACTTTGAGCTATGATGATGACTCAGGTTGCGCTCAGTACGGCGTTAAGGCGAGCTATGCCGGCGGTGATAGTGGAATCGCTTATACTGAAACACCACAATAACAGTGAACTATGGTTTACCAGACTCTCAGTGTTTTGGTCTGTTCGTGTACTAACTAAAAATGTAGAACAACAAAAAGAGGCTTCGGCCTCTTTTTTATTGGCGCAAATTCGAACCTAAAGCTAATTTACCAGTCCATAACACAGGCAATATATTGGTTATTTGCACATAATTATCCATCGTAACATTTCGCCATATATTGTACTCTTGTTTACTGATAACACGCCTATCGGCGTTTGAAGTCTTATCTTAGAGCCAATGGCAAAAAAGGAATATTTATACAAATGGCCATATCAACCTCTCAATTAATCAAGCGTTTCAATAAGTTACAGCTTATTTTTAAAGCAAATAAAGCCGACGACAAGCAATTTAATAGATTAACTTTAAGCCGAATATTTAGCCCAGCTATGGGCATTGTTAGTGGTTTTTTTCTGCTGTCTCTGGCTGCTTGTGGCGGGGGCGGCGGTGGTGGTGGAGAAAATCCGCCTCCAAGCGGTGGAGGAAATGGTGGTGGAACTAGCCAGTTCACGCTATCGGTTACGGTGACAGGTAATGGCTCAGTCAGTTCATCCCCTTCAGGTATAAGCTGCGGGACACAATGTGAACAAGACTTTAATCAAGGTACATCCGTTACCTTAACAGCCACCGCGGATAGTGGCTCATCGTTCACTGGTTGGAGCGGAGCCTGTACGGGTGTATCCGGCTGCTCGGTCGACATGAGTTCAGATCAAGCGGTTACTGCTAATTTTCAAACCACCAGCACGACAGAATATAATGTTGTCGTGAGCGCTGGCGACGGTGGTCGTATAATTTCTTCGCCGAACGGCATTGACTGCGGCTCAGATTGTACCGCTAGTTTTATCGATGGAACCAATTTACATCTTTATGCTGAGCCCGATCCTGGATTCGTCCTGCAAAACTGGACGGGGCAGTGTTCCGGAAGTAATGCATGTGACTTACTGGTCGATTCAGACATGACTATCGGCGCAGCTTTCACGCAGAGTTCTATTGTAATTGCCAACATGGGGTTACATAAAATTGATCTTGGCGATACATTTACCTATCAACCAGAAATCACTGGTCAAGTTTCCATCTGCCGTAAAGATCTTGGTCATGATGATGTCCGGGTTGATTCCGAAACCGGGGCTATCAGTTGGAACACGACAAACCTAAATTTTGGTCGTGGTTTTCATATACGGATCAAATGCAGTAACTTTGAACATTCGGCTTATGCTTCATTGGTGGTTCATATCGATGCTAGTGGAACAAGCCAATTACGAGTGGCGGGTGAAAATGGTGTTTCGCCGTACATCGGTGTAGCAGGCCAAGCAATGACTAGCGGAGATACCATCGTATTTCCCGATGGTGAATATCCCGTTTCAGTATCACGGGATGAATCCTATGAAAACGCTTTTAAAATGACAGCTCCAACCGATGGAACAGCGAGTCAATATAGCACTATTATCTCTCAATCGCCCGGCGGTGCCGTTATCAATGGTGAGCCTCATGATGGAATAGGTAAGCAGAAAAACGCTTTTCAATTGTCAGAAAATAACTACGCTGCTATCGTCGGTTTTGTCGTCAAAAACATTCAAAGAGAATCATTAACAACCGTTGGTAATAGCAACCGACTTCTTATTGATTTTGTTGGCGCTGCAGGTGCTGGAACTTGGTTAAATCCATGCTCAAATTTTAGTGAAGCTTCACGTGGGGAGTGTTCAAACGCTGGTATGCGAGTTAACGGTGGCAACCCGTTGTTTCAGAACAGTTATGACTGGGGACATAACCGCTACGGTATTATGACCAGAAGTACTAACGGCTCTATTACCCGTCGTAGTTTTGTTCGATTAGATGAGCATAAAGGTGATCAACCTTATGGTGGTTTCAGTAACTATTGCGACACCTTACATTTGAGCCAAGATAATACCGTATTTGATTCGTTAGCGATCGCGGCACCCCATTACAAGAACTACGCAGGTTTAGAAGCGTATCCGGCAACGGGTTGTGAAAATGATCCCGCAACTTTAGCCACAACAGGTTTGTTAGCGGTTAATAATAAGCTTAGCTTAAGCCTAATGGACGCGGAGGCTGGTCCAACACATTCGTGGACAAATATCGTTTCTTATGATTCTGAAGGTACCTGTACACCGCAAACCAATCGTTGTGGATTGTGGTTATTGCAGTCAGATAAATCCGTTGATGTTATTGATTCCTTTTTCGGACGGGCGCATGGATTTGAAGGGGGCACGAGTATCGGTGGTGCTTTTGGTAGTAACGTCGACTTAAATTCCAATACCATTATTGACGATGTACCAGGCGTTAGCGATCGGGGTACCGTTCCTGACTACTTGCCTCGTAGTCAATTGTATTTTAGCGGACGTTCCGATACCTTCCATGGAGATGCAAATTTCAATACCATAACTAACGCAAGACGTTGGCCAATTCCTGGCGAAGATATCATTGCTAAAAATATGAGAAGCTACCGCAACACTGAAGCATTTAGAGTAGGGGGTGGCAGTGTTGATATTGATGGTAACCGCGGAGCAAGCGCCGTCGGCGAATCAATGTCAGAGTATTTCTGGGGATACACGAATAATCGTATTCCACCGTTAGTGGTAAGAGTTAAAGACAAAGGAGCGACTAACCGAATTGCTTGGGAGCGGTTGTCAGGTAGCCGCAGAGATTCTGTAACCGGCTGGAAGGTAGTTTGCACCAGTTCAGGTAACAGTTTAATAACAACATTGGCCTCCACTGAAATGTCCCACTCAGATGATAGCAGTTGCTCAAGCTATGGTGTCATCGCAGTGTATGCTGATGGTGATAGCGGTATTGCTTACAGCGAAACCCCTCAATAACAGAAGCCCCTCAATAACAATAGACGGGTTTATTCGCTTAAGAGAACGATCACCTTTACTCAGATAATAAAAGTAGAAGAAAACGTAAAGGTGATGGCTAAATCCTGTAGTGAATTTCGAATACAAGAGTTGATTTTATGAGATGAAAAAGTCGACCCAAAAAGCGAACAAGACTAAACGTTTTTCCGATTGGTTTTCTGATGCTAAAGCAAAAGTAAAAAGCACCAGAGATACTCGTTCGAAATCAGATGCTGGTTCAAATAAAACCGCCAATGTACGGGGAAATAATTCCCCTTCACGAGTGATAGAGTTAACAATTCACTCAGACGTTCTTAAACAAAAACGCAGTATCATTATTGGGTTACCCAAGTCTTACCATTGCCAGTTATTCTCGCCACAGCAATACCCGGTTATTTATCTGCTTGATGCAGAAAAACACTTTCAACAACTTCGCTCTATGCTTGACGTTATGAGTAATTCAGATGACGGAAATTATCAGATTCCAGAAGTTATTTTAGTCGGCATTAACAATATCAAGAGCGCGAGCAAAATCACCCACACATCTCTCAACAAACGGACAAAATCTATTAACCTCGATCGATTAAGAAACATGACACCTACTAAGTCACTTGTTGGCATTGATGGTAGAACCTCAGAGAAATTTGCGGTTAGTGGTGGAGCCGCTGAGTTTACTCGGTTTATCAAAAAAGAACTTGTTCCTCGTATTGATAAATCTTACCGGACTTCCGATTATCGATTATTACTAGGGCATTCGCTAGGTGGTTTATTTGGCCTTTCCTGTTATCTAGAACAGCCTAATTTTTTTAACGCGACTATAGCGCTTGATCCAAGTATATGGTGGGACGATTATGTGATAGCAGAACAGTTTAAGAGCAAACGTCAATTACAGGGAAGGTTATTTCTAGCTGCGGCAAACAACCCACAACTATCAGGCTTTAATGAAAGGTTGGTCGCTTTGTCAGCAACGATTGAACAGATTAAACATTGTCAAGATTTGCGCAATCAGAATAAGCGCAATCAAGACCTACAGAATCAAGACCTGAAGAATCAAGACAATCGCAATCGAAACAAGGCCGAACAGAACAAGCCTGACCAGAGCAAGATAGAAACAACGGATTTTGAGTTTCGGGAGTTTTTAGATGAAGACCATCTATCACTGCCTTTGGTTGGTAGCTACTATGGATTATTATCGGTTTTTTCGGGGTTTAAAATTCCGCATCTTTGGACTAATTTACCGGACGCAGAAATGCTAATAAGCCATTTCGTAAAGTTTAACCAGAAGCATAATTTAGCCTTCTTACCGTCAGAACAAATGGTCAATAAACTTGCACTTAAGTGGTTGCATGTTGACCAAGATAAAGCCCTGGCGTTGTTTGAGCTAAATATTAAAAATCATCCTGACTCATCGGATGCTTATTACTCTATTGGCATAACCTATCAAGAATTGGGACAAATGCAGAAAGCAAAACAAGCTTATCGTATAGCAATGGAACTTAATCATCTAAATGAGGAAGTGGCGGCTAGACTAGAGGCGCTTGAGGATAAAGAGGGCTAGACCAAGAAAGAAGAATTAAGAACTCAAGAAAGTGCTCGTTGTATCTGGCCAAAGCGTCAAATAATCGCTGGACAGGCTAGCGCTAACTTTTTCCTGCATTGCAAACTGCTAGCAACTTACATCAGTGTAAGAGATCGCTCACAGCGTATCGATTATTTAACCACTTTTTCCCTTTAGCTAACTAGTTCATTATTCACACACCAACTAGTTAGTCGAAGGAATTGACATGAAACAGCCAGCAAAACAACAAACAACTCACCAGTGGACGTTATTTCAAAAAGGTAAGATTAAGATAAAAGCCTGTGGGTGCTGCGGACAAATGTTGTTACCTAGCAATCTGCAAAGTAGTTGCGAAGAACAAAATATTTCACTCAGTCCAATCGTTCAAGCCGGTTATGAAATAGCACAAGAAGTCACTTCTTATAGTGGAAACATAACCCCGATTAGGTAAACCTATAGGTCATCTTTAGCGTTTTACGAGAGGATAGGCTCTGATTTAGATATCTTGGCTTTCTAGTTTGTAAAGACGGACAACGCTCGTCAAGTTGCTATGTTGACCATAGGTTGTCTTCAAAATCTGATGAGCTAAGAATTTACTGTGATGAGAATTGCGATTCTTCTAGGTAGGCTTAGCTAGATCTAGTTCAATATTCTAAATTGCGTCGTAAGCCCTCGTTACTTGAACCTAGTTATAGTTCTAATTTCTATCCGTATTCCTATTCCTTTTCCTTTTCTTAATACTTTCCTTAGTACCTGCCCAATGCTTTCATCACTTACTAAAAATGTTGCTAGTCCTAGCCATCAAAAACTTGTTTACAACGGCTAATAGTGTGTTTTTCTGATAGACTTAAGATTACTTATTATCTGACTGATCTAGCTGATCTAGCTGGTCTAGCTGATCTAATTGAACTAATGACGTAACAAGCAAGAGGACTTATCAGTGACTATTTTTCCGCTCTTAGATTGGATTGCTCTCGCATGGTTTCTAGTTTGCTGGTCCGGTTATACCGCGTATGCCAATTACAAAATGACCCGCGTCCCCAATTTATCCCAAAGTCTTACGGAGCTACGAAGCTATTGGATGAGCTCCATGTTGACTCGAGATATTAAAATCGCGGACGTAACCGCTTTAGTTGGTTTACAACGAACAGGCACTTTTTTCGCGTCAACCACCATCATCATATTGGCTGGTTTACTCGCAGTTTTAGGCGCGTCCGATGATGCATTGCGTCTGGCACAAGCGCTTCCTTTTGTTGCAGAACATAGTCAGTCAAGTTGGGAAACTAAGATTTTGATCATGATCTTTATTTTCGTCTACGCATTTTTTAAGTTTTCTTGGGCTGTCAGACAGTACAATTTCTCAATAGTGATGTTTGGCGCAGCGCCAGAGCCGGGTTCTGACTCTTCAAAGCATTTTATTGAAGCTTCTAATCGGCTGCTTACATTAGCTAACAAGTCCTTTAATTATGGCTTACGTTCATACACCTTTTCCATGGCTACAATCGCCTGGTTTATTCATCCTATACTATTCATGTTAATGACCGCTTGGGTGGTTGGTGTGCTCTATCGTAGGGAGTTTCAATCTCGTACATTGCAGGCTATGAGATCCGCAGTTACCTACGCCAAATAGTGAGTCCTAAACTAACACCAACCTTACTCATCGCTTATTGCTTATTGCCCGATTATTACTTTTAACCGGGCTTCGTTTCTTTCTTTGTTTCTTGCTTTGTTTCTTGCTTTTCGCTCCCATAATTCTCTGGCTTAACGCACGTCCCAAGGCTTCAATGCCTGCGAATTTGCTAATACTTATCAATCCATTGATCTATATCAAATGCTAGTCAGTAAGCTGTTGCAGTTTCTCTGATTAAAATCTAATCTAAATAAATATTGACGTTACTACCAGCTCAATCACCGAAGAAAAATAAATCATCAGAAGGAATCAGAGTTGCAGAAGACTGTACAGAAACTACTAGTGTCCATGGTTGGTAGCCTACGTGATCTGCTACCGATTTTGCTCGTAGTGGTTTTTTTTGAATTTGTCGTATTAGAGCAATCGTTACCTAACATTAGCCGTCTATTAACCGGGGTGTTATTTGTCATCCTTGGATTAACCTTTTTTATCCATGGACTTGAGCAAGGTTTATTTCCTATTGGGGAGTCCATGGCCCATGCCTTTGCAAAAAAAGGGAGCATCTTTTGGCTTATAGTTTTTGCTTTTTCCCTTGGTTTTGGTACCACTGTTGCTGAACCTGCGCTTATTGCCGTGGCAGCAGAAGCTTCCGATGTTGCCGCTTCAGGTGGAATGATTGAAGCAACCGAGCAATCTAAATTGTCCTACGCCAATGGATTGCGCTTCACCGTAGCATTTTCCGTTGGTATTGCGATTGTTATTGGCGTTGTCAGAATCCTCAAAGGCTGGCCTATTCAGTGGATTATTATAGGTGGCTATTTGTTAGTTGTGATCATGACTATGTTTGCACCCAAAGAAATCATTGGCATCGCATATGATTCTGGCGGTGTAACCACTTCAACAATTACTGTTCCGTTAGTTACTGCGCTTGGAGTAGGATTAGCGTCCTCTATTAAAGGTCGAAATCCAATGATTGACGGATTTGGATTAATTGCGTTTGCTTCTCTTACTCCTATCATTTTTGTCATGGCCTATGGAATGGTGATCTAAATGGATTGGATTACCGAAATACCGACAGAATTATTTGCCGTCACCTTAAGTACGGTAAAAGATGTGCTACCAATTGCCGCCATTATCTTTGGTTTTCAGTTTGCGGTCATTCGTAAAAAACCCGCAAATCTAATGCAGATTATTTTTGGATTCGTATGGGTGTTAGTGGGGCTTTCACTGTTTTTGGTCGGACTCAAGTGGGCGTTATTTCCATTGGGTAGGTTAATGGCCGAGCAGCTTACCAATCCAGAGTTTATTCACGGCGCACAAGCGAGTACAAAGCTGCTAGAGAACATTGATTGGAAAGATTACTATTGGATTTATATCTTTGCTTTTTCTATTGGATTTAGTACCACTATTGCGGAACCATCACTCATTGCAGTCGCTATTAAGGCTAACGATGTATCTGGTGGAGCGATTGGTGTCTGGGGCTTAAGGCTAGCCGTCGCAATGGGAGTTGCCATCGGGATATCTTTGGGGTGCTATCGCATCGTTGTTGGTGATCCGATCCATTGGTATATAATCGTTGGTTACGTGGTTGTCGTTATTCAAACGTGGTTTGCGCCTAAGTTGATTATTCCTTTAGCGTACGACTCGGGTGGCGTTACTACGTCAACGGTTACTGTTCCTTTAGTCGCTGCATTAGGCTTAGGTTTGTCTGAAACGGTTCCCGGTAGAAATCCGTTAATTGATGGTTTCGGATTAATCGCTTTTGCGAGTTTATTCCCAATCATGTCGGTTATGGCTTATGCTCAACTTTCCGAGGCCAAGAATAGGTTTTTTAAAGAAAAACACTTAACAAGCAAGTAGTATAATTTGAATTTAAGCGTGAGGAGTTAGTCATGCATTTTAAAATGATTGTAGTATTTAATGAAGATGATAAAACCGATGAAGTTATGGATGCGGCGAGGAGTGCCGGTGCGACCGGTGCTACGGTTATCACTAGTGCTCGTGGAGAAGGCCTTGAACAATCTAAAACGTTTTTTGGTCTTACTTTAGATACCCAAAGGGATGTTTTATTGTTTTTGGTTGAGGAGCATTTGAGTCGTCATATCTTGGAAGAGATTAGCCGCGTTGGTGAGTTTGATACTAAACCAGGTAAGGGCATAGCTTTCCAAATTGATGTTGAGGATGCCGTTGGTGTTGCACACCAACAAGAAAAAATCACGGCCGAATTAAAGGAGATTTTGTAATGCTTAAGAAGATAATTAAAGCCAGTGATGTAATGCGAACACAGTTTGCGGAGATTGACGGTGTCGCAACCGTTGCCGATGCTATCAATGCGTTTAGAGATCATGAAATTGAACTTCTAATTGTAAAAAAACGAGATGAGCACGATGCCTATGGTGTTGTGCTGCTTTCGGATATTGTAAAGAAGGTACTAGCTCAGAATAGGGCGGTTAGTAGGGTGAATGTCTATGAAATAATGTCTAAGCCAGTCATCACTATAGAACCTGAAATGAACATTCGTTACTGCGCGAGATTGTTTGACAACTTTGGGTTATCTCATACCGTTGTCGCAGAGGGTGGCAAAGTTTTAGGTGTCGTTGGTTATAGGGAGCTTCTAATACCTTGGTTTGAAATGGATAACTAGATTATCGACGGTCATAAACTATAGACTGTCAGTAACTTGTTCAGCATTTTGATCTTAAAGGCTTGTAAATGTCAGGAAACAAGCCTTTATGGAAACACTGTATTAGTTAATACAAAGAGTTTTACATTAGCCCTTCATAGAAGGTATTTAGCCACATAGCAACCACGCAGCAAGCTAAGTACTTGAGCCCCGACAATTCCTTCCAACTTCTTTTTTGTCGACCGTATACCTGTAGCCAGATATAGACTGACTCAATTCTGGAACTTCTGAGTGTTTCAGCTCCATTATTCACACATAAAAAAGATTGCGAAAGCTTTCACCGCATGTAACATAGTAATTTCGATTCAAACCAAAAACACGACGGGTAGTGTTTCGTTTTCGTGCCATTTACTCTAATCAATAAGCTGTTAGTGATATGAAAAGTACTCAAGATATCAAACACAAACTGAGCGAACTGGTCGATAGCCAAAGAGAGTCAACTGGATTGATTGGTCTCGGCGTATCAATCTTTCAGAGCGGAGAGGTAGTTGCTACTGCAGTGAGTGGTGAGCGGAAAAAAGGTAGTAAAGTTCTGCTGTGCGATAAAGATAAATGGCACATTGGTTCTATTACAAAAGCTTTTACGTCGACGATGATTGCACGATTGGTTGAGAAGGGGGAACTGAGTTGGAGTACAACAATCAAGGAAGCGTTTTCCGAGGGTGACGAAGTCGAAGCGGCTTGGTTCGACGTAACGTTAGAGCTGTTACTCACGCATACCGCGGGAGTTCCTGCCAATTTTCCCTTCTTAACCAACTTTAAGAGGCCAGAGGAAGGTATAGAGCGGATGAGAGAAAGAGAATCCGCCGTAATAAAAATACTACAAAAAGAGCCTGAAACAGTACCGGGAAATGTATTCGAGTACTCAAATGTAAGTTATACGATAGCCGGCGTAATGGCTGAAAAGAAGACAGGTATGTCTTGGGAAGAGCTTATTCGACGAGAGATTTTAACTCCACTTGAAATTAGCAGCGGAGGTTTTGGACATCCTCAGGATGAAAGCGGCGAGCTTAAACAGCCCAGAGGACATAAGAAAGTCCTAGTTTTTACCTACAGCTCAGGCGCCGAAGATGATAACTCCCCAATAATGGGACCGGCTGGCACTATGCATATGAACCTCAGTGATATGGTGCTATTTGGAAATGAACACCTTCAAGGAGCTCTAGGTAACGGCGCATTGCTTCAACCTGAAACCTATAGACGTTTGCATCAGCCATCACTAGATGATTATGCCTACGGTTGGATTGTAGACTCGACCGAAGATTTAGGTGTCGGTCCGATATTATGGCATAACGGCTCAAATACACTGTGGTATGCATTGCTTGTCATATTTCCTGAAATCGATACAGTTATTGCTATCACTTGTAATGACGGTGATATCCTCGATAAGGAGCAGTGCGCGTGGGATTTAGTTAAAAAACTTGTGAAATTGCCTGAGCTATCACGTGGCGTAAAAACAGGCGACAAAGTATAAAACACGGGTATACATTGATCTCTCAGCAAGTACAATCATCACACTGCTGACGTTCATTGACTCACGGGCTTGAGGCGGTATTATGAAAAGCGGCCAATCAAAATAATTAATATTACAGACCAATTGAATGGGAATAAATTGCCTCATTAAAGGTTAGAGCTATAAGGAAAAATGATG
>CAJQOL010000114.1 GCA_905479925.1 uncultured Kangiellaceae bacterium | reverse complement strand
CGAAATTTCAAGTGCTATTAAAACTGATTACCAGAATCACTTGGCCGCTTTGTGGGATCATTTTCATCGTAATCCAGAGCTATCGCTAATGGAGCATCAAACCGCTAAACGTTTAGCAGAAGAGCTTCGCTCGGTTGGTTTTGATGTTACTGAAAATATTGGCGGTACCGGCATCGTAGCTATCATGAAGAATGGCCCAGGTCCCATGGTTATGGTAAGAGCTGATATGGATGGCCTTCCGGTAAAGGAAGAGTCTGGCTTGTCGAATGCTTCAAAGGTGATAACCAAAGATTGGAATGGAGAATCGGTCAGTGTGATGCATGCGTGCGGTCACGATGTGCATATGACTAGTCTTGTTGGCATCGCTAGGCAAATGGCTAAAACAAAAGAAAATTGGTCGGGCACTTTAATGTTAATTGGTCAGCCCGCAGAAGAAAGAGGGCCCGGTGCATCGGCAATGATGGCGGACGGTATTTGGGATAAGTTCGGCAAACCCGATTATGCGTTTGCATTTCATGTGGACGCTGATTCCGTTGCAGGAAAAATAACCATTGACGAAAGCTCGCCTTATGCTGGCTCCGATAGTGTTGATATTATTGTTCATGGAATTGGGGCACACGGTGCTTATCCGCACCAAGGCAAAGACCCCATTGTTATTGGCTCACAAATTGTCAATAACCTACAGACTGTTATTAGTCGCGAACTTGCGCCGCGCGATGCCGGTGTAATAACCGTTGGAGCGTTTCACTCCGGCACAAAACATAATATTATTTCCGACAGGGCTCACCTGCAACTCACGGTAAGAAGTTTGAACCCGACTGTTCGATCACAATTGCTTAAGGCAATAGAAAGAATCGCTATTGGCACAGCTAGAACAGCAGGTATCCCAGAACATAAGTTGCCGGAGGTCACCGTAAGTGAGTTCTCGTATCCTCCTACATTTAATGACAAAAAATTAGCTCGCCGTTTGAAGGCTACACTTGCTTCAAAGATGGGAGAGAAAACACTACTTGAGCCATCGGAGTCGGGGATGGGAGCGGAAGATTTTGGTTTCTTCACTACCTCTCCTTATATACCAAGTGTCTATTTTAATGTTGGTGGAACACCGGCAGAAGACTTTGACCGGGCTAAAGCCGGCAAGGGAAAAGTTCCAAGCCATCATAGTCCTCAGTTTAAAATTTCCCCTGAACCATCGGTGAGAGCGGGCGTAGAAGCTACGGTGCATGGTTTAATGGGTTTGATGAAGAAATCCTAGCTATTGAGTATTTTATACCTACCAAACGTTAGTTTCTGAACCGCTTTATCGTCCTAGACAAGCGGTTCAGAAGCATGGCTCACTTCTATATGTTTAACCGTTGGCTTTTTTAGCTCACTGCTGAATAAATTCTTGGTCAGTTCGGACTCCATTTCTTGTATGGATTTAGAATGAGAAGTTTGTTATAGCGTAGCCAGTGCATACCTAACTCGAAACTCGGTGATGGCTGCTTCAATCGAGTGTTGCGGAAAGCTCGTTATTTTTCGACCGCCTTGCTTAATCGAAACAATATAGTAGCAACCAATTTTTGTTACATTGCTGTTTGATATTTCAAGTTGGTTACTTTCAGCTGAGTTCATTTTTAACATTAATCTGTCTCCTAGATTTTGAGCAATGATCTTGGCATCGATAAATGACCAATAATTGACTCTTTTGTGACAGGATTTTTACTCGTTAAAGGACTTTTACTAGTTACAGGACTTCTAGTCGTTACAGGCCTTCTACTAGTTACATAAGGCTGATTCGCTTTCTCAAAAAGAAATTGATGTTGGAAGCTAAAAAATAAATCTGGGAACAGATTAGATATTAACCAAGTTCCGCAACGGGGATCTGAAAACATCCTTGCTAACAAAGATTGTACAAAAGTTGTATAAAGTGGCTTGAAAAGGGACGGTAAACTATGTTCCTATAAAATAGAAAATACGCCTTATGTAGTTGTCTGCACCTTAATAACCCGTGTTCTTTGACTACTATCGACAATAAATATTAATATTTTAGGAATGAAGCAATTTGACCAATCAATCGCCTTCGCAAAATGGACTTTTGGGATTAAAAGCAGCGCAACAGGGGCGCTTTCGCGAATCGCTCGCGTATCTTCAAAAAGCGATAACCGATGGAGATAGTCATAAGGACGTTTTAATGGCTGCCGCATTCTCTGCAAGAGCAGAGTTTAGTTTTGATTTCTGTTTAGAGACAATTGACCGTTATCTATTAATTGAACCAAAGGATATCAATGCAAACTTAATTAAGGCCGATGCGCTAACCGGATTAGGTAAGGTTAAAGCGGCGTCGAGTTTTTACTTGGCTGCAATAAGACTAGCACCGGAGATTAGTCAGTTACCGGAATCCCATGCCAAGGAGATTCGGCGAGCACAAGCTGCTTGTGATGCTGCGGCAAAACATTTTGAAAAAAGTATGTCTTCCTTTTTAAATGAAATTGGAATGACAGGAGGGGGCGGTGAAAGTCGTATGGAACAAACCATCGATATTATGATGGGGCGAAAAGAAATCTTTCACCAAAATCCTAGTAAGCTCTATATCCCTGAACTTCCTCACAGACAGTTTTATAAGGTTTCTGAATTCGAATGGACTGAAAAACTGCTATTGAAAGCGCCAGATATTAAGCGAGAGCTAAAACAACTACTCATGGACGAAGGTGTTTTTTCTCCTTATATGGAGCATAACCCCGATGCACCTGCACTGAGTAATATTGGTTTAGAAGAAGACTCGCGTTGGAGCGCGTTTCACTTAGTTAAGGATGGCGCCCCTATTGAACGGAACATAAATAAGTGTCCGCAAACCTATCATGCACTTTCTGAGCTGCCGATTGCTAAAATTAATGGCCGCTCACCCAATATCCTTTTTTCGCTGTTAAAACCAGGAGCTCATATACCGCCGCATCACGGTCAAACTAATGCACGCCTTTTGGTACATTTACCTTTAATCGTACCAGACGGTTGTGAGCTGCGCGTTGGAAATCAGACTCGTAAAGTGGTTGAAAACCAAATGATGATTTTTGATGACTCTATAGAACATGAAGCTCGAAATACCAGTGATAGCACACGAGTGGTACTTATCTTTGATATTTGGCGACCCGAACTGACCGAAGACGAACGGAAAGTCATCTCCGGAATTTTTGAAAAAATTGAGAGTATTGAATAACCGGGCGTTGCTTTAGCGCATTTCAAGTTTTCATAGCTCTGTAAGAAAATGTTCCTTAACGTTCCACAATAGCCAAAACATCCCATTTATCTCGAGTAATTCGACAAAATACGTCCGAATGTGCCCATTCAAACGCCAACACCTCTAAAAAACGCTACATTTCGCTCAGAACTTATTATTCATAAAGAGCTGTGTAATGACCAACGTATCACCTAACCTAAAGACTAACTATACAAAAACAGCAGGGGCTGCCTATGTACTGATTATTGTATTGGCTTTGCTCCCTAGTGCCATTTTTGATGTGGGCTCTTTGTTAAAAGCAAAGGATGCGGCGGATAAATTTGTGGGGGACGAAGGTATATTTAAAGTTGGTATCGCGATCGAGTTGTTAATGTTTATCTTAGTAATGGTACTTTCTTGGTCGCTTTATATTGTTTTAAAACCAGTCAACAAAAACCTTGCTTTGTTTGGATTAACCTTCAGGTTCGCTGAAGCGATACTAGGATGTGTCGTTATCATTTTTTATCTAGCCATAATAATGCTGCTAAGCGGCGCTGACTATTTACAGGTTTTTGAAGCGCAGCAATTACAGGCATTAGCCAGGTTTTTCCTAAAGTTAAGTGCCGTTGGATATAACGTTCTGCTGGTTATTATGGGTATTGGCGGTATTGCCTATTGTTATCTCTTTTATATCTCCTGTTATATTCCTCGCTTTTTATCCGGTTGGGGAGTTATTACCTATTCGACCATGGTTGGGTACGGTTTGATTAACATCGCCGTGCATAACCCTCCGTCAGAACTGGCTTATGCAATGGCTCCCGGCGCTTTATTTGAGGTATTAATTGGTCTTTGGCTGGTTTTCAAAGGCCTGTCAGTAAACCGGGAACAAGCGGTAAACCAGAAACAACCGATAAATCAGGAACAAGCGGTAAACCAGAAACAAGCCTTAAATCAGGATCAAGCGGCAAATATTAAGTAGTTTGTATACAGACTAACTCGACAGCTTTATTTGGAAAATCACCGTATGAGGAATTTAAATGAAAGGCTCTACTATGACGTTAAGTAATTTACGAGGTTGGGATGCTCACTTTTTTATAGTTGCCGGTAGTTTCATGTTGATAAATACCGCATTTTTGTGGATTCGTTATTACTCTAACTTTCAGCTATCTATTTTATGGGCAGCTATACCAGCAATTATAGGCTTAGCATCAGGGGTATTGGGTTTGTTTAAGCTCTATCCACGAGCATCTGTCTTTGCTCCGCTATTAGCTAAAAGTGGTGCAGCCTTTGCGTTGCTGGCGGGCGCCTCTTTGGGGTTGGCGGCAATATGGATTTTCGCTGTCTCGGTATTTGCAGAAGGCATACCAGATCCTGCTCCTCAAGGCATACTTGGGTTAATCGCTGTTTTCATGCTAGCCATGGTATTAGCGTTCTTAACTAACGCTATCGCATTTTTACTACCAACTAACCAGCGAAAAATCGGCTACCTATTAACGGTGCCATTGGCTATGTGGGGCTTAATGCTGGTTGTAAGCATGATAAAAGGAATGGAGGTAGGCCTGTCGCTGGACTTTTACACCAACGCAATCATTGCTGCAGCTTTTTTAGGTTTAGGACTTACCCTTAAAACAACTGCGGGCAATTAAACGCTAAGCGTTAACGGCCTAGCGTTTGAGACCATCGCTAATATAAACACTCGAAGAGAAAAGAAATGAGCACAAAAAACGAACCAAACCTTCAATATGTATACGCCAGAATAGCAGGCTTTTCATATGTCCTATTCACAGTCGCTGGGTTAGTTAAGAACTTTTTATTGAATACCAATTTATCTGATATTGATGCAAACCAAGTCAGCGGCTTATTTGAAAACGAAATGCACTTTCGTATAGGAATTGTTGCGGAAGTAATCATGTTTCTCGGAGTTATTATGGCTTCGCTGTCATTTTATTTTGTTTTAAAGTCGACTCATAAACAATTAGCGCAAACAGCGCTGTGCCTCAGATTAGTGGAGATCATCATAGGTGGAATTGCCGTTGTAATTAGTATGACAATGTTGTCCTTGTCGAGTAAAAGCTATTTATTGGAAGCATTTGACGCAGAGCAGCTACACACATTAATGATTGTTGTATCGAGCTTTAGGGTTCCCGCCTACGAGTACAGCTGGATATCCATGGGGTTTGCAGGCGTTATTACATTCTATTTGTTTTTCAAAAATCAATTCATTCCGAGACTATGGTCAATTTGGGGGCTGATAACTTACGCGAGTTTAATTTTGTATCCTTTAGCCAAATTACTTATTCCTGACTTACCTAGCGAGGTAATGTTTGTTCTTTTTCCTGGAGCTCTTTTTGAACTTGGTGCCGGTATTTGGTTGTTGACCAAGGGTATAAATAAACCGGCGGAAAATGAAAAGCCTTCAACCTATGGTCAGTGATTGGTTAGCTCAACTGGTCGCAGGTAAGCATCCTTCTATTAGCCCGACAAATTTTACCGCCTAAAGAACAAGATTTTAGGTACAGGTCTAAGGAACAGATTTAAGGAATAGGTCTAAGGAATAGGTCTAAGGTACAAGCTAATTCGACCAATTTGATGATATATGGATTCGAGCCCCGTTTAACTCTATACTTACTGGGCGTTACAAGAATCCTTATATTTGGTAATAGAATGGTCAACGTTTTACCCACTGTTATATATTCCTGCATGATCGGAATGACAATAATCGCTTTATTGGAGGTTTTCAAAAGAGCTAAGGAAAGACAAAATGTTTTTCTAAAGGCTTTATTGTTATTACTGCTCATACATTTAGCGGGGGAGCTCTTTATCTATTCGGGGGCTTATGTCTATGCACCTGCATTAGCTGGCGCACAACTTCCTTTTAGAATTTTACTGGGGCCTGCACTCTACTTTTATGCTCATGCCTCCATGTCACCAGACAGTGCTATAGGCAAAAATATGTTGGCATTTGCTTTATCTGGTCCAGCTGTCGTTTTGTTGGCGATGCTTCCCTTTATTTTTATGATCAGCCCCGCAGAAAAACTAGCGCTGGCTAATCCACTAACCAGAGATCCCGAGCTTTGGAAAATTGCGCTTTTTACCTGCTCGTTTGCGACCTTGTTATTTATTGTATACACCGCTTTATTCTTAATGGCCGCTTTCAAACTTCATAATTCTCATCGTCAACAACTTATGGAGCGTTTTTCAGATATTGGCCAACGTTCATTAGATTGGCTGAGACCTGTATTGATAATATGGGGTATCGCATGGTTAATGTATGCGGTAGAGTTTTCTCTCGGCGCATTAGGATTCTATTGGTTTGGGTCTGGAATAATACTGCCCTTAATCGAGGCACTTGCATTAGCTATCTTTATACAGCAAGCGCTCAATCAAAAGGTACTTAAAGAGTCTGAAAGAAGTTTACCTCGTGCTGCCCAAGCTAGAACTGCATTGCTTAGTTCTGAAAAAATGCAGTCTATTGCTGCTAAATTGGAAGGTGTAATGAAAGAAGATAAATTGTTTTTGCAAGATAACTTATCGCTAAACAAATTATCCGAATCAATCTCCGAAACTGAAAACCATATTTCGGAAACTCTCTCTAAGTTTTTAAACACCAATT